>CAZBTA010000470.1:0-2683 GCA_964494515.1 uncultured Bryobacter sp.
CTCCTGGCAGGTGTTGCCAGCGTCCATGTGCGTCTTGTGTGACCAGAAGACGAAGGTTGGCACCTGGTAGACGCGCACCCAGGGGACGCGCTTCTTGTCGGTGAAAAACTTCGCGAGCTTCTGAATCTCTTCAGAATCCTTCTTGATCACCTGATGGCAACCCATGCACTTTGCCTCGACGGGAAATGTCATCATCTCCCCCGGAGGCGGATTGGTGTGGCACGTCTCACATTTGAGGTTCAACGTGCCGGCATGCTGCTTGTGGCTGAAGGCGATGGGTTGTTTGGGCGGGTCGGCCGCCCAAAGCATCAAACTCGCCATGATCCACAAGAAGTACTTCATATGTTTCCCTTCTTCGATTGTTCCACGAGATATTCGCTGGCACGCATCGAGAGAGCGAGGATGGTGAGGGTGGGGTTCTGGGCGCCACCGCTGACAAAGGAACTGCCGTCAATGACGAACAGGTTCTTGATGTCGTGAGTCTGGTTCCAACCATTGAGGACGCCCTTCTTGGGATCGGCGCTCATGCGGCAGGAGCCGAGCTCATGGATGGATTCGCCAGGCGGCACCATCTCCCAGTGTTTGGCGAGGATTTCAAAGCCGGCATCGGAACACAGTTGCGCGGCGGTGTTCATGGAATCCTTAGCCATGTTGAACTCGTTGTCGGTGTACTTGTGATTGATGTGGAGCACCGGGATGCCCCAGGCATCGGTCTTGGTACGGTTGATGCGAACGTAGTTCTCAAACCGCGGCAACACCTCGCCCATCGTGGTGAGGCTGAAGCCAGCGCCCTGATGATCGGCCATATCCTTCCACAGCTTTTCGCCATAGCTCGAGTAGTATTGGGGACCGGGAGAGCCACCGCTGCCGAAATCGTAGGCGTAGCCGCGAATGAAGTCCTTCGACTTCTCCTTGAGGTTACGGAAGCGGGCAATGTAGCCGCCGCCTCCCATCAGGTTGCGGGTGGCCTTGCCGCCCTTGGCATCGGGCACGATCGCCTGGACGACATTCTTGACGTAGAACTGATCGAACAGATAGTGGCCCAGGGTGCCGGAAGAGTTGGCCAGATTGCTGTTGAGCAGAATGCGGGTTGATTCAAGACATGACGCACCCAGCATGACCGCCTTGGCCTTGACATGGAACTCGCGCTTGGAGACGCGATCGACGAAGTGGGCGCCATTAACCTTGCCGGTGGCTTTGTCGGTGGTGATCTCACGCACAACCGCGTTGGGAACAAGAGTAAGATTGCCGGTCGCCATGGCTTCGGGCAACAGCAGATTCAAGCTGCTGGCGAGGGTGCCCGTGGAGCGACGCTGTTTGGTGGTGGGGACGTTCTGCTTCTTGCAGGCATCGAGGAAGCGCTGCACACAAACGCTATCGCGGGATTCATCCGGCAGAAAGACGCCATCGGGAATCTGCTCAAAACCTTCCTTGCGACCGGAGACGCGGAACATCGGTTCCACGCGGTCGTAGAACGGCGCGAGATCTTTATACTCGATCGGCCAGTTATCGCCAAAGCCGTCATGGTCCTTGCACTTGAACTCGTAATTGCTCAAGCGCCAGGAGGCGCGGCCCCAGGCGAGCGTTTTGCCGCCGACCAGGCGGATGCGCACCCAATAGTAGGGGTTACCGGGATCGTAGGTATAGGGATTCTGCTTCTCATCGGCCCACATATTGGCCGTAAACTCATTGGCCTGAGTGACGTGAGGAAAGCGTCCGGGCTTGCCAAAGCCACGGTAAGGAAGGTCGCTAACGGGCTTGAGGACGCGCTGTTTGTCGGGATCGATCAGCGCGCCGGCATCGAGCATAATGCACTTCACTCCGAGCTTGGTCAACGTGTGGGCAGCCATGCCGCCACTGGCGCCGCTGCCGATAATCAGGACATCGTATTCAGTCTTCATCACGTCTCCTTACTCGATCGGCAGCCAATAGCTGCCTATGCCAGCGGCACTACGACTGCGGCTGGACATTGCTTCCGCCCACTGGCGGGAATTGACGGTGGCCTGGTGGAAGGCCAGCTTGGCCGCCTCGAGGAACTTGCCATAAGGCGTGGGTTGGCCCTTGTAGGACCACGGTGTGGCAAGTTCTTTCAGCGCGGATTCAACACCGGCCTTGCGGCGCAGCTTGTAGGTGGCGAGGCCCTGGCGGTAGAGCAGTTGGATGTCGCTCGGGCTTTGTGCCAGCAGGAAGTCGAGAAACTCGGGCGCCTCGGCTTCTTTGGCGCCCGGCCGACCGTCAAACGGCGGGATGAGCGTCTGGCCCAATTCCGCAAAGATCTCAAGATCGGCCGCGGAAAAGAACTTCGGCAAACCCATCGTGACTGCCTCGGCGGCAGACGTGGGGAGCGGCGAGCCGGGGGTTTGCCATGCGATCGCGGCAGGCGCCAACCCCAACATGGCGTAGAGGACGGAACGTCGTTGCATAGGGATTCCTTTTACTTGACGAAGCGAATGCAGACGGGGCTACCCACCTTGACGGGATTTCCCGCGGGAGTGAGCTTGCCAGCCTTGGCATCCACCTTGAAGGAGAAGAGCTGGTCGGAGTTTTGTGCGCCAGCGATCAACAATGTGCCGGTGGGGTTGAGCACGAAACCGCGGGGCGTCTTGCCGCCGAGCGGCTGCTGGCCGAGCAACTGGGTGCCGCCGGTGAGCAGCGAAGTGCGATAGATCGAAATGCTGTCGTG
>CAZBTA010000471.1:0-2682 GCA_964494515.1 uncultured Bryobacter sp.
AGGCAGTACGGCGCGTGCGCTACGGCCCGGGGAGGCGCAAGCGGAGAAGGGTGCACAAGTAGGAGCGATGCAGGATAGCCGCATGGCATCTTTTTCAACAAAGTTGGGCAAGGCGATCGGCGCAGTTCTGCCGTTAGGCAGGATGGCCGCATGGAGAGGATCGCGACTCAATCTGACCTCGGGGCTGAGCCCCTTCCCGCTTCTAGGGCGTCATGTTCATTCGGGCTTCCTGCCACTGGCGCCGCCCATCGCGGGCCATTCCACGCCGCACCGCTCCTTGAGTTCCGCTTCAGCACGACGAATCCTTTTCTGGAGCGCTTCTTGATCGTCGGGATCTAACGAGGTCCGATTTTTCCAGAGCCGCCGAAGCTTCTTGCGTTCCATGTGCCATTGATCGCAGTAACGCACCGCGTCGGTGCTAGGGGTTCGGGGCGCTGAGTCGTCAAGCGGAGAGACGCGTTCTTCGATCCTGAAAGTCGCCGTTTCGTAGACAGTCTTCCAATCAGGCAAGAACGTCCCTCGAAAAAACACGTCCAACAGAAGCTTCTCAGAGACCTTTACGTAGAATCGGCAGCGGAGCGGGTGCGGGTTGGTTTGCGGACCAGTTGTGTAGTAGGGCGAGCAATAGATCACGAGCCTCCGACCGTCGTGTGCCCGAAACGAAGGATCCGCTGGAATCCAAAAACCCCTCCCGTTTCGAGCTTCTTTCGCAACATGTGGCGAGCGAAAAAAGATCAGTTTCCATTCCGGGTGCACTTCGTCGGGAACCAAGGTCAGAGGATCCGCGTTCAGAAGCGTCGACCAGACAGTGTCCTGCGGCTCGGCGAGCTTTGCATCTCTGAACCTGACATTGATGGCGGCCGGTATCGGATACCGGTCGTCCGAAGGTTGCGTCGGCAGGTGTGGGGGCAATCCGATGGTCCACGATGGACTTGAATCGTTGTCATCCATCCAAGCATCGCTCAGTGGAACTCGAATCCGTTGATCCAGATATTTTTGTTCCCAGAACTTCTCGCCATCGACGGTGACGACCTGCGCGTCGAATGGGCGTCTGGGAGGTGACGGCGCGGCAGGAGACGGCGCGGCAGGAGACGGCGCAGACGGCTCCGGCTCCGCGTTCGCGCACCCAACCAAAGCACCCGGAATCGACCACCCCATCAGTACGACTAACGAGCACACGTTGTCACGCTGCACCCGCATGCGCGATTGCACCCGTCCTCCAGCGCCCAATTCCACAGGACTCGTCCTGCTCACATGCGCCTCCACTCGCCTACTGACGCAACGGCGCGGGGGTATTGATTGCACCCGAAACACCTTCCAGGGCGTTTCCTGTCATCCGCTTCGCCCCGCATCAACGCGAGAATAGCCTCGCATGTTGCTCGGCACCGTGACTTGGTATTCGATCGGCAACTTGGTGGCTTTGGGTTCACGTTGTCCGATGCGGGGGATAATGTGCCGTGAATTCGCTCGATAGCGCAGCTGTCTTGGCAAGTCCTTAGGCGTCGGCATTGGAAAATCCGCTTCCGCACTCGCGAAGGAGTGAAGCCGAAGGGTTAAGCTCGGAAGAAGAGGAAAGATGCTCGCACTACTTGATGGCTCTCACACGCTGCTGAACGTTGCTCGTACCAACTTCGTAGATGCGCTGCCAGTCACCCAAGTAGGTTCCACGGAAAGTGAACTGGGCGAAGACGCGCTCTGACAATGACGTTTCCCAACCGCATTCGAGACCGTGAGGAAATCCGCCCGCCTTCGGCGAGTAACCCCGGCACGTAATGACGAGACTACTTCCATCCGCCTGGCGCAATGCCGGATCGGTTGGCATCCAATAGCCCTCACCTGGCCGAGACAAGTACGAATCCCATTCCGGCCGCCGGTAGAGCGCAAGCCCCCAGTCTGCTCGCGTCTCGACGAGATCATGCAGTAGCGGATCTTGAGTCTCGAACTGTTCGATCGCTGGGTCCGCGGATTGGTTCACATCCGACGGTCGCAGAATGACACGCATATCGTCTACGAAACCTTGATACCCGCGCGCTACCTGCTTTTCGATCTGCGATCGGCCACGTTCCCGCAAGTCGGAAGGCAGTGGGATAGACCAACTCACTGGTGTCGGCCCCCGGAGACCCCCAGTCTGGCTGAGCGGAACCTGAACGCGTACGTCCCGATAGTCGTACTCGATGTAGTCCTGGCCATCCAGAGTCACCTTGTGGGCGTTATCGACTTTCATCGGGTCGGCGTTTGGCGAGGCTTCGTCGGTCGCCGATGGCGAACATGCAACAATCATTGCAGCAGCCAGCAACGTCACTAGCGAGTGCACCCTGCGCCGCGTCCGGTCGGCCGCAGCACCGCCACCGTTTCTGGGGGAAGCATTCTCTTCGCGGTTTGTCACGAATCCTCCTGCCTACCCGAATACTGCCTCCGTAGCCTGCTGGCGGGACAGCATCACTGGGTTTTCGTGACGGGCTGCCCGCGCCGCTTGCTGGTGTGGCGGGGGCGCCCGGTTTGAGTCGCGGCGCTCACGACACCTGCGTGTCCCCCAACCTGATGGTCTCCCACCCTCTGACCTCGTGGCCGCCCCGAATTCCTTGCGTCGATCTCGGGTGGCCCGGTCCTGCTTCGTGGTGACTCCTGCAACGAAAGCCCACGACCGGGTGTTCCTGGAATCCATGACTTGCTCGAACCGAT
>CAZBTA010000472.1:0-2680 GCA_964494515.1 uncultured Bryobacter sp.
ACCCTGCCATCCCATCCCGGCTGTCCTGCCACGCGCTCGCCACCGCCGGCGGCAACAGCGCCACGGCAAATCCCACCTGCGCCACAATCAACACCGTCCACGTCTTGCCCAGTCTCAAACCCTCCATCCCCGCCACGCGGAACCCGCCATTGCCCTCAACACGCGTTGCCTTCACAGCAGGCAACACGCCCACAATCGCCGTGGCAAACAACGTCAGCGCCGCCGCATACCCAAACGCTTCCGGCAACAGCTCAAACCGCGCCCAGAATGGCAGTTGCGCCTTGAGCGGCTGCGTCACCTTCTCCAGTTGCCACAAGGCCACCCCCGCCATCCCCAGCCCCACGACCGCGCTCACCGCACACAGGGCAAACGCCTCCGCCACCAGTTGCCCCACAATCCGCCACCGGCTCGCCCCCAGCGCCGTACGCAGCCCAATCTCCGCCTGCCGCATGGCGGTCCTCGTGTAAACCAGCACCGCCACATTCAGGCTCACCAGCACCAGGAGTGACACCAGCAGCGCCTGCATCCCCATCAGCCCACCAGCCTCTTCCAACCGGTGCAATCCCACAAACGGATACACATACGGCAACACCACCGGCTGGATCCGCGCATACTGGTTGGGATAAGCCTGCGCCTGCCGCTGCCCCAGTGCGGTTAACTCTGCTTGCGCTTGTCCAAGCGTCATCCCTGGCGCAAGCCGCCCGAATACGTTCACCGCCGCCCCGCTCAATGGTCCTGACACGTTAGCCGCATTTCGCAGTGGCACCCAGATCTGCTCCTGAAACGGAAACGCAAACCCCTTCGGCATCACCCCAACAATCGCGTGTGGCATTGAGCCCAGTTGGATTGTCCGCTCCAGCACTCTCGGGTCCGCGCCCAGTCGGTTCCTCCACAGGTCTTCACTGATCACAGTCACCGCGGGCGCCCCCGCCACCTCATCCTGTGCCGAGATCCCTCGCCCCAGCAGCGGCCGCACGCGCGCCACACCAAACCCCACTGACGTAATCGCCGCCACCCGCACGCTCTCCGGCCTCACTCCTGGCAGCATGAGGTTCTGCGTCAGGCTCCGAAACGCCCCCAATTCCCCTACCGCCTTCAGTTGCTCGCGCCACTGCGCAAAGTCATACAGCATCCGCGCTTCCGGTCGTCGGGCCGCGGTGTCCCACAGCTCGATCGACACCAATCGCTCCCCGTCCTCGAGCGGCACCCCCAGCGGCGCATAAGCCCCATGGATCAGGCTGAACGCTCCCGTAGCCAGCGCCACCGCCACAGCAATCCCCATTCCACCTGCCAGCGTCAGCCCTGGATATTTCACCAGCAATCGCAAGCCAAGCTTCAGATCCAGCTGCCACGCGCCGAGCACATTCATACCCACCTAAACGCCACCAGCAGGCATTTATGACTTTACCCATCACAAATTTTTTCACTGCATGTCCGGCGCTCTCAATCCAGATACTCAATCGTCTTCAACTGCCCCAGCTTCTGATCCTCCAGCGCGGGCGAAAAACTCATCCGCACCTGCCGGCTCTGCACCCCACACATCAGATCCAGCGGCTTTACCTCCTCCCCCGCGCGCACCAACTGCAGGTTCACCTTCTTCGGGTCGCGCATCTCCACCATCACCAGCCCGCCGCCATCGCTATTGCGCACCTCAAGCACCGGATACTGCTGCTCACAATCCATCTTCACCAGCGTCCCCCTCACCACCACCCGCCTCTCAATCCGCGGCGCATCCGTCACCGGCTCGCCAATACTCTCGATAAACAACCGCGCCGAAATCCGGTCCGCGCTCTTGCGCAACTCCACCATCTCCTCCGACAATTTCATCTCCCGATTACTACCTTGGGTCACATTCTCCATCCGGGTCAGAAAATCCTCCAACCTCTCACAGTTCTCCTTGTCGATCTCCGTCCGCGCATAGGTCCTCGCCCGCTTGGCCGAGATCTGCGCCACCTTCACCCCGCGCAGTTGCGCCTCTGCATACGCAATCCCGCGGAACAAACGGCTCGCCTCCGCCGGCGTGATCTTCTTGAACTGCCCGCCAATATCGAGCGCCTTCTGCGCATCCCCCATGAACATATGCTGCTCCATCAACTGCAATCGCGCCTCCGACCACGCGGGAAACAACTCAATTGCCCGCTCCAGATACCCCACCGACGGCGCCGTACGATCCTGCGCATACATCGCCATCCGCGCCGCGTCATAGAACAGCTTCGGGTTCGTTGATCCCATCTGGATCGCCTTGGCAAAACTATCCGCCGCCAGCTTCAACTCCTTGTTTCGCCACGCCGCATACCCACGCGCCTCCCACGTCTGCCAAAGCTTCGGGTCCAGCTTGGCCACGCGCTGCATCGCCTCCACTTGCTTCTTTTGCATGTTCAATTGCAGCAATGCGAACACCGTCTCCACTTCGCCCTCAACCAATCGGTCCACCTCCACGGCCACCTCCGCCGGCTTGCTCTTGTAGGGCAGCGTCGACATATAAAACCGATCATTCCGCTTCAGGTAATCGCGCAGCGTAAGGTCCACTTCCTTCGCGCTCAGATTCGCCGCGGCCAACACCTTGTGCCAGTCCTCACCCTTCGCCAGTTGCTGCAGCAGTGGCCCATAAACCTTTTGGTGATCCGGCGACAACATCATCAGGTGCGCCATGCCCCAGCTCTCCGCATAGAACTGATGC
>CAZBTA010000473.1:0-2675 GCA_964494515.1 uncultured Bryobacter sp.
TCTTTTTGGATACCATTCAGACCAGCCTGGTCTTGACGGCGCCCCCGTCGGACGTTGTCGTAGAGACGAATTACGGGGAAATCGAGCAGTCGCTGGTGGTGCGATTCAGTTTTGAGCAAGTGCTTGTTTCGCTGGTACTGACGGGTGGCAACGGTGGCGGTGGTGAGTTTTTGACCTCGGATGCGTTTCCCCAGAATCCGATCTGGAGCAATCTGACCAGCAGCTATGGTGATCTGACGGTAGTGTCGCGGCTGATCCAGCCGACGGCTGAAGGGCCGATCGCGGAGGGCGACCAGTTTGTTTACTCGGTGAATGTGGTGAATGATGTGCCGGAACCGGCGACGGTGGCATTTATGGCCGCCGGGCTGGGGCTGGTGGCGTGGAAGCGCCGTCAGTCGCGGTAAGACGGGTCTTTGCGGTCGAGAAGCCGCAACAAAGCATCGAACTCTGGATTGGGGCGACGGGAATAACCGTCGCCCCCTTTCGTTGAGAGGAACTTGTCGCTGAGATCGGCGGAGAGTTCGCAGACGGCGGGGGGTGGGACGACGAGGGGGGCGCCAGTGGACTGGGCGGCGAGTTGGACCTGGCAGGCGCGCTCAAGGCGGTACATGCGGACGAAGGCCTGGGCGATGGTGTGGCCGCAGGTGAGGAGGCCGTGATTGCGGAGGATGAGGACGTTGTTGTCGCCGAGGTTGGCGCCGAGGCGGGCGCGTTCGTCGAGGTGGAGCGAGGGGCCTTCGAAATCGTGGTAGCTGACCTGGTTGTAATAGCCGAGGGCGTACATGGAGATGGGGAGGAGGCCGGTGGAGACGGCGGCGATGGCCATGCCGGCGACGGTATGGGTGTGGATGATGCACTGCACGTCGGGGCGCATCATGTGGATGGCGGAATGGATGACGAAGCCGGCGGGGTTGATCTCCTGAGCGGGGTCGCCGATGATGTGGCCGGCGGAGTCGACTTTGACGAGATTGGAGGCGGTGACTTCGTCGAAGCGGAGGCCGTAGGGATTGATGAGGAAATGGTGGTCGGGGCCGGGGAGGCGGACGGTGGAGTGGGTCCAGATGAGCTCGTCCCAGCCGAAGTGGTGGATGAGGCGGTAGACGGCGGCGAGCTGGATGCGGAGGTCGCGTTCAGTTGGGGACATGGGTTTGATATGCTGCGTGAACCAAGGAGCGTATCAGAATGAGTGAGCCGAAGTCTCGTCGATTCTTTATGGGCGCGGCGGCTGCCGCGTCGGCCATGCGGGTGATGGGCGCGAATGAGAAAGTGAACCTCGCGATTGTGGGGCTGGGTGGGCGCGGGAGCGCGCATCTGAACAACTATCTGCGGATTGATGAAGCGCAGGTGGTGGGGCTGTGTGATGTGAATCAGGCGGCACGGGAGAAGGCGCAGGCGACCATTGCGCGGGCGAGCAAGGAGAAGGCGCGTGAGTATGAAGACATGCGCGAGACGTTTGCGGATCCGAAGGTGGAGGCCGTGTCGATCGCGACGCCGAACCACTGGCATGCGCTGAGCGCGATCTGGGCGATGAAGGCGGGCAAGGATGTGTATGGGGAAAAGCCGGCCTGCTATAACGTCTACGAAGGTCTGAAGATGATCGAAGTGGCGCGGCAGACCAAGCGGATGATGCAGGTGGGGAGCCAGCACCGGAGCACGCCGTTCAAGATCAAGGCGATGGAAGCGCTGAATGGCGGGTTGATCGGGAAGGTGTATCAGGCGAAGGGGTTGTGTTACAAGCGGCGGCAGTCGATCGGGAAGAAGCCGGACGGGCCAGTGCCGCCGGGCGTGAACTGGGATATGTTCCTCGGGCCGGCGCCGTATCGGGCGTTTAATGAGTTACGGTTCCGTTATAACTGGCATTGGTTCTGGGATACGGGCAATGGCGACATCGGAAACCAGGGTGTGCACCAGATCGGTGTGGCGCGCTGGGGCATGGGCGACTTACTGTATCCGAAGACGGTGTACAGCTATGGCGGCAAGTATGCGTATGACGATGATCAGGAGACGCCGAACACGCTGACGACGAACTTCCACTTTGGAGACCGCGAGGTGAATTTTGAGGTGAGGGGGTTGTTGACCGGTGGGGAGGGCATGGTGCCCGCGCGGCGTGAGCGTGGCGGGGCGAGCCCGACGGCGACGAATCCGACTGGTGGCGCGGCGCCGCTGAACATCATGGTGGGCAACCTGTGGTACGGCACTGAGGGCTGGGCGGCCTGTAATGATGAGGGCTTCCAGGCGTTCAAGGGCGAGAGCAATGAGCTGGTGCTCGAGCTGAAGGCGGAGCGCGGCGCGGGTGATGCGACGGGCCTGCATATGAAGAATTTCCTCGCGGCGGTGAAGAGCCGGGATGCGAAGTCGCTGACCGACGGGATCGAGAACGCGGTGGTGAGCGCGAATTACTGCCACCTGGCGAATATCAGCTACCGGGTGGGGCGTAAGTTGACGCTGGAGCCGGGGGTGAAGTTTGCTGGTGACAACGAGGCGAATGCGATGCTGACGCGGACGAAGTACCGGAAGGGGTATGAAGTGTAGGCTTGCGTTACAGGTTAGTTGCGATGAGACCGGTGGGCTGCGGCTTGCCGGTCTTTTTTTGTCTTAGTGGGAGTATTTATTGGAAATCCGTGCTACTGGTGGGTATGGTTCGTTGGATTTGTTTGTTAGTTGCAGTTGTTGGT
>CAZBTA010000474.1:0-2662 GCA_964494515.1 uncultured Bryobacter sp.
TGGCAAGCAGATTGTTCAACTGCCCGGGCAGAGCATCGGCCACTGGTGAGCCGCCGCTGGCGCCGGCAACACTGACAAAGGCTGCAATGTTGGCGCGTATGTCGGGCGCCGTCGCTAGCGCGGTCTGAATGTCGGGTGTGCCCTTTGAATAGCCGACCAGGATGAACTTGCGCTTGTCTGTCTTTGTTTGCTCGCGCAGATACTCGACGATCTTCTTCGCATTGTCCTCGCTTGAGTTGTTGGGGATATTCAGCAGCGCCGTGTCAACGCCAAACTTGTCTTTCAGATAAGCCCGGCCTTTCTCAAAGGCCGGGGCATCCGAGGCGCAGCTCGAGAATATACCCGGCACCACGAGCACGCGGAAATCCTTGTTCAGCGGTAGCAGCGGTACCGTTTTCTCGGCGGGCGTCTCGAGATATTCATCACAGGCGCCCCATTCGCCGCCATCGGGGTTGGTGGCCAGCACGCTGCAGAACACGTTGGCAAAGCGCACGGCGTCCTCATTGCGCTTCTGTTCCATGTAGATAATCAGCGTGCGCCCGTCGGAGAAAAACTCCTGCCCGTGGGCCGTTTTGGCTTCTTTGACGGGAGTTTTGTGGGTCATGTAGGTCTTCTTGATCACCAGCCCGCTTTCCTCGAGCGACTGGCCGATATACTCGCGCTCCTTGTCCGTGTCGGGATCAATGCGGTGCGTGAGCTTGCCGTTGCGCTGGTCCTTATCGAAGCCCACGTCGTGCGTGCCGGCGCCCACCCAGACATCGGCGCCATTCACCTGGAAGGGCGCCTTCCAGATGCGGAAGTGGTGCCTTTGGGCAACCACCACAAACGGCACGGCATGGGCAAACCCATAATCCTGGCCACGGCCAAACATCTTGAGCTCGCTCATGGGAATCGTCAGATAGGCCTGCTTGGACATGCTGACGAGAATGGCATTGATCACCGAGCCCTTTACGGTCTTGTCCACCGTCACCCAGCCGGCGCTGCGCAGGGCTCCCGTGACAGCGCTTTCGCTGCCGATGACGATGAAGTTGACTCGGTCGCCCGGTGTGCCGGCATCGTCCACAACGCGATTCGGAATGCTGTCGAGCTGTGCCTGCGAGAGTTCGACTACGGGGCCGGCCTTCACTTTGGTGGCTTCTTCCGGGGCCCGGGTTACCGTAATGCGGATCTTGAAGCTACCTTCGCCGGTTTCCCCATTGCCGAGGTTTACGGTAAACAGCAGATTGCCGCCGAGCGTTGCTTCGCCATCTCTCGCGCCAACCACGAGAAAAGGAGTTGATGTCTCGCGAATCCCAATCTTGCCCACCAGCGCGCCACGGCCGGCGCTGTTTACCGGCAGCGCCCGCAACAAGTCGCGGAACCCACGCGCTAAACCCGCCGGACCCACGCTTTGCCCGCCCAATGAGATTTGCCCGGAGACCTCAAGGGTATAGCGATCGCCGCGCTTGAGTGCGACTTTGCTGTCCACCCAATTGCCAGCCGCCGGCACATCAACCGTAAACGATTCCTGCGCAAAAAGACCGGCCACAAAGAGCAACGGGGTGAGGATCAATCGCATACCCCAACGTTACAACTTTGTGGCCGGTCCTGGGAACTATCAGGGAAGACGAACGAGATTCCAACCCGCTTTGCGAATCGAATCGGCATCAAGCGCCCAGCGGGCGTCGAGCAGATTCGCCTGGCGCACACTTGTCGAGAGATCAGCCCACTCGAGGTCACGATACTCGTTCCACTCGGTGGCGAGAACAACCGCATCGGTATCACGGATGGCCTCTTCCGGCGTTTCGCACAAGACGCCGACCAGGTCAGGATTCTCGATACGGAACCGTTCCATGGCAATCGGGTCATGCGCCCGTACGATGACGCCACGCTCCTGCAGTTTGCGAATGAGATCGATGGCCGGGGCGTCGCGCAAGTCGTCTGTATTGGGCTTGAACGCAAGCCCCAGCACGCAGATCGTGCGGCCCTTGATGATCTTGAGCATGTCGAGCAGCCGCTCGATCACGCGTTCGCGCATGGCGAAGTTTACCTGCCGGGCCGATTCGACAATGCCCATGCCGAGCCCGTACTCGCGGGCGGTGGCGGCAAGCGCGGCCGTGTCCTTGCCAAAGCAACTGCCACCCCAGCCGAGGCCGGCATTCAGGAAGCGATTGCCAATGCGCGAGTCAAGCCCCATGCCGCGAGCGATGTGCTGGATGTCGGCGCCGACGCGGCTGGCGAGCAATCCGATTTCGTTAATGAAGCTGATCTTGGTGGCGAGAAAAGCATTCGCCGCATACTTGATCAACTCCGCACTGGCCAGATCGGTCGATACCAGCGCCACCGAGCTGAAGCCCTCTTTTCGGGGGCAATAGCCGGGTGCGGAGAACGTTTGATCGATCACCGGGCGGTACAACGTGTACAGCGAGGCGAGCGCCTGCGCGCTGTCCGAGCCGATCACGATGCGGTCTGGATACAGGGAATCCGCAATCGCCGAGCCTTCGCGAAGAAACTCGGGATTGGAGGCAACGGCGAAGTTGGTGGTGCGTCCCGCTGCCTTCTGCGACTCGCGGATCAGCGCGCCCACCCAGTTGCCACTGCCAATCGGCACCGTGGATTTATTGACTACTACGGCGAAATGATCGCCGAGATGGCGGCCGAGACTTTCACTCGCACTGCGCAG
>CAZBTA010000475.1:0-2658 GCA_964494515.1 uncultured Bryobacter sp.
TACTTCACCGCCGAGCGGGCCGACGCGGCCTGGACGGTTTCGTTGCGCGTGACGCTGAAACCAGTCCCACCCCGCAATTGCTCATCGGTGACCTTGTCCGACTGGATCCCCGTCTGCACGGTGTATTGCAGCTTCGTCACGCGCAGTTCGCTGTTGAGGGCACTGATACATTTCTGGATCAGTTCCGCCGTGTCGAACTCCACGCGGTAGACGGCCTTTCGGTTGATCCGGCTCCAGAGTTCCTGGAAGGCACCCTTGTGAAAATTGTCGTTCAGCGGGTTGCGCTTGGGCTTCCGTCCGTCCTCGAACTTGGGAAGAGCTGCATCGCTGTAGACGCTGTCGATCAGGCTGAAGACCTCAGCCTGGTATGGGATCAGATCGTCATGCAGCACGGCCAAAGTGCCCTCGGCCTTCGCGGTATAATAGGTGTCCGTGATCTGATCTGCGTCGTCGATGTAGTCGTGCTTGATCAGGTAGCGGTGAATCTGCGTCGCCATCTGGTCGGTGACAGTCACGGGCCCTTCCGGCGTGTGCAGCTGTTTACCCACGAAGAAGGCTTGGCTGGCCTTGCGCGGCCGGGCGGAGAGGCTTTCGGCGATCTCCTTCTGCAGTCCCGCTACGAAATCGGTGTAGCTTTCGCTCGCGATCACCGAGAGAATATTGATGTCGTGGACGGTCGCGGGATGGTCGAGCCTGTCGCCAAACCGGTCTACGGCCAGTCGGAGACCGCGCCCCACTTCCTGCCTGCGTGAAACCGTGTTTTCGCTGTGCTTGAGCATGCACATCACGAACACGTTCGGGTTGTCCCAGCCTTCCCTCAGCGCGGAATGGGAGAACAGGAACCTGACGGGTTCATCGAAGGAAAGGAGCCGCTCCTTGTTCTTCAGGATGAGATCATAGGCATCGCTATCATCGGAATCCGTTGACCGCGCGCCAACCTCGGGATCCTTCAACCGCTTGGTCTTCTTGTCGATCGAGAAATAGCCATCGTGTGTCTTGGCTACCGGAATCGCTTCGAGGTGCTTGCGCCAGGCAGCCTCATCGAGCGGAAGCTCAGCGAGCACCAGCGCAACAGCCTCGGCATATTCTTCCTCGAACATGCGGGCATACTCGCCGTTCTGATCGTCGCGGCTGTAGTCGCGGTACTTGGCCACCTCGTCGATGAAGAACAGCGACAACACCTTGACCCCTTGGGCGAAGAGCTGACGCTCCTTTTCAAGATGGGCGCGGATCGTTTCGCGGATCTGAATCCGGCGGATGTCCCTCTCCGAGAGGTCACCATAAGCCTCGCCAGCCTTAAGCGTGATCCCATTGGTGAACTCGACGGTGTCGGCGGTGGCATCGATCTGCGACACGACGAAGTCACGGTACTGGTCGAGCCCGCCTGACAGATCGTAGAGGTCATCGCGGAACTTCAGACGTTTCAGCCGGCGCTTGATCGTTCCGGTGGTGTCCTTGATCTCCATCTCCAGACGGGCAAATGGGCCGCCCTTGCCGCGGCCGACCGTCTCAATCCCCTCGAGATAGAGATAGGCCGTCGTGCCGGTCAGTCCCTTCAGCGCAATGCCCCGGACCTGGATCTTCTTCACCAGCTTCTGGTTATAGGCGTCCAGCGCATCGAGCCGGTGGATCTTGGTGTGCTCGGTCCGGTGCGTTGCCGAATAACGCATGATGAACAAGGGGCGGAACTTGGGAAGCGCTTCGACCGTGGCCTTGCCTTCCATCTTCTGCGGCTCATCGAGGATCAGGATCGGCCGGTTGGCGGCGATCACATCGATCGGCTTGCGTGACTGGAAGTCATCGAGGGCGTCATAGATGCGGCGGTTATCCTTGCCGCTGGCGTTGAAGGCCTGGATGTTCATGACCATCACGTTCAGTCCGGCATCGGACGAGAAGCTCTCGAGCTCGTGCAGACGCTTCGAGTTGTAGATGAAGAAGCGCGCCTTCTTCCCGTAGGTCTCGGTGAAGTGCTCCGCTGTGATCGAAAGCGACTTGGCGACACCCTCGCGGATGGCGATGCTCGGGACGATGATGATGAACTTCGACCAGCCATAGCGCCGGTTCAGCTCGAACATCGTCTTGATGTAGCAGTAGGTCTTGCCGGTCCCCGTTTCCATCTCGACATCGAGATGAAGCGGTGCGGCGGCGGCCATATTCTTGAGATAGGCAGCCGGAGCGGGCACCGCCCTGCCCTTCGCGTCCCGCGTGACAAAGCTGGTCAGGGATGGCGATTGTGGGAGATTTTGCCGGCGCTGGACCGCGTTGATGTTCGTCAGCAACTGCGCGTCGGTGAGCGCGATATCCGGGTTGCGGAACCCTTCATCGTCAAACGCCTCTGCCTGGTTCCGCTTGCCCGGGTCGATCCTGTAGGCCGGACCGACGCTGAAGGGCTGGCCCGCAAAGCAATCGACCACCGCGTCAACGGCCATGGTCTGGTAGGGCTGAACCTTGAATTTGAGCTTCATGGCCGACGCAGGCCCTTTCTGCATTCATAACTTTGGAGAGAGAATTTTCCACTGTGCAGAAAGAGGGAAACGACGGAATCCCTAGGACTTATCCGCCCGACCTTTCTGCAAAATGCCGTAATCATCGCGGCTTTCTTTCTGCAAGCATCCATTGCGGCGCCGCCCGCGGACCCTTGTTCACGATCACCCCCTG
>CAZBTA010000476.1:0-2655 GCA_964494515.1 uncultured Bryobacter sp.
CGCAAACCAAGCCCGAAAGCGTTTTGATAAGCCGTGGGCACCGGAGACCCAATCAGGGTCATTCCAGCAGTGTTGTTGCCCTTAAAGGCCGGAACGTAGCTTGATGCAGGCGGTGTTACCCCCGCGACCGGGTATTTGGCGTAAAGCTCATTGCGCAGAACGTCGATCCAGCGCGAACCGATGCCGGACGAATTGAAGCCCTCCCCCAAGCTGTTGCCGATAACCGCGACTACAGCCGGAGCGTTCGCGCGGTTGGCAACTGCAGCCTGCCAATTGGACAGTGCGGCGGAATTGAAAACCCGCAAGCCACCAGGGCTACGGGCCATGTGTCCGGGGCCACGCCCCATAGCCTTAACGACCATGCCGTTCTCCGAATGTCAGAAATGCCGAGAGCGGCGAATTTCTCCCCATGACCCACAGTGCCGCGCGCTTTGGTTACGCCCTTGGGCCTTCTGTGCTTGCGCCGGATAGGATTCATGGGGATGGCCTGCCGAAGCGGGCCTAATGTGAAACGGCCAGCGCGACCGGGTAAGCCCAATCCTAACGCTGGCCGATTGTCGCTTGCGCTTGGCGCAACTGTGCGACAGTATCCGGCGCGTAACTCAAAATTCAACGGCTGTCAATCCATTCCGAGCTTGACCCGCAATTTTTTTATGCGGTCCCGTTCGTCCCCCTCGATTGACCGAAGGTGCGCCACTTGCGTCTTGCGGTAAGCCGCCGCCCATGACCCGTAACGGGTGCGCTTGGTCTTCGCCGCCTCAATCACGTGCCGGATCGCATCATCGGCTTCTATATCAAACCATTCACCCCGAATCCGGCAGTCCTTAAGCCGCTTGTGCGCCTCGCGTTCCACGGTGCCAGGATCACAATCGTAGATTGAAACCGCGCCGATAAGGTGCAGCCGGAACGGGTTGCCGGTCTGCATTTGGTCCAGGCGTAGGGAAATGACCCTTGCCGACCCGACCTTAACCACCCCCGGCTCCTCAAAGCCAACAACGTAAACGTAGCCTTGGCTGTCAGGGTCAACAATCGACCCCGCCATCGGCAGGCCGACAGGAAATTCCTTGTAGTCGTCCAGCTTCATTCACACCCCCATAATCCGGCGCGCAGCCATCCGCAGTTCGAGCATGGCAATGCCCATGTTCTCAGTTTCGTTATTCGGGACCATGGCGACAAAGCGGCCCTTGCGGTCGTAACGCTCGCGCCCGCCGTGCTTGTGAATGCACCATTGCTCTAGCGTCCAGTTGTCCACGACAACGGCCCTGGCGATGTCCCTCAGACATCCCATTTCGCGCTCTAGGCGTGCCGTTTCAAGCATGGCGGACGTAATGCCCACACCAGGCCCAGCCCCGCCGCTAGGGCTGTCATCACAGCATGACTTGACCGGGGACTTGTCAGCAAGGCTGGCCTGCGATCCGTAGTAGTCCAGCACCTCGTATTCGCGGTGGTTGATCTTGCCTTCCGCATAGAGCGTTTCGATCACCGGGGTCTTGCGGTAGGACATCCCTACCCTGCGGTAGTCGCCCTTTTCCAATTGCTCGGGGGTTGGCAGGGCAATCTCGATAGGATCAACCCGCTTGCGGGGCTTGCGCTTAGCCATGGTCGTCCTCCGGCCAGAAAATCGGGAAAATGACGTAAAGGAACAGCCCCGCCACAATCAGGACCGCCGCCATGTAGTCAGCCATGGTCCTCTCCGAAGGTGTAGGGTTCGTCCCGGTCGAAAGTGGGGAATGGCGCAAGTCCACACGCCCATTCGTCCACCTCAGCTATTCCGGCAGGCATCGACAGCGGGTTGCCCCCATGCTCCAACCACCACTCGGCCCACGCGACCAGCTTGGCCTTTTGCAATTCGTCCAGCATTTACTTGCCCTCCCCAGCCTCAAGCCGCTTAATCATGGCGGTCAAGTCTTCGCGCTCGCCAACTCCCGCAGGTTTCTGGCGGGCGCTCGCTAGTGCCTGATTATGTACCTCAAAGGAGGTTCCCCAGTCGGCTTGCCATAGGTAGCGCGTGCCCTCGGGAAGGGCTGCAAGCCAACGCATTCCGCCATCGCCTTGCCGCATCCCCATTGGCGCTAGTTCCACCTTCACCATCTCAATCCGCCTCCTTCACCGCGACAACGCACCATGAGCCGCCGTCGTCTGTCCAAACCAACTGGCCCGCCGTGTAAGTCCGGTTCCAGTCAATGAACGGGTCTTGTCCCTTCCTGCGAAACATCACGGTGTATTCCTTGTCCTTGTTGCGGGGGCCGCGCTTGCCAGAGACGGCGTGGAATCCAGGGGGAAGGTCAGGCGGCAATGGGGCGCGGCGGGTTCGCAAACCGGACCGAAGCAAACTTCTCTTCGGTCATGCCCATGCGGGCCATATGGCGCAGGATACGAAATTCGCTTGTCAGCCTTTCGGCGTCCCAACCCTTGAAGTCAGGATACCAACCACGGATCACTGCAACCACGTCCGCCGCGTCCGAGCCGGTGCGGGCCTTGATCGTGCGAGTCTCGCTGTCCTTGTCCTCAGAGACGTAGAGCCAATGATTCCAGCCCGCATCGCGCGCCTTCAGGTTCTTGTCCCAGCACCATTCGCGCATATCCTCAACCGAGCCGAAGGGCCGCGCTCCACCAACATCGCCTTTTTCCGCCCGGCGAGCAGCAAGGGGGTTA
>CAZBTA010000477.1:0-2654 GCA_964494515.1 uncultured Bryobacter sp.
CTTTGGGCTGGCGGAGGAAGTTGTAGGTGTGGACCGGCGAGGAGCCACCCTGGGTGAAGAGGTGGATCGAGTTCCCTTCCCGCTCGGCCTCGTAGAATTGCCAAACGGCCTTGGGCTTGAGGAAGTCGGCGGCCCAGGCTTTGACCTCTTCGACCTTGTGGAACATGTCGAGGGCCTTCGATTCGCGAGCGGCGAGATTGGCTTCGAAGTTGCCTTTGTAGCCGAGGTTCTTGCCGTAAAGCATGAAGGGGTTGATGTATTCCCAGATCTCTTTGAGCTGGGGCACGGAGCGGACTTTGCGATCCCAGTAGGGCGCAGGGCGCGGGGCGACGTCGAGGCGGACCTTGGCGCTGCGCGTGGTGGAGAGGGCGAGCTCGGGGGCGCCCATGGGCTCGGCGGCGACGACGTCAGTGGGCTTGGACATGTCCATCGTCTCGAGCTGGCTGCGGGTGGCCGGGTCCATGAGGTCCTGCATGAGCTTGAGGCCGGTCATGGCGTCCTTGGCGTAAAGCGTGAGCGCGCCGTAGGCGGGGGCGATCTTGGTGCGGGTGTATTTGTCGCTCAAGGCCGCGCCGCCGACGAGGAGGGGCACGTCGATGCCGGCGTCCTTCAGGTCAGCACCGGTGATGACCATCTGCTGGGCGCTCTTGACGAGCAGGCCGGAGAGGCCGATGGCGTCGGGCTGGTGCTGGCGGAAGCCGTTGATCAGATCTTCAGGCGGGATCTTGATGCCAAGGTTGACGACCTCGAAGCCGTTGTTGGAGAGGATGATCTCGACGAGATTCTTGCCGATGTCGTGGACGTCGCCCTTGACGGTGGCGAGCAGGAGCTTGCCCTTGGAAGAGGTCTCGGACTTCTCCATGAACTGCTGGAGATGGCTGACGCCGGCCTTCATGGCTTCGGCGGACTGGAGCACTTCGGCAACGATGAGTTCGTTGGCGTTGAAGAGGCGGCCGACTTCATCCATGCCCTTCATAAGAGGGCCGTTGATGATGTCGAGGGGCTTGGCGCCTTCGGCGAGCTTGAGATTGAGATCGTCGACAAGGCCGTCCTTGGTGCCCTGGATGATGTAGTTGGCGAGGCGCTCGTCGAGGGGGAGAGATGCCGTGGGGACGACTTCCTTCTTCGTAGCGGTGCGGAAGTGGGCCGCGATCGCGTCGATATGGTGCTTGTTGAGAGCGATCTTCTGCTCGCGGGACTGCTGGCGCCAGTCGATGGGCTCGCCATTGATGGGCGAGTTGAAGAGGAGATTCTCGGCGAGCTGACGCTCTTCAACGGGGATCGAGGCGAAGCGTTCGAGCTTCTCGGTGTTGACGATGGCGAGGTCGAGGCCGGCCTTGGTGCAGTGGTAGAGGAAGACGCTGTTGACGACTTCGCGGGCATTGGCCGGGAGACCGAAGGAGATGTTGGAGATGCCGAGCACCGTCTTGACGTAGGGGATCTGCTGCTTGATGAGGCGGATCGCTTCGATGGTCTCGACGGCACCAGCGATGTAGTTCTCATCACCGGTGGCGCAGGGGAACACGAGCGGGTCGATGACGATGTCTTCGGGGGCGAGGCCGTACTTGTTCGTGAGCAGGTCGACGCTACGCTGGGCGATGGCGAGCTTGCGCTCGCGGGTGAAGGCCTGGGCCTGGATGGGATCTTCGTCGATGGTGCCGACGACGACGGCGCCACCGTACTCGCGCAGGAGCAGGCAGATGAGTTCGAACTTTTCTTCGCCGTCTTCGAGGTTGATCGAGTTGATGATGGCCTTGCCCTGCGAGTAGGAGAGGGAAAGCTCGACGGCCTTGGGGTCCGTCGTATCGATCATGATGGGGGCTTTGATCTTGCGGATCAACTTTTCGTAGAAGGGCGGGATGTCCTTGAGCTCGTCGCGCTCGGAGGTCTGAAGGCAGACGTCGATGATGTGAGCGCCGGTGCGGACCTGACGGCGGGCGATCTCGGTGGCTTCTTCCCACTTCTCTTCGTTGATGAGGTTCTTGAACAGGCGGGAGCCGATGACGTTGGTGCGCTCACCAACGAGCAAGGGGCGATTGGTATCGTCGGCTTCAACGAGCTCGATGCCGGAAAACCAGCTGCGGTGGGAGGAAGGACGAGTGGCGCGCGGCGGATAGCCGGCGGCAATTTTGGCAATGGCGGCAATGTGGGCGGGCGTGGTGCCGCAGCAGCCACCAACGATGTTGAGCCAGCCTTCGCGCATGAACTTCTCGAGCTGGGCGGCGAGCGATTCGGGCGTCTCGTCGTACTTGAGCTCTTCGTTGGGCACACCGGCGTTGGGATAGCAGGAGATGCAGTGGTGGCTCATCTCATGCAGGCTGCGGATGTGGTCCGTCATGAACTCGGGTCCAGTGGCGCAATTGAGGCCGATGGAGATGATGTTGGCGTGAGCGAGGGAGGCGTAGAGGGCCTCGGCGTCCTGGCCGGCGAGCATGGTGCCAGTGTTCTCGATGGTGCCGGAGACCATGACGGGAATGCGATAGTCGAGCTCGCGGCCGAGGCGATTGATGCCGAGGAGGGCGGCCTTGATGTTACGGGTATCCTGAGCCGTCTCGATGAGGAGGATGTCGGCGCCGCCATCGACGAGGCCGGCGGCCTGCTTGTAGTAGCCGTCGCGGAGGGCGTCGAACGTGATGCCACCGGTGACCGTGATG
>CAZBTA010000478.1:0-2646 GCA_964494515.1 uncultured Bryobacter sp.
TTCAGGTTCACTTCTCTAAGCTCAAATCATGAAGCGGACATTGACCCTCATCACCCTCCTCGCCTCCGTCGCCCTCGCGCAAGACAACGGCTCGGTCAAAGTCAAACCCCTCGCCGAACGCCAGTGGTTCCGCGAGTTCCGCCTCGTCCCCGATGCGAGCTTCAAACCAGCCCCGGCGCCTCTCCCCCAGAACACCTGGAAGCCCACCGAGCGCTTCACCATTACCACCGCCGCCCAGCGGGTTATGCCCGCCAACTACGGCATGTCCGGCCTCTACAACCCCCAGGAATCCGCCACCGTCGCCCGCGTAAAGCTCACCTGGTAAACCACAATCTCTTGACCCCCTGTACCCCCTGACGAGAAGCGAGGCGACATCTCCGGATGTCGCCTCGCTTTTTTCTCTCCTTCTCCACAATTCTTTACAACATCATTACAGCCGCGTTTCAGTCTTTCATCCAATCTTCAGGTTCCGTTCCCTACCCTCAAATCATGCGGCGGTAACTCCCCGCCGCACCACCCGGCCAACATGCAAAAGATTGAGCTCAATCGCTACGAATTCAAATACCTCCTCACCCCTGGTGAAACTCAAGACGTGCGGCAGTATCTCTCCCGATACTGCCGTGCCGATTGCAACGCTGCCGGCCACGAATGGTACGGCATTCGCAGCCTCTACCTCGATAACGACCAATACGCCCTCTACAACATCTCCGCCACCCGCGAGCAGGAACGCCTTAAACTACGCGTCCGCGGCTACACCACCGGCAACGGCCCCGTAAAGCTCGAGGTCAAACGCCGCATCGGCGACGTCGTCAACAAGATCTCCCAGCCCGCCCCCGGTGACACCTGGCCCGCCCACATTCGCACCGGCCAGTTCGGCCGCCTCGTTGAAGAACTCCGCGCCCGCCCCAAAGTCCTCGTCGAATACGAGCGCCACGCCCTCTTCAGCACCGTCGACGATTACGTCCGCGTCACCTTCGATCGCCACATCCGCGTCCAGCGCGTCCGCGATTGGTCCATCGTGCCCGACCCGCGCCAGTGGCAATCCATCGACGACCCCGTCACCCAACTCGAAGAAGACTCCCTCTACGTCATGGAACTCAAGTTCATCGACCGGCCTCCCGCCTGGCTGCGCGACATGGTCCTCCGTTTCAATCTCACCCGCCGCGGCTTCTCCAAATACGTCCGCGGCGTCAAGCGCCTCGAGCGCTGGCGCAGCGCCGCCTGGGACATGCGCAACGGTTCCTCGCGCGCCTGGAGGGTCGCATGATCGAGATCCCGCAGCTCGAGCTCGTCGCCCTCAAGGACGCCGCCGCCGCACTGCTTGTCGCCTTCGTCCTCTCCCACCTCATCGCTCTCGTCTACGTCTGGACACATCAGGGCCTCAGCTTCTCCAACACCTTCGTCCAGTCGCTCGTCCTCGGCGGCGTTGTCACCACCATCATGATGCTCGCCATCGGCAGCAACGTCGTCTGGGGCATCGGCGTCGTTGGCGCGCTCGCCCTCGTTCGCTTCCGCACCACCGTTCGCGATCCCCGCGATATCCTCTTCGTCTTCGCCGCCCTCGTCATGGGTGTCGCCAGTGGCACTCGCGCCTATGGCCTCGCCCTCATGGGCGCCGTCGTCTTCTCGCTCGTCGCCGTCTACCTCTCGCGCGTCCCCTTCGGCGTCCGCCGCAGCTTCGACGGCCTCGTCCGGTTCACCGCCTCCTGGGACGGCCCCGCCGACCAGCACGTCACCCAAAGCCTCAAACAACATTGCCGCCACTTCGTCCTCGTCACCGTGCGCGAAGTCGCCCAGGGCGCCGCCAGCGAACGCGTCTATCACGTCCGCTTCCGCGCCGACGAGTCGCGCGAAGCCTTCCTCCGTGACATGGCCCAGGCCCCCGGCATCAGCGGCCTCGAACTCATGCTCGAAGACACCCGACTGGAGATCTGACCCCACATGCGCGACTTCCGTAACTGGCTCATCCTCCTCGTTCTCACCGCAAGCACCGGCGCCGCCTGGTGGCTCGTGCGCTACACGCCACGCTCCGCCATGGGCCCCGCCCAGGTCATCGCTCAGGAGATCCGTCTCAGTCCCGCCCAGACAGGCACGCTCGCCGAGGTACTCGTCTCCCCCGGCCAGCGTGTCAACGCCGGCCAGGTCATCGCCCGCCTCGACTCGCGCGTCATCGATCAGGAGATCGCCGTCGCCGTCGCGCGCCTGCGTGCCATGGGCGCCGAGGCCGAAGCGGTCAAGACCACTCTCGCCACCGGCGGCTACGAAACCGAGCGCGGCTACCAGAGCGATCTGGCCAACGCCAAACAGCAACTCGACATGGCCCGCGCCATGCAGCGCATGCAGGAAGCCGAGCTTCGCGCCTTCCGTGAAGAAGCCGCCAAACAGCAAGCCTTCGTCGAGCAGGGCCTCGCCCGTCGCGATCGCCTCGACATGGCCACCGTCCGCATCCGCACCCTCGAAGAAGAGTCCAAGGTCTGGCCCGGTCGCATTGCCGACCATGAGGAACGCGTGGGCCAGGCCGAACGCCGCCTCCGCGACTGGCAAGAGAACTTCGGCGCCCACACCGCCGCCACCAACATGTCCAAGCGCCTCACGCCCTCCACCCAGCGCGTCCGCGAGCAGTTCGAGGCCCTCGAGGTGCTGCGT
>CAZBTA010000479.1:0-2645 GCA_964494515.1 uncultured Bryobacter sp.
CTAGTCTCCGGGTAACTCGACAGACGTGGCCAGAAAAAGCCCCTCAGGTATTTCCTCAATCTGCACTTGAATCGCTAGCTCCATATGTCCAAGCCCTAACACCAGTTCACTCTTTTTGCGCCGGGCAGCGTTCTTCCGGGCAAGTCACGCGGTACACGGAAGTCGGCCGCCTCTTGCAACGCTGACCCCCCCCCACCTCCTGCAGTAACCTGTCTGCATGCTGGCCCCAACGCTCAAGCTCTACTGGCAAGACGATCATTGTCACCACGCCACGGCCACCATCATTGCCATCGATGGCGATCGCCTCGCCCTCGATCAAACCTGCTTCTATCCTGGCGGCGGGGGCCAACCGGCCGACACCGGCACGATCACCTGCGGCAAAACCACCCACCAGGTCCTCAATGTTGCCGCCGACGAACATCACGTCATCTGGCACCACATCACCCCAGCGCTGCCACAAGAGACACTGGGTGCCAAGGTAGCCCTCGCCCTCGATAGCCCCCGCCGCGACGCCCTCGCCCGCTATCACACCGTCCTGCACGTACTCAACACCATCGCCCTGCGCGACTACAACGCCTGGATCACCGGCGCCCAGATCGGCACCGACTATTCACGCATCGACTTCAAAGTCGAAGGCTTCTCCCAACAGCTCGCCACCGAGCTCGAAGCCAGGGTCAACGCCGTCCTCACCGCCGGCCACCCCCTCCGCGCCTTCTATCTCTCCGAGGCAGAATTCGCCACTCGCCCCGATCTCCTCCGCACCCTCGAGGTCAAGCCTCCGGTCATCGACGGTCGCGTGCGCGTCGTCGCCATCGAGGGCTTCGACGAGCAAGCCTGCGGCGGCACTCACGTCGCCACCACGGCTGAGCTCGGCCGCTTCGAGATCTACAAGCTCGAGAACAAAGGCCGCATCAACAAGCGCCTCTACGTCCGTCTCATTGCGAACGCTTAGCGCCACCAAACTTCTCGATCGCCTCGAGCAGCGCCTCCGGTATCTGCTTGCCCTCATCGCGCAGTGACTTCAACTCGCTCTCAAGCCGCATCAGGATGGTCTCCCGATTCGGACCCATCGTCAGATCCTGCAAACCGGGCACCCGCTCCGCCAGTAGCAGCAGTGCGGTCCACTTCTCATGGGCAACCGCCAGATGAATTGGCCCCCACTCCTTCGTGCTGCCCTTGGTGACATCCGCGCCATGCTTCAGCAACAACTCCAGCAGCGTCGTGTCCGGGCTGCCCATCTCGCCTTGCTCCAGCGCCAACCACCACACCGGATCCCCCTGATTGGAAAGCGCGTTCACATCCGCGCCCGCCTCGACCAGTATCGCCGTGGCGCGCTTGCTGCGCATAATGGCTTTCGCGAGCGGCATGCGTGGCGGCAGATTCGGGTTCGCCCCCGCCTTCAGCAGTCGTTGCAGCACCGCGGCATAAGCATCAGAATTATCCGCCTCATCGAGCGCAAACGAGAGCATTGTTTCCGGCTCGTTATCTCCCGACTTGTATTGGCGATTCAGATCCCCCGCCTCCGGCAACGCCTGCTCCATCGCTGTCAGGTTCCGCTCCACAATTGCCGCCGCCAGCTTCTTCTGCCCCGCCTCGTGAAACAGATACCCACCACGCCGCCCGATTTCGTTCTGCCGGTTCTGTATCTTCTCGCCAAAGAAGTGCGTCACCAGCACCACCGGCGACGCCACCACGGGAGCAATCACGGGCAAAGCAAGCATCAAGATACAACCCACCTGCACCCACGGCGTCGAAGTCACCACAAACACCGCGGCGGCCAACGCGATCCACGCCACCGGAATCAGGATGATCCACGCCCCCACCAGCCCGCCATCAGGTGCTCCGCGGCCTCCACCGGCAAACAGCGCCGATCCCAGCAGCATCACCAATCCCCCCACCTCCAGCAGCAAGATGCTCCAAAAAATCCGCGCCAGCGGCAACTCGGCAACACTCATCGCACGATCCTCCGGGGTTTCTCAGAATCCCCACTCAGACAGGCGAGATCTTCCTCCCGGATCGATCACCCGATCCATCGTGGGCAACTGAAGCTTACGCCCCCCACAGAGCTCGAGAACCTCAAAACACCCCATGACGACTCAACTCACAGGACTGGCGTTGCTCCAACCATCCCCGGCTTCACCAACACCACCTGCAGTCCCCGCGCCGTCCGCTGCCCTTCGTCCCCTCCACCAAAGCGCCCACGAAACCGCAACGGCTCCACCCTTGCCCCATCTCGCACAACAGCATCCCGGGTAGAGCCTCCTGACCTCCACCATTGGTACCCCGCAGCACCCGCACCATCAGGTGCGTCCCATACTCCTCATTGCAGCCCCCGCCACACCACGAGTGAATCCGCACTCTCACACTGTTTCTCCCTAAGGCACCCAAACCATGAGCGGCCCTAACGCGCCCGCAACACCAGGAACGATTCTCCATCACCCTTGCTCACACGACAGCATCCCCGACCCACTCACCCGATTCCCGCCACCATTCCCTTCGCGACCCCAATGCCCTAAAGCACCCAAGCCATCAGTTGCATTCCATCCCCTCCATCACAGCGCCTGCAACACCGCAACGGATCCACCCTCGCCTGATCTCACGACAACATCCCCGACAGATGCTCGCCATCTCACCCATTCCCACCC
>CAZBTA010000480.1:0-2629 GCA_964494515.1 uncultured Bryobacter sp.
CTTGCGACCCTCAGGACCGCCCAAGCCGCCCCCTTTGGCAGACCAACCCGGTCCGTTCGGCGACCGCCCGGTCGAAGCGGCGATCCGGCAACTGGCGGACGATTCGAGCACCCAGGAGCGTGGCGCGATCTACACGCGTCGCGAGGTTGTCGACTTCATGCTCGATCTTGCGGGGTACTCCGAAGAACGGGATCTCACCCGCCTCCGTTTTCTCGAACCGTCATTTGGTGCCGGTGATTTCCTGCTACCTGCAATCGAGCGCTTGTTGAGAGCAGCTCGCAGGGTTGGCCGTGACTTCGCGCTGGAGGACTGCATTTGCGCGGTCGAACTGCATCGAGATACTTATGAATCCACTTTCGCCAAGGTCGTACAGACCCTTATGGCCTACGGTCACACGGAAGAGGGCTCGCTGTATCTGGCCCGGCGCTGGCTCATTTGCGATGACTTTCTGTTGTCGCCGATACGGGGCGCTTTCGACGTCGTCGTGGGCAATCCGCCCTATGTTCGGCAGGAGTTGATTCCGGAAGCGCTGCTCAATGAGTACCGCGCGCGCTACTCGACGCTCTACGATCGCGCAGATCTATACGTACCTTTCATGCAGAGGGCGCTTGAACTGCTCGCCGATGGCGGGGAGCTGTGCTTCATCTGTGCCGATCGCTGGATGAAGAACAAGTACGGAGCGCCCTTGCGACGTCTCGTCACGACGCGTTTCCGGCTCAAGGCATATGTCGATCTCAGCGAGGCAGCCGCCTTTCATTCCGAAGTGATCGCATACCCAGCGATTACCCTGATCGCACGTTTGATGCCAGGAGTGACGCGCGTTGCAGTCGTTAGGGATGTTGAAAGATTGGCGGAGCTCACATCCGGACTGATGGATGGTGGCTCCGAGGGAACTTCCGATGTCCGTCTGATCAGAAGTCTTCCCGCGGATGGCGAGCCATGGGTGCTCGCCGAAGAGGATTCTCTTTCCCTGATTCGTCGTCTTGAAGGGGCCTTTCCCACCCTGGAAAAGGCGGGCTGCAAAGTGGGGATCGGCGTTGCTACGGGCGCCGACAGAGCCTTCATCGGGCTCATGGACGAACTTGACGTTGAGGATGATCGCAAGCTGCCTCTTGCCATGACGCGCGATATCGACAGCGGTGAAGTGAGTTGGCGCGGATTTGGAGTTATCAATCCCTTCCAAGACGACGGAAGGCTGGTCGATCTTGCCGCGTATCCGAAGTTGCGCGCTTTCCTGGAACAGAGGCGCGACATCATTGCGAATCGCCACGTGGCGAAGAAGGACCCGTCACGGTGGTTCCGCACCATAGACAGGATTACGCCATCTCTGGCAGCCGAGCCCAAGCTGCTGATTCCGGACATCAAAGGTCACGCGCAGGTCGTGTTCGATGATGGACGGCTCTATCCACACCACAACCTTTACTTCGTGACCGCGAACGAATGGAATCTGCGGGCGTTGCAGGCAGTCTTGCTGTCCGACCTGACGCGATTCTTCATCTCCTCGTATTCCACTCGTATGCGTGGCGGCTTTCTCCGGTTTCAGGCGCAGTATCTGCGGCGGATCAGGCTTCCGTTCTGGAAGGATGTTCCATCGGATATGCGATCGCGACTTGGCGCGGCGGCTCACGCTCTCGACATTCCGGCGTGCAATCGGGCTGTTGCCGAACTTTACGGACTGAGCGAGGGCGATATCGCTTTGATAGAAAAAGAGGATGCGCAGCGGCGCTGAGACCTAATGGCTCTTGAATTGTGCGACTACGAGCGCCGTGCGCGCGGGGCGGTAAAGGAGTTTTGGACAAGCCGCGGTGGCGCTGCCGAGCGTCAACGTCAATCCGGAAAGGCAGATCGCGGCGAACGTGGCGGCGTCCTTTCGGGCAAGAACATGGATGGCTTCGTTCCGCTTATCCAGGCGCTCGTTGCGAAGAACGGGCTGCCATCGGCAGAGGTGCACCTCAAGCGCGCTGTCCTCACACTTCCTGGCTATTTCCGTCCGACCAAGATCTGGGACGTGTTGATAATGAACGGTGGGCGGTTGATCGCCGCGATCGAACTGAAAAGTCAGATCGGACCGTCATTCGGAAACAATTTCAATAATAGGGCCGAAGAGGCGATCGGTACCGGCCACGACTTATGGATTGCCTATCGTGAGGGTGCTTTCGGTGAGCAGCCTCCGCCGTTCATCGGCTGGCTCATGCTCGTAGAGGATTGCGGCAAGTCCAGAAATCCGGTCAAGGACACGAGCCCTCACTTCCCAGTGTTCCCGGAGTTTCGTGGTGCATCTTACCTGCGGCGATACGACATTCTTTGCCAGCGACTGGTCAAGGAGAAGGTCTACTCGTCGGCCTGCGTCATGACGTCGTCCAGAGACGCCGCAACGTCCGGCGTCTTCGGAGAAATGTCGGAACTGACCGGTTTGGGGACCTTCGTTCGGCGACTTGCGGCACACATTGCTGAGGAGGGATCGCGCATTTGATTAGGCGCGAAGGATGGGGGAAGGGCAGTGAAGCGGACGACGGGCACGACAACTGAAATCCCCTTGCTGCAACCCCTGGTCGGCAAAGGTCGGCCTCAGCCGCCGTTGGCCGCCTTCCTCGCCGGTTCCTGCGCGAACTGCGGCACGCTGGCCACG
>CAZBTA010000481.1:0-2627 GCA_964494515.1 uncultured Bryobacter sp.
GAGCGCTTGGCGGTCTTGCGAGCGCGGGCATGATCGACGAGGATGCGGCGGATCATGTTGGCGGCAACGGCGAGGAAGTGGGCGCGGCTGGTGTAGCTGGCGCGGCGCTGATCGACGAGGCGCAGATAGGCTTCGTGAACGAGAACGGTGGCCTGGACGGTGAGGTTGGGATTCTCGCGAGAAAGCTGCCGGCGCGCGATGGCGCGTAGCTCGTCGTAGACGATAGGCATGAGCCGTTCCAACGCGGCGGGATCCCCATCCCGCCAGGAATTGAGCAACTGCGTGACGTCCTCAGAAGCCGACATTCTTTACAGAGTATCGTGCAATTGCAAGGGTAGAGAGCGGAGGCGCTTGCCGGTGGCGTCAAAGATGGCGTTGGCCAGCGCGGGGGCGACGGCGACGATGGGAGCTTCGCCGGCACCGGCGGAGGGCAAGTCTTTGCGATCGACGAGGACAACGTCGATGGGAGGAATGTCGTTGAAACGCGGGAGGCGATAGCGGGAGAGGCGCGGATTGAGGATGCGGCCATTGGCGAAGTCGATCGATTCAAACAGCGCGCCGCCGAGGCTCTGGATGGCGGCGCCGACGACCTGGTGGCGGAGATGATCGGGGTTGACGATGGCGCCACACTCGAAGGCCTGAACGATGCGATCGATGCGGATGGTGTTGCCCGTGATGGTGACCTCAAGGCAGGCGGAGACATAGCCGCCCTTGTCGAAGCCGGCCATCATGCCGAAGCCCTGACCAGCGCGATCCTTGGCGCGGCCCCAGCGGAAGCGCTCGGTGGCGGCCTCGATGACGGCGCGCAGACGGGGATCGGCAGTGTTCTTGTGGCGGAAGGTGGCGGGCTCGATGTGAGCGATATGGGCGAGCTCATCCATGGCGGACTCGCGAGCGAAGTGGTTGGCAGTGGCGGCAAGGCCGCGATAGGAGCCCTGGCGCAAGGGTGAATCGGACTGGTGGAACTCGGAGATCTGGTGGGGGAGATTGTAGGGGCTGCGGAGGGCGGCGCCGCCGGAATTGAAGTTGTGGAACTGCCAACTGGTGATGACGCCAGCGGCATTGGCGCCACAGCGGACATCGATGACGCCGGCGGGGCGGAAGTAGGCCCAGGTCATTTCTTCTTCGCGGGTCCACTGGAGCTTGACGGGGCGACCAGTAGCGCGAGCCAGACGCGCGGCCTCGATGGCGCACTCGCCGGTGTGCTTGCCGCCATAGCCGGAGCCGGTGGGCGGGACGATGACGCGAACTTGTGATTCGGGGATGTTGAAGGCGCGCGCAAGCTCGCTGTGAACGCCGAAGGGGACCTGCGTACCGGTGTGGACGGTGAGCTGGTTGTCGTTCCAAATGGCGACGGCGGCGCGGGGCTCGAGCGGGACGTGCGCGATGTAGGGCAGCGTGTAGGTGGCCGTGAGCTGGTGAGGGGCGTCGATGGGGCGCCAGGTGATGGGTGAGCGGAGGTGGGTGTAGAGCTCGGCGGAGGAGATTTGTTTGGGGGCGTTCCAGGTGGTGGTGACGGCGCTTGCGGCGGAGTCGAGCTTGCCGGATTCATCGGCGGTGATGCCGACGAAGTTGCCCTCGTGGACGACGGTGACGCCGGGGAGCTTGCGGGCGGCCGCGGTGTCGATGGAGGCAAGTTCGGCCTTGAAGGCGCTGGGGCGGATGACGCGGCCGTAGAGCATGCCGGGGAACTTGAGATCGGAAGTGTACTTTTCGCGGCCGGTAACGATGGCGCGGGCATTGAGTTTGCCGATGCTCTCGCCGCGCGGCGGATGGATGGCGAGATCAGCGGCGATGTCACGGGTAAGTTGCTGACCACGAGTGAGCTCGCCGTAGGTGAGGCCGTTGATGCGGCCGGCGGAGAGCTTGAGCGAGGCGCGGGGCACGGCGAGGCGTTCGGCGGCGAGATCGAGCAGAAGCTCACGGGCGGCGACGGCGGCACGGCGGAGTTGGGGCGCCATGAAGGGAGTGCTGCGGCTGCCGAAGGTGCCCATGTCGTACGGCGTTAGCCTTGTATCGCCAAGGACAAGCTGGATGGCGGTGGCGGGGAGATCGAGCTCTTCGGCGACGGCCTGGGCGAGAGAGGTGCGGACGTTCTGGCCGACCTCGGCCTTGCCGCTGTAGACGGTGACGACGCCATCGTGCGCAATGTGAAGCCAGGCGCCGAGGGTGGTGGGCTCGTTGCCGGAGCGGCGCTGGGCATCGAGGGGGAACAGGATGCCGATGAGGATGCCGCCGCCAAGCAGCCGCAGCATGTCGCGGCGGGGCGTGAGGGCGTGGAGCTCGTAGCGTTCGACTTCGATGGGGTTAGCCACGGCGGTTGCTCCGGGCGGCGAGTTGGACGGCGGCGACGATGCGAGGATGCGTGCCGCAGCGGCAGAGGTGGCCCTGGAGGGCGGACTTGATCTGCGGCTCGGTGGGATTGGGGGTGCGGTTGAGCAGGCCGACAGCGCCCATAATCATGCCGGCGGTGCAGTAGCCGCACTGCATGGCGTCCTGATCGATGAAGGCCTGCTGGACTGGGTGGAGGACGCCGTTTTGGTCGAGCGACTCGATGGTGGTGATCTTCTTGCCGGCGACGCTCGAGACGGTGACGAGGCAGGAGCGGGTGGGTGCGCCATCGATCA
>CAZBTA010000482.1:0-2627 GCA_964494515.1 uncultured Bryobacter sp.
AAAGGCGAGGAGCAGGCGAAGTCGAATGGGCCTGCGGCGGTGGTGGGGCAGGCGTGGGTGGAGAAGCGGGGAGGACGGTGGGCGGGAGTGGTGGCGTTGGGGATGTGGACGGGGGTGGGGGTGATGGGGCGAGCGATTGGGTTTTACTAAACAAAAAACGCCGCGAGAGCCAGAGGAGCTCTCGCGGCGGTGGACTTCCCGGCAATGGCGTTAGCGGGAAGAGCGAAGATTCTCAGCCAGGAGCTTTTCGATGGTGGCCTTGAACTCGGCTTTGGTGTGCTCGTGTTCAGCGCCGGTGGCCTTGCTGGCGAAGCCGGCGTGGGAGCCACGGACGAGGCCGTCGCGACCGATGAAGAAAGTGGCGGGCCAGGTGTTGAGGTTGACGGCCTGGGGCAGCTTGGTGTCGCGCTCGGAGGTTTCGCCAGCGAGCAGGACGGTGTATTCGAGGCCGTAATTCTTGATGAAGGCCTTGAGGCGCGTGGGATCGGCGAGCTGTTCGGCCTCTTCAAAGGAGAGGGCGACGATCTCGAGGCCGCGCGACTTGTAGGTGCGGTAGATCTCGGCGAGGAAGGGGGCTTCGTCGTGGCAGTTGGGGCACCAACTGCCGGTGATGTTGACGAGGACGACCTTGCCGGCAAAGCGGGAATCCTTGTCGGTGACGGTGTTGCCGGCGAGGTCCTTACCGGTGAACTGCAGGGGCTTGGTGGGATCCTGCAAGCTGGTCCAGCGGGAGGGATCGGAGGGGGCGGGAAGATTCTTCGCGCGAGCCTCGGAGGACTTGATGGCGGTGTAGGTGGTCTTGCCGTTCTGGACGAGGGAGAGCGTGCCGTCGGCGTTGGGCGTTACCTCGAGAAGGGCGGGACGCGCGCCGGAGAAGTGGCTGAGGAGAAACTTGCCATTGGCGAAGCGGCCGGCGAGCGTGCCGGTATCGCCATCGATGCGAAGGATGGAAGCAGAGACCTCGGGACCGGACTGGCGGACGATGAACTTCCAGGCGGATTCGCCCTTGGGGCTCTTGACGGGGACTTCCCAGAGGCCGGCGATGGAGGGGGCGTTGGAATCGGCTTCAGTGGGCGCGGTGTAGGCGCGGGCGCTGAAGGGATAGGGCGGGCGACCGGTGCGACCGTAGGTGCCGGAGAGGGTGGTGCCGTCCCAGGTGGCCTCAAGACGGGTGGCGTAGTGGGCAAACTCGAGAGTGATCTTGTCGCCGGTACGCGAGCCGGCGGTGGAAGTGACCTTTTCGTCGCCGTTGAAGAAGGAGCCGGAGATGTTGCCGTTCTTGTCCTGGATCTCAAAGCGGAAGGGGATGGTGGCGTTGCTGACGACTACGGTGGCGTCGAGGAGGTTGGGGATGGGCGGGGCAGCGGCCAGAGAAAAGGACGCGAGCAGACCGGAGATGAGGGAAAGGGTAGTCAGCTTCATATTGTCTATGTTCTAGATCGAGATTATCCAATATGGACGGCGCCGTCAATCGAAATTTGAAAAAGCCGATGGGAATAGTAGACTATTTGGAAATTGCTATACTCAGGGCGTAATGTGGCGATATGCGGCGTTGATGTTGTTGTTGCTCGAGAGCTGTGGCTCGAGCGGATTTCGTATTGTGGGGGAGTATGAGGCGCCGGCGGGTGGGTATCGTTTTCTGGCGAAGTCGGTGGGCGTGATTCATGGGCGCGGGGATGTGGCGGGGGAGACGGATGCATCGCTGGAGGTGGAGATCTGGCGGAAGGATTTTGGGGAGTTGATTGTGCAGCGGGAGCGGGGGAATGGGCGGACGTCTTATGTGGTGAAGAAGGATTTGAAGGAGTTGGTGCGGTCGGAGAAGTTTGAGGATGCGGTGAGGCGGTCGTTTGTGGCGGTGGGGGTTACTTTGCCGGACGAAGAGCTGATTGAGGCGATGCGGACGATGCAGAGTGTGGCGAAGGGGCCGAAGGCGGTGGTGGGGGAAGGGCAGTCGAAGTTACTGCGAGTGTTGTGGGTGCATGCGGATTGAGGGTTGGCGCGGAGGGGGAATCGTGATACGATCCCGCGAAAAGGAGATTACCCCCAATGAAAATGACGCCGTGCTCGAGAAGGAAGTTTTTGCTGGCCAGTGCCGCGAGTGTGCCGCTGCTGGGGGCGGGCGGTAAGGCGACGGATTGGGTGACGCTCGGCAAGAGCGGCGTGAAGGTGACGCGGCTCGCGTTTGGGACGGGGACGATGAGTGGGCGCGTGCAGCGGGAGCTGGGGCAGGAGCAATTTACGCGGCTGGTGCGGCATGCGTATGACAACGGGATCCGATTCTTTGAGACGGCGGAGAGCTATGGCGAGATGCACAAGATGCTGGGCATTGCGCTGAAGGGGTTGCCGCGGGATAGCTACCGGCTGATGTCGAAGGTGACGACGCGGGAGGGCGTGAAGCCGCAGGAGAAGATTGATGAGCTGCGGAGCCTGGCGCAGACGGAATACTTTGATGTGCTGCTGCTGCATTACCAGCACACGGCGACGTGGGTGGCGGATACGCAGCGGTGGCAGGATGGCGTGAGCGAGGCCAAGCACCGGAAGGCGGTGGTGGGGCAGGGGGCGAGCGTGCATGGGTTGCCGGCGCTGCGACAGATGCCGGGCAACAAGTGGCTCGAGGTGGCGATGAT
>CAZBTA010000483.1:0-2614 GCA_964494515.1 uncultured Bryobacter sp.
GCTTTGTCGTTCATCAGATAGAGCTCATTGTGGACGTCCATGGAAGAGTAACGGTCGGCCTGGAGCTTGCGGAGCTCGCGCATGGCCTGGTCGGCGCGGCGCTCATAGCTGGCGGCGAGCTTGGCGAGGCGTTCCATCTGGGTGAAGAATTGCTGGTTATTGGGTTCGTTTGCCCAGCGGTCCTGGGATTCGATTTCAAGGGAGCGGGTGCGTTCCGCCATTTTGAGCGCGTGGGTGTAGCGTTCAAATACAAGGGTCTCGATCGCGCCGTAGGGGCGGATCTCATCGTGAATTTTGGTTGAGTTAGTCATGATGGATTTGTCGCATGGGGGAGGGGCGAGATTTGGGGGTATGGCAGGGAAGTGATTGATATTGGGGGAAATAGAGTTTGAAAATAATTCGAACGAGTTTTGAGGGGGTAGGCAGGTGGGAATGAGGTGGGCGGCCGAAGCAAAGAGTAGTAGGTGAATCTGGTGGATGCGGTGAATTTGCATTTTGAGGATGACGAATAGCGTGTCATCATGATGCGAAATGAGAGCGCCTAAGCATGCTGTGCTGGTGAGGGTGACGCACTGGGTGACGGCGGTGTGTCTGTTGGGGCTGGTGGTGAGCGGGGTGAATCTGGTGATTTCGCATCCGCGGTTCTATTGGGGTGAAGAGGGGAATGTGAATACGGCGGCGCTGTTTCAGTTGCCGATTCCGGCTTCGCGGGGGACGGTGCCAACGGGGTACGATTACGTGCTTAAGGATCAGAACGGGTGGAGCCGGGGATTGCACTTTGAGCTGGCGTGGGTGCTGGTGGGGTGTGGGGTGGCGTATTGGGCTTATGGCTGGATGAAGGGGCACTTTCGCGGGCGGTTGTGGAGCGAGGATGTTTATAACCGCTGGCAGAAGGTGACTTATCTGGGGGTGGTGCTGGCGCTGTTCCCTGCCCTGGTGTGGACCGGGGCGGCGATGTCGCCAGCGGTGCGCAGCGTGTTGCCCGGGCTGGCGGACTGGGTGGGCGGGCATCAATCGGCACGAACGTTGCACTTCTTCCTCGCAGTGGGGGCGCTGGCGTTTGCCGTGGGGCATGTGGGCATGGTGGTGAAGGGTGGATTCTGGCGGCTGGTGAAACCGATGATCTGGGAAGAGAGGAATGCCGAATGAGCACGAACCGGAGAAAGTGGCTGGCGGGAGTGGGTGTGGGGGCCGTGGCGGGGGTGGCAGGGGCGAAGTGGGCCGGGGCCCAAGGGTATGTGCCGCCGGATTGTGGCGGGGCGATGGGGCTGGGCAACACGCTGACTTATGCGGCGCACCGGATGTTGGTGGGGAACCGGCCGGCGAAGGAGTTTGCGCGGGAGAAGATCTCAGCCAAGCCATTTGCCAATGGGCCGGCTTATGACGGCAAAGAATATGTGGCGATGCGGGAGGCGGGGTTTGCAGGGTGGACGCTGGATGTAAGGGGGATGGTGGAGCGGCCGCAGGCGTTTGGCATTGAGGCGATCCGCGCGCTGCCGAAGGCGAGTCAGATTACGGAGCTGATTTGTGAAGAGGGTTGGAGCTATGTGGCGGAATGGAGCGGGGCGCGGCTGAGCGATGTGCTGGAGGCGGCGGGCGTCAGCAAAGAGGCGCGATATGTGGGGTATTTTTCGCTGGAGAAATTCTGGTGGGACAGTCTTGATATCGAAGAGGCGCGGCACGGGCAGACGCTGGTGGCTTATGAGATGAATGGGGCGCCGGTGCCGCCGGAGTTTGGCGGGCCGTTGCGAATGCGCGTGCCGCGGCAGCTGGGTTATAAGAGCATCAAGTATCTGAACCGGCTGGTGGTAGCGGATGATGTGAAGAAGATTGGGAATGGGAAGGGCTCAGCAGGGGCGGCGATCGGGTATCAGTGGTTTGCCGGGGTGTAAGTTGACTTTGTTGGGAAGTGGGTGCAGACTTGGGAGATGTTAACTGGCTTTCGCCCGATGCTGTGGCTGGGTGTTGCTGTTAGTCTGGCGCTTACGCTGTCCGACCGGGCGTATGGGCAAACCGTGAAGTACAAGATATCGACGGAGTATGCGGCGGCGGGGATTGTGGTTGTGCCGCTGAGTGAGGCGAGGGCGAAAGAGTTGCCGCTGAGCACGGATCAGGTGGCAAGGGTTGAGCAGTGTCCGGGGTTGAAGCCGTATCTGTTGGGGGTGTGGGATCGAGAAGACCGGTTGGAATGGGTAGTGACCCGGGTGGCGAGGGGAAAGGATATGGGGGCTCAGGTGATGCTGGTTCCGGGCAAGAGGCAATCGCCGGTAGTGATTGCGGGGGCGGAGGGAGGGGTGGTTTACTACCTGAATCCTTCGTTGGCAGTTGAGGGAGCTTACCCGTGTCAGGATCTCGAGCAGAGATTCGCGGCGATGGCAAAAGGGCGTGAGGTGGAGGTGAGCCTGGATTCCGTAACCCTGAAGGATGGGACGTTGGTGGGGGATGACTTGATGGGAATGGTGCGGAAGTCGGAGGATGAAGCAGCGGCATTACGGGCTCTGGCAAAAGAGTTGGCGGCGGCTTCGTTGGGGCGGGAGGAGTTAGGGAAGATGCTGGAACAGATTGTGGAGGCGGCGCGCGTCAAGAATGACATGAGGCCGGGGCAGAGTTATGA
>CAZBTA010000484.1:0-2591 GCA_964494515.1 uncultured Bryobacter sp.
ATTTTTTTGACTTTACGGTGCGGGCTTCGCAGTATTCGATGCTGCCGTTGCATCTGAAGCGATTGTTCTCGATGAGCTCGTTGTTGTTTCTCGGGTTCTCGCTGCACTCGTGGACGTTTCGCGCGCTGTTTCGGATGATCATGCTGCAGGAGGGCATTGCGGCGTTCCAGCGGGGGAAGACGCATATCGGGGTGCAGGTGGATCCGGAAGATTCACGGTTTGCGGATCCGGAAAAGGCGCGGCAGTATCTGACGGATTACTTTTTGAAGTCGGACCGGAGAGGGTCGGGCAATGAGCCGCAGATCGATATTTATTGGGGTTCGTCGGCGGAGTTTCTGCGAGAGCTGAATGCGCATATGGCGCAAGCGCCGAAGTTTGACCTGGGAGACCCGAATGGCTGAGCCGATTCTGGTGGGGCGCGATGCCGAGACGTGGGGCCTGTTCAACCTGATCTGCTCGAGCCGGATCGCGGTGTTGCATTCACCGCCGGGGGCGGGGGCGAGCACGCTGGTGAAGTTTGGTCTGATGCCGCGACTGGTGGCGGCGCGCTTTGAGATCGAGGGGCCGATCGGGATTGACCCGGAGGATCTGGGCGGGGCGATCCCCAAGCTGGATGGGCAGATGACGGGGCCGACGATCTGCATCTTTGATCACTTTGAGCGCGTGCTGGCGGCGGAGCCCGAGGCGATTGAAAGGTTCTTCAGCGAGCTGGCGCGGGTATTGCATGACCCGAGGGTGTTTGCGCTGTTTATGGTGCGGGAGGAGTTCCTGGGGGCGCTCGACCCGTGGCGCGAGTTGTTGCCGACGCAGTTGAACAACCGATTCCGGCTGGGCTACTTTACGCCGGCGGTGGCGACGGAGGTGATTCTCGCGTCGTGGCCGTCGACGCGCGAGGCCGCCGAGTTGATTGTGGAGCGGCTACTTGAGGTGTCGCCGCTGATCGAGACGCCTCTGCTGAACATCGTCTGCACGGAGCTGAGCGAAGAGGCACGAGGGACGATTGAAGTGGCGCTGGTTGAAACCTTTGAGGACTTCAACTTTCTGATCGGGTACCGGTTTGCGGCACGCATTGCCAAGCTTGCCACCCAGTGCCGGATTGAAGAAGTTGACCTGCGGCGGTGGGTGATCCGGGAGTTGCTGGGTCCGCAGGCGCCGACGCTGCTTGAGGACGACATTCTGGAGGCGCTGGAGCGGGAGGGGCTGGTGAGCTGGGTGCCGGTGGGCGGCGTGCTGCAACTGACGATCGCCTATGAGAGCCTGGTGCCCGCGATCTTTGAAGAGTATGAGGCGTGGCTTGGGACGCAGCCGCCGCTGCAGCGGGCGGCGTGGCGATGGGATGACAACGAGCGGCGGGAGCGTTTTCTGCTGCCGGCGAGAGAGTTTGCCCGGCTGAAGGCGGACACGCCGCTTGACCCGGTGGGCGTGGAGTTTGTAGAGGCGTGCCGCAACGCGAACACGGCGCGCATTGTCGCGGCGAGCGCGGCACGGCGGGCGGACCGGTTGAATGCGGGGATGGTGGTGTTGTTTGGGATGGCGGCGGCCGCAGCGCTGTGGAGCTATGCGTGGATGGCGTGGTTTGCGGCATATGGCAAGCAGGCTTACTTTGCGACGGTGTTGGTGGCGAATGTTGTGGGGGCGTTGCCCGCGATCTTTCTGCTGGGGCTTTATCGGCGCGATCAGCGGCTGAATGATCTGATGACGCGGCTCGACCGGAAGCTGGATCTGGACGATTCGATTCAATACCTGGGGCGGGAGGTGACGTTTGCCTCGTCGGAGCCGCCGTCGGACCCGACGTCGCGGATTGTCGACTCGTGGGAGGCCAGCACGATCGACTTTGTGCCGCTGTGGATCTTTCTCATGGTGATTGGATCGAGCGGGCGCACCACAAGGGCGGATCTGGCGAGGCTGGAGGACTTTATGGGAAACCTCGACAGGGATCTGCTGGATGAGTTTCTCGCGGATCCGCGATCGGCGGTGACGGGGCTGTTTGATGCGACCGAGATCGTGTTCGCGAAGTCGAAGCCCGAGGAGGTGGAGGCGTTTCACAAGAAGATGATGGGCTTTGCGCGCTCGTTGCGGCCCGATCAACCGGAGCTTGAGACGTTTCCTTTTCTGAGCGCGATCCTGAGCGGCAAGAAGTTCCCCAAGAACGCGATGATCCATACGGATCGCCCGGTGTACCGGCCGACGATCAGTTCCCTGCCCGGGTTGTTTGTAGCGGCGGCGTTTAGCGGATTCTTCGCGTGCCTGCTGGGCTGGCCGATTGCGGGATATGGGCTTTATGCCGCGTTGCCGGCGGGGCTGTTGCTGGGGTGGGCGAATCATGTGGCGGCGGGATACTGGAACGTTCGCATCCGGGTGGCGCTGGTGCTGCTCGCGCTGTCGACGGCGATCGTCTTTACGCTGGCGGCGAGTGGATCGTGGTTGGTGTTTGGACTGGTGTTGCTGCCGACGGTGGTGGCGGCCTGGCGGGCGGGCAATCAGGTGTATTGTGCGAATTGCGGCACGGACGCGACGACGCGCGAGGCGATGCGCAGGCCGCGGTTGGTGCATTCGCCCTTGTCGGCGCCGCGGTGGCATTCACCTTCGCG
>CAZBTA010000485.1:0-2584 GCA_964494515.1 uncultured Bryobacter sp.
CCCAGAAATCCGATCACCGTCGTTGACATGATCCTATAGTATAAGCTTCGATCCCGCCCTATCGAAAAGCCAAGCGCCGATTCCGCTAAGTCCCACCCCTGCAACACTTTCCCCTTTGGCACACCAACTGCACTCCATACACCCGTCAGTCGACAATAGAAAGGACACCAACCACCCATGTCACACTCCAACTACAACGTCATCCAGGCCGATTCCTCCTGGCCCATCAAGGCGTGGACCAACGGTGTCCCACTCGAAGACGAGGCTCGCAAGCAGTTGCTCAACGTCGCTCGCCTCCCCTTCATCCACAAGTGGGTCGCCGCCATGCCTGACGTCCATTGGGGCATCGGCGCCACCATCGGCAGCGTCATCCCCACGCACGGCGCCATCATCCCGGCCGCCGTCGGTGTGGACATCGGCTGCGGCATGATGGCTGTGCAGACTTCGCTGAACTCGCGCCACCTGCCCGACAACCTCAACGGCATCCGTTCCGCCATCGAGCGCGCCGTCCCCCACGGCCTCACGTCCACCCGTGGCGGGCGCGATCGTGGCTCCTGGCATGACATCCCGGCCCGCAACCTCGAGGTCTGGTCGAACGAGCTCGCCGCGCCTTACGAGTCGCTGCTTGCTCGCCATCCCAAGCTCGACCGCGGCAAGCAGGCTCAGCAGCTCGGCACGCTCGGCACCGGCAACCACTTCATCGAGGTCTGCCTCGACGAGTCCGAGCAGGTCTGGTTTATGCTCCACAGCGGTTCGCGTGGCGTGGGTAACCGTCTCGGCACCTACTTCATCGAGCTCGCCAAGCAGGACATGCGCAAGTTCTTCGTCAACCTTCCCGACAAGAACCTCGCCTATTTCCCCGAGGGCACCGAACATTTCAACGATTACTTCGACGCCGTCACCTGGGCTCAGCACTACGCCCGTCGCAACCGCGATCTCATGATGATCCAGATCATCGAGGCCGTCCGCGATTCGGGTCTCGTGCCGCCCTTCACGGCCGACGTCAAGGCGATCAACTGCCACCACAACTATGTCGAGCGTGAGCACCACTACGGTGAGAACGTCCTCGTCACCCGCAAGGGCGCCGTGCGCGCTCGCGAGGGCGACATGGGCATCATCCCCGGCTCCATGGGCACCCGCTCTTACATCGTCCGTGGCAAGGGCAACCCCGAGAGCTTCCACAGCTGCAGCCACGGCGCCGGTCGCGCCATGTCGCGCACCGAGGCCAAGCGCCGCTTCACGCTCGAAGACCATGCCCGTATGACCGCTGGCGTCGAGTGCCGCAAGGACGTCGACGTCATCGACGAAACCCCCGCTGCTTACAAGGACATTGACCAGGTCATGGCCGCGCAGACCGATCTCGTGGAGATCGTTCACACCCTGCGCCAGGTCGTCTGTGTCAAGGGTTAGGAGATCCGCCATGATCCACCTCGATGGGTCGATCGGTGAGGGAGGAGGGCAGATTCTGCGCACCGCGCTGAGTCTGTCCCTCATCACCGGTCAGCCCTTTCGCATCGACAACATTCGCGCCGGTCGCGCGCGTCCCGGTTTGCTCCGCCAGCACCTTACTGCCGTGCTGGCGGCTGGGGAGGTGGGTGCCGCCACGTTGAGTGGCGCCACTCTCGGTTCCTCCTCGCTCACGTTTGTGCCGGGCGTGGTCACCCCGGGCGAGTTCACGTTCCGCGTGGGCTCGGCCGGCTCCACCACGCTCGTGCTCCAGACGGTTCTGCCGCCTCTCATGCTGGCCGCGGCCCCCAGCCGCATCACGCTTGAGGGCGGCACGCACAACGAGGCCGCGCCCCCGTTCCACTATCTCGCCGAGGTCTTCCTGCCGCTGCTCGCGCGCATGGGTCCTCGTGTCGCGATCACGCTCGATCGCTACGGGTTCTTCCCGGCGGGCGGGGGCCAGTTTGTCGCCACCATTCAACCGGTGCCGGCGCTCACGCCCCTCGCGCTGCCGCCCCGCGGCGCGATCACCTCGCGTCAGCTCCATGTGATCCTCGCCAAACTGCGTCGTCACATCGCCGAGCGCGAGATTGCCGCCGCCACGGCGACGCTCGGCTGGCCCGCCGATCAGGACGTCAACATCGAGTTCACGAACCACTCGCTGAGTCCCGGCAACCTGCTCATGATCAAGCTCACCTCGGGCGATCTCACCGAGATCTTCTCGGGCTTCGGCAAACTCGGCGTCACCGCCGAGCAGATCGGCCAGCAGGTCGCCGCCGAGGCAAGCGACTATCTCGCCTCCACCGCCGCCGTCAGCGAACACCTCGCCGACCAGTTACTCTTGCCCCTGGCGCTGGCTGGCTCGGGCTCCTTCACCACCGTGAAGCTGAACGACCACGCCACCACCAACATGGCGGTGATCTCACGCTTTCTCCCGGTCCGCTTCTCCTCCACCCCGGGCGAAGGCCACACCGTGGTGCGCGTCAATTGACGCGCACCCGCTAGGGGCGGTTGGCGAGATACAGACGGTCAGCGTTGTCTATCGAACGCATCTCGCACTCCAGTTAACCTTCTTCATCGACCAATACGAATCCATCGAGTGGAGTAATAAGCAGCTCGGTGACTGTGAGTTCTTCAG
>CAZBTA010000486.1:0-2578 GCA_964494515.1 uncultured Bryobacter sp.
CGGCGGGCGTGGGGCGTGGGGAGAATTACCGTGTGCCGGATCTGCAACTGGCATCGCGGCTATCGTTCTTTCTGTGGAGCAGCATTCCGGATGATGAGCTGCTGGGGCTGGCGGAGAAGAACCGGTTGCATGAGCCGGGGGTGTTGGCCGGGCAGGTGAAGCGGATGCTGGCAGACCCGCGGTCGCGGGCGCTGATCGATAACTTTGCGGCGCAGTGGTTGTACCTGCGCAACCTCGAGAGCGTGACGCCCGATATGCGCAGCTTTGTGGATTTTGACGACAACCTGCGGCAGGCGATGCGGCGTGAGACGGAGCTGTTTGTCGAAAGCGTGCTGCGAGAGAACCGCAGCGTGTTGGGGCTGCTCAAGGCGGATTACACGTTTTTGAATGAGCGGCTGGCGCGGCATTATGGCATCGGGAATGTTTACGGTGGTCACTTCAGGCGGGTGATGCTGCCGCCGGGGAGCGTGCGGGGAGGACTATTGCGGCAGGCGAGTGTGTTGACGGTGACGTCGTATGCGACGCGGACTTCGCCGGTGATTCGTGGCAAGTGGGTGCTCGATAACATTCTGGGCATTCCACCGCCGCCACCGCCGCCGAATGTGCCAGCGCTCAAGGAGAATGTGGCGGTGGGTAAGCAATTGACGCTGCGCGAGCGGCTGGCCGAGCATCGCAAGAATCCGGCTTGCTTTGGGTGTCATCAGTTGATGGACCCGATTGGGTTTTCGCTTGAGAACTACGACGCCGTGGGGCACTGGCGGGCGAGTGATGATACGGCGGGGGGCATGCCGGACGGCAGCAAGTTTGAAGGCGTGGATGGCCTCGAGCGGGCGCTGCTCGCGCGGCCGGAGCTGTTTGTGACTACCGTGACGGAAAAGCTGCTGGGCTACTCGCTGGGGCGTGGCGTGGAGACGTATGACGCCCCGGCCGTGCGACAGATTGTGCGCGAGGCAGGGGGGCAGAATTACACGCTCAATTCCATTATTCTTGGTATCGTGCAGAGCGCCCCGTTCCAGATGAGGAGAAGCCAATGATCGTGACACGACGAGCGCTGCCGCGGCGGACAGTGCTGCGGGGATTGGGGGCGGCGCTGAGTTTGCCGCTGCTCGATGCGATGGTGCCCGCGATGAGCGCGGCGCCGCCACCGGTAAAGCGACTGGGGTTTGTCTACATGCCGATGGGCGCGCATCTGCCGGCGTGGACGCCCGCGAGCGAACAGGGCAAGCTGACGACGCTGTCGCCGACGTTGCGGTCGCTTGAGAAGGTGAAAGACCAGATCTGCGTGATCGCCAATCTTGAGCTGAAGAACGCTTACCCGGGGACGCATGCGACGTCGAATGCCGCGTTCCTGAGCGCGGCGACGGCGAAGTGGACCGAGAGTAGTGATTATTATCTGGGCACGACGGTAGACCAGGTGGCGGCGCAGCAGATCGGGCAGGGCACACGGCTGCCGTCGATCGAGCTGGCAATGGACCTGTTGACCGTGGTGGGCCAGTGTGACAACGGCTATGCGTGTGTGTATCAGAACAATCTGAGCTGGAGCTCGCCGACGACGCCGTTGCCGGCCGAGGCGCATCCGCGGGTGGCGTTTGAGCGGTTGTTTGGCGATGGGGGTTCCGCGGCGGACCGGGCGGAAGAGCTGCGGCGGGATGCGAGTCTGCTTGATTTTGTGCGCGAGGATATCGCGCGGCTCGAGCGCAAGCTGGGGCCGGGGGATCGCACGAAGGTGGGGCAGTATCTCGATACGGTGCGGGAGGTGGAACGCCGCATACAGAAGGCGGAGAAGGCGGCGGGGGAATCGACGTTGCGCGATCTGGAGCGGCCGCTGGGCGTGCCGCAATCCTACGCCGATCATGCGCGGCTGATGTTTGATCTGCAGGTGCTCGCGATGCAGGGGGATGTGACGCGGGTGATGACGTTCCAACTCGCGCGCGAGACGAGCAATCGCAGCTATCCGGAGGTGGGCGTGTCGGAATCGCACCATCCGCTGACGCATAACGGGGGCAATCCGGAGAAGCTTGAGAAGGTGGCGCGCATCAATGCGTTCCATGTGTCGTTGTTTGCCGAGTATGTGGCGAAGCTGAAGGCGACGCCGGATGGGGATGGGTCGTTGCTCGATCACTCGATGATCCTCTACGGCAGCGGCATGAGCGACGCCGATATTCATGACCACAACAACCTGCCGGTGATTGTGGCCGGGGGCAAGGTGGGCGGGGGCCGGCATGTGATCGCGCGGCCGAATACGCCGCTCGCGAATCTGCATCTGACACTGCTGGATCGGGTGGGCGTAAGGCTCGACAAGTTTGCCGATAGCCGTGGCAAGATCCCTGAGTTGATCGAGGCATGACGAGCGCGATGCTGTGGGCCCTGCTCGCGGCGGGGCAGGAATTGCCAGAGGCGGTGCTGGCCAATCAGGTGGATGTGGCGCGGCGGCTGATCGCGGGCGGGGCGAATGTGCGCGCGGCGGATGCGCATGGGGTGACACCGTTGAGCATCGCCGCGCTGAACGGGAACGCGGAGATGGTGAAGGTGTTGCTGGCCGCGGGGGCAGATGCGCGGGCGACACTGACCGGGGGCC
>CAZBTA010000487.1:0-2570 GCA_964494515.1 uncultured Bryobacter sp.
ACGGGATCGCATTGCTAAAATCCATCGGGAATTGCCGGAAGACGCATCGATCACTGCCCGAAAGAAGGCGCTGAGAGATGGCTATCCCTTCGGTGAGCGCTCCTATTGGCCTTATCGGGCGTGGTGCAAGGCACGGCGCGAATACCTCGCCAAATTCGAAAAGCCGAAGCTGACCCAACGCGAACTCATCGAAGCGGAGATGAGACGCCGGGGCGGTGGGCTTGAACTGTCTTTCGGAGAGTGAAGATGCTTGGTGAAGGGCTTGGCGAATTTCTTGTAGCTCTCTGCGTCCTTGCTGCGATCGGCCTGCTGCTCGCCAGCGTCGTGTCGATCATCGCGCTGGTGATCTGGTTGATCAGTCACCTCGCATGGGTGTGACCGCGAAACCGTCCCAAAACGACTCTATCCGACAATCTCTATCGACAACCTGTGGATAAGGTGACAGCAATCTGCACCTTATGGCGACCGAGAGCATCATAGGCATTGGCGAAAAGTGGCGGCACGCTGAACAGCGGCGTTACGCCAGATGGATGCTTACCACCCTTGCATTCATCCGCACTCACCGCGTCCTGATCAGTCGAATTGGCCGTGTTGTGCTTGCTGCCGTTGTTCTGTGGATCGCGGTCATCGCGCCTCGTGTGGAGGTTGCAAAGCTTCGTAAAGAGATCGCTGCCAAAGACGCTGAGGCTGTCGCTTTGGTAGATCAGCGTAGGAAGGCCGCAGCTGATGCGCAGTCCGCCCTAATCGAGGCCGCTAATAAGGTCGCTCAGGAACGTGCCGCTGCGCTCGATACTGCCACTCGGTATATGGCGACGCACACCGAACGAACGAAGATCATTCGAGAGCGTGTGATCGAACGCGCTGCGCAACCGGACGGCGATCCTCTGGTGAGCGACGGCATGAAGGCCTTTCTCGAGGATCTGCGTCAATGAGCCGCCTTGCTTTGATCGTGTTCGCTGCTTGCGCCCTTGCTGGTTGCTCGAGCACGCGCCAGACGCCGCCGCCTGTCATCGTGGCTGCGGTTCCGCTGCCTGCCGTAAGCGATGCGGAGCTCACCTGTGCGCCTGAGCCGTCAGTGCCATTGCCGTTTGCCGGCGACGATCGGCAACGTGAGAGCCAAGTCATGGGTTACATCTTGGACCTACGCACCGCAGGGCAGGACTGCCGTTCCAAGCTCGGTGTTGCCCGAACGACGTGGCGGGCCGCTGAGAAGGCGCAAGCGCAAGCCAGCAAGGCGATTCCGCCCGAAAGCCGATGACCGACAACAGCCGCCATGGATCGGGCCGCAAGGGCTTCGATACTGCGTCCCTGACGACGCACCGCGTGCATGACGGGCCTCTGCCTTGCCAGAAGTCCGAAGAACCGATCGACGTATTGCTGGCGCTCAAATGGGCGGCGCTCCAAGAGCCGTTACCGCTAGCGGGTGAAGCCGGGTTCCAGTTGAACGAGGATGGCGATCTGGCTGGTCTGGCGGTGCTGCGTGCATCAATGCCGTGGGCACGGCGCATCTTCGATGACATTGAACGCCAGTGCATCACTCAGCTGGGTATGGGGCGCCCGTGGCTTAAGCTGAAACCGATGATCCTGTTTGGCCCGCCGGGCACTGGTAAATCCTACCTGGCGCGTGCGATCGCGGAAGCGTTCAAGGTGCCAAGCGTCGTCTATGATGCAGGCGGTGCGAGCGACAATCGTGAGCTTGCAGGGACGTCCTACGGCTTCAACGGACGGACACCATCCTTGCCGCTTGCGACCATGGCACGTCAGGGTGTGGCCAATCCGGTTATAGTGGTGGACGAAATCGAGAAGGCGGTGCGCATGTCTCAGCACGGGTGCGTGCACGAGACGCTACTGCGGTTCCTCGAGCCCGACACGGCACGGCGTCAATACGATGAGTGTCTGCAATCGAGCTTCGACATCAGTATGGTCAACTGGATAGCGACCGCGAACACGCTGGAAGGGTTGCCCAAGCCGCTCATGTCACGCTTCGCGCTCTACCGGGTGGATCCGGTGCCAGTGCAGCATTTCGATGCCCTTCTGGCGAGTGTCGCCGCTTCGATGAGGCGTGAGGGAGAGGTTGTAGGGAACGTGGATGCAAAGGCGTTCAACGTGCTGCGATCGGCCATGGCGAAGGGCATGAATCAGCGCCGGCTTGTGACGCACATGCGGGAGATCCTGCGGTTGTCGGCCAACGATGAGATCCTGCACTAGCTCGGGCTCACGCTTCATCTGGCGCGCCATGTCCGGGTGAAGTTGCGACAAATGACGACGGGCGGCGAATGTCTCTAACGAAGGAGACATTCAATGAATGAGCACGTTGATTCCGCCAGTGACGACCGCACCGCAAACAATGCCGTTCGTCATCAATACCGCGTCCTTAATGATGCCGAGAAAGCCGACATGGTGCGCATCAAGGATGCCGGTGCTGCTTTCCTCGAGATGTGCGATGGTATCGGCTCCAGCCGCGAATTGTCGCTGGCCAAGACGAAGATCGAGGAAGCGGTCTTCTGGGCGGTAAAGCACATCACCGCGTAACGTCATCCCAGCGATGTGTCTGGTGAGCGCCGCCTAGC
>CAZBTA010000488.1:0-2055 GCA_964494515.1 uncultured Bryobacter sp.
CGCGAGAATGTCTGGTCCTTGTACCAGGAGTGCTGAAACACATAATTGCCTCCAGACTTCGTCCCCACCGGGTCATCCCGAAAATCCAGTTGCGTGAAAACGCTGTATCGCAGGAAGTTCGTCTGCACATCAATGCCAGGCGCCACCGCCGGCGAATAGATCCTCTCGGCCGAGATAAAGCGACTGTCGCTGCCTGGGCCCACGTTCGTGTCGAGATAGCCCAGGCTCGTGCCCAGCTTCCAGAACTTTGTCGCGCTGACGCCGGCAATGCCGTCAAAGCTCGTGTCTTCCATGCGGTAATTCGAGCGCCCCGTCTTGCGCGAGTCCGGGCCATTGCCGTAGTAGTTCAGACTGGCAAAATTGCGATGCGAGGCAAACAGGTCGATGCTCAACTTGTCCTTGGCGAGCTTCGGAAAAATCGCTTCGGTCTCAAACTTCTGAAAGGCTCGCGTCGACACTTGCGCCGAGGCCCGCCAGGTCATTTCTCCATGCAGCAGGTCATCCCGCAGGTACTCGACACCCAGTGCAAAGCCACCCCCGGTCACCATGTTTCCAATCTTTGGCCGAAAGTTGTAGAAGCCGTCTTCGAGCTTCTCCAGTGTCCGCTCATCTTTGAACTTGAGCAGAAAGTTCTCGCCCTTTGAGACCTGGTCCGGCTTGAGCGTCTTTGCCTTCGCTTCACGCGCGGCCTGTATCTCTGCCTCGCGGCTGTCCGGGGTCTGGGCCAGCAAACTCACCACGCCAGCCAGCACCGAAATCCATTTGGTGTGCATCCTAATGTAGTGTAAGCATTTTTGCCAAACGGCCCCGGATGATTTTAAATTCCTATGCACCTGATTGTCTTCCTCGCGCTTTCTCTCTTGGCCTATGATTCAGCGGCGGTTACTTTCGATTCAACCGGCCCCCATGTTTATGTCGCAAATGTGAATAGCACCAGTTGCACCATCGCCTGGGGAACCACCACCGGCAAGGCTCAGAACACGATCGGCTTCAAGGCCGATGGGATTGGCCCGGTCACGTTACAGTTTGGTGACAGCCGCTTTCAGACCGCGGCTCCCTGGTATCGTGTCGATGGCCTCAAGCCCGATACCACCTACACTTACCAGTTGCTGCGCGACGGCAAGACGATCGGTAGCGGCAGTGTTCGCACTTGGCCAGAGCAGGCCAACAAACTCACGTTCATCGTCATTGGCGACTGGGGCAATGCAAGCTCAGCCCAGTTTTCACTGGCTGGCCGCCTGGAGCAGGTCCGCAAGAATCTTGAGAATTCCGATTCTCCCGTGCGCTTTGTGCTGAGCACCGGCGACAACATTTACGGCAGCGGCACGGCCGACCGCGATTGGGGCAAACGCTTCTTCGTCCCCTATGCCAGCACGCTCAGTGCGATTCCCTTCTATGCAGTCCTCGGCAACCACGACGGCAATGAAAGTGAATCCGCCAGCGACCTCAATACCTACCTCGACAACTTCTTCTCACCCGGCGGCCAGATGACGCGCTGGTATCACTTCCAATACGCGAATTACGCCGACTTTTTCGCTCTCGACTCCACAACAAATCAACCCATCGGCAAGCCCACTCCCGCCTATCTTGCCCAGGGTGAGCAATCCCAGTGGCTCGCTGGCCAGTTGAAGCTCCCGCTCACTTCCTGGCGCTTTGCCTTCCTCCACCACCCCATGTTCACGGCCGGCCCCAACCATCCTCCTGCTTTGCCTAAATTGCGCCACTGGTTCGATCTGCTGAGCCGCAACCAGTTCACCGCGGTCTTCTCCGGCCACGAGCACAATCTCCAGATCTCGGAACGCAACGACGCCACCGGCAACATCACCTTTCTAAGCTCTGGTGCCGGTGGCGAACTGCGCAAATCCGATATCCGCAAACGAATGCCCGAGCGGCACATCGCCGCCTGGTCCAATCAGGTGCATTTCCTTCTCGTCGAGCTCAATGGCGCCGCCATGAAGGTCACGCCCTATGCGCTTGGCGATCTCCGCCTCCTCAATCCCGCTGGCCAGCCCGTAGCTGTGCCCATTGAGATACCTCGCCGCCAGTAATTGTTAG
>CAZBTA010000488.1:2065-2561 GCA_964494515.1 uncultured Bryobacter sp.
TCATATCGAATCATCCAAATCAAGAGAGCCAATCCATCCGAAGATTATGATCCTCTGGTACATTTTGAGAGTGTGTTGGCACCTGCGGCGCGCTCTGCATCCGCATCATCGTGTCGACAGGATCGCCCGGGTTGTTCGGGTCATACCGCTGCATTTCGATCTTGTACTGATTCAGCACGTCCTGCGTGGCGCTGAACGGATCTGGAGCATTCCTCGCGATGTTCAAGTGGTGCGCCAGCACGGATGCATCGATCATCTGCCCGTTTTGCAAACGAATGTACTGATCGCGTTGTTGTGCGCCGAAAGGCAGAATCGGCGAATCCACTAACGTGCCACCCAGCAGGTTTGCCAGTTGTTTGCCACCTTCCGCCGTAACTTTGCCAACAGCCCGCTTCAGCGCTTCTTGCTTGCCATTGTCAGTATTGGTCCACTTGGTCAGGAACTCATCAAACTGAAATGGCGACTGACATGTATCTTACCAATCACAGTAATCACT
>CAZBTA010000489.1:0-2539 GCA_964494515.1 uncultured Bryobacter sp.
GCCCATTTCGAACAGCCGTTCGCGGGGATCGCGGTCATATTGATATTGGCGGATGGCATCATCAACCGTCTGTTTGGTCAAGCTGTTTTTGAGCTCAAAGGTGAATAGTGGCAGGCCGTTGAGGAAGATAGCCAGATCCAGCGCATGGGCGGTGCCATCTTTTGAATAGCGCAGCTGACGCGTGACTATGAAACGGTTTTCGGCGTTCAGCCACTGCGCATGGTCGTTGCCGAGGGTAGGGGTGCCGTAGAATAGCTCCACCGAATGTTGACGGTGTTTCACGCCCTTGCGTAGGCAATCGATAATGCCTCGCCTGCCAATCTCGTCTCGCAGGCGAGTGAGGAAGGCGCGAGCAGTGGAACTGTCGCTCTCAATATCCAGTGCCTCGGCTATTTTAGGCTGGGTAGCGCGCAGGAAGGCGGCGAACTGGTCCACATCCATCGCATATTCGACGCTGTAATCGGCTGCCTTGCCCAGCGTGTAGCCCGACAAGCCGGCAAAGGGCACAGGCGTTTCATTCAGGCCAACGCGGATGCTTTCCACGCTGCGGCCTGTCAGCGAAGCGACAATCAGGTCTTCCAGACCGCGCTCGCTGGTGTCGCTGGTCATGCCGCTTCGAGTCCCTCGGCGATGTCGTCCGCATCTTCGCTGTCGTCGGCCAGCAGGTCGGGCAGGGGGGTATCGTCAGCTATATCGGGCAATGCCGCCGCAGCCGCGCGCACATCACGCTTGCCGGTGACGACATCGGCGATCAGCCGCGTGCGATATTCTCGCAGTAGGGCAATCTCGGCACGCGCGGTGGCGATGGCACGGTCGAGGATGGCGGTTTCTTCAGTAACATGATGGACGAGGCTGAGTTGTTCCTCAATGGGAGGGAAAACAAACCGGTGAGCACGTAGTTTGTCTCCCGTCAGATGAGCAATCGTACTTTGGTGGCCATCAATAAATACGGAATTTGCCACGGCAGTTTTGAGCAACATCAAAAGAAAGTCTGGACTGTCCATATTTACGTCCCGCGGTCTTAATCTGTACAAAGCCTTCTGAAAGGCGATCACGCGGCCTTCCTCGCGCCATATAGCAGCGCGACCAACTTCGCCGCCTTCGCAGACCAGCAAATCGTTAGGACGCACGGTATAGCGGTCTAGCTCGTTTTCAGAGATATCTATTTCAGGCAATTCGTTAGTATTGATGCGGTCCCACTGGACATCTCGATTGCGAAGATAAGGGATTAACGATCTTCCAGTGATTTTGGCGCTATCAAGCATTTTACCCAAACACTGCTCATATCTTCTGCCTAATGGCGCGACAGTCCAATGCGCCGGAACATCGCCCAGCCAGGGGACGCCGGACGCTTTGGTGGGGGCGGCGGGGTTCAGGCCTTTGGTCACCGCGCGGTGGACGATGGCGGCCTTTGCTTCCTCCAGCAGACCCACCAGCCGCTGCTTCGCCGCAACAAACCCCCCAATCCGCCGATCCGCATCCGCCAGAAAACGAACAATGGCCGCTTGTTCCTGGGAGGGAGGAAAGACGATAGGCATGTCCATGAACGCCGTGTCGACCAACTGTAATCGTGAAACCCAAACACCCTTGGACCGTGTCGTAAATTCCCAATTGTAAACATCTGAACGAAGGAGCCGATCCAAGTAATTGGCATAATCAGCAAATTCGGGAATTGGGCGATATACGCTATAGGCCGAACTGACGAGGCCATGCTCCCGAGCAAAACCCAGCCCGTTGGCCCACGCCCAGAGACTATTCACAACTAGGTCGCCGGGCCAGCAAAGCTTGTGGCCCACATAGCTAGCTGCTTTGAACATCGTCACGCTAGTATCGGCACGGCGAACTACGCCGCGCTTTGACGACACGGTCAGAAGCTCCTCTTTGCCGGTCTGCGAACGCCGATCGATCGTTCTGAAAGCAGTTTTAGCACGCCGGACTTCCCAATGCGCCGGAATCGCACCCAGCCATTCAACTCCACTGTCGCGCATCTCTGAATATGGCGGCAATGCCTCGATCATGCCGCCGCCCCCTTCAACGCCGCGTCGAACCACAGGATCGCAGCCTCACCCTCTTTGCGTGCCACATCGGTCACGGTCCGGCTGTGGCGGATGCCGTTGCGCAGACCCGCCAATTGGCCAAAGCGAGTGGAGAGCAGTTCGTTGGTTGGAAACTGGCTCGCAAAGCGCGTCTCGCCCTTGCGCGTCATGATCGTCAGCAATTCCATCAGGTCGGCAAATTCCAGCGCGCCGGTCAGCGTCGCATAACGATCCGCATCCAGCCCCGGATTGCGTTTCAGATCCTGTGCAATGCGCGGGTCGATCTTTTCGCGGACATGGGATGGCAGCTCGGCCAGATCGTCATTCAGCGTCTTTGCCACCAGTGCGCGCAGGGCGAGTTCGATCCGCTCCACATCCTCATCCAGCGCACGCAAATCGGGGGGCAGGTCGGCCCGCCCGCCGATCAGCAAAGTCTGAATTGCATGGGTGATCGTCCGCTGCCGCTCGCGCAGGAAAGCTTCGAAATCAGCTTGGGTAAAGGG
>CAZBTA010000490.1:0-2529 GCA_964494515.1 uncultured Bryobacter sp.
GTGTTCTCCGCTCGCGTCTCTATGAGCTCGAGATGGAAAAGCAGAATGCCGCCCTGTCCGCCGAGCGCAAGTCCATGGTTGGCTCTGGCGATCGCAGCGAAAAGATCCGCACCTACAACTTCAAGGAAAACCGCGTCACCGATCACCGCATCGGTCTCACCATCCACCAGCTCGACCTCGTGATGGAAGGCAAACTCGAGCCCTTCATCAGTGCGCTCACCGCCCACTTCAACGCGGAGAAGATCAAGAGTGTCGCCTGATCTCACCATCGGTCAAGCCTTGATGCAGGGCATCAAGCTGCTCACCGACGAAAAAGTCGATCCTCCCCGCCTTACGGCCGAACTTTTGCTTATGCACGCGCTCCGCAAGGAGCGCGTTTTCCTTTTCAGCCACTCGGGCGACCCGCTCCCCGAGCTCGCCTGGATCCACTACGGCCGCTATCTCCACGAGCGCATCGCGGGCAAGCCCGTCCAATACATCATCGGCAAGCAGGAATTCTACGCCCGTGATTTCCGTGTCCAGCCCGGCGTCCTCATCCCCCGTCCCGAGACGGAGCACCTCATCGAGTTCATCCTCGAGCTGCCACGTCCCATCGGCACAATCGCTGATGCCGGCGTTGGCTCCGGCGCCATCTGTGTCACGCTCGCCGCCGAGCTACGCCAGCCCGTCATCGGTATCGACTTGAGTCCCGTCGCCCTTGCGGTCGCGCGCACCAACGCTGCCACCCATAAGGCCGACGTGCGCTTCATGCACTCCAACTGGCTCTCGGCCCTGCGCCCGCGCTCGCTCGATCTGCTGGTTTCCAATCCGCCCTACATCGCCCTCACCGCCAAGCCCACGCTCCAGCGCGAGGTCCGTGACCACGAGCCCGAGCTTGCGCTCTTTGCTGGCGAGGATGGGCAGGATTGCTATCGCATCCTCGAGCGTCAGGCGCGCGAGGTCTTAAAGCCCGGTGGTCGCATCGTGCTCGAGATCGGCAACCTCGCCACCCGCGATATCTTCGCCGGCTGGCGCGACATCACCATTCACAACGACCTCGCCGGTCGCCCGGCCATGCTCGCGGCGGTGCTGCCATGAAGACCATCTTCCACATCGACATGGATGCCTTCTTCGTCTCTGTCGAAGAGCTCATCGACCCTACGCTCAAGGGCAAACCCGTCGTCGTCGGCGGCAAGGGCACCGATCGTGGCGTCGTCTCGGCCGCCAGCTACGAGGCCCGCAAGTATGGCGTCCATTCCGCCATGCCGCTGCGCACCGCCGCCCAGCTCTGCCCCCACGCCATCTTCCTCGATGGCCATATGCACCTCTACCGCGAGTATTCCGACAAGGTCGAAGAAGTGCTCCGCTCCTTCTCGCCGCTGGTCGACATGGCCTCGATCGACGAGGCCTATATGGACATGACTGGTTGCGAGCGCCTCTTCGGCCCACCCCTCCAGGCCGCCCACCGCTTGCACGAGGCGGTGCAGGCGCGCACCGGGCTCAACTGTTCCATTGGCATCTCCCAGAGCCGCCTCGTCAGCAAGATAGCCTCCGACCAGGCCAAGCGCAACGGCATCCTCTGGATCATCCCCGGCACCGAGGCCAACTGGCTCGCCCCGCTCGAGGTCAAGCGCATCCCCGGCGTTGGCAAGGTCACCGAAAAGCAACTGGCCACCATCGGCATCAAACGCATCGGTGATCTCGCCCGTCTCGACGAGCGCTTCCTCATGGATCGCTTCGGCAAGTGGGGCCTCGCCCTCGCCGGCAAGGCGCAGGGCAAGGACGCCGGCGGCTGGTTCGATTCCGAGATTGGCGCCGGCGACGATCCCAAGTCCATCTCTCACGAGCACACCTTCAATGAAGACACCGCCGACCGCGAGATTCTCCGCTCCACCCTCGTCCACCTCTGCGAGCGCGTGATGAAGCGCCTCCGCGCCCACGGCTTTCAGGCCCGCAACACCCAGCTCAAGCTCCGCTTTGAGGGCTTCGAGACGATCACCCGTGCCCGCTCCCTCGGCGAGGCCACCGACATCGACAAGATCGTCATCGACTCGATCCTCAACCTGTTCGACGCCAACTGGCCGCGCGGCCGCAAGGTCCGCCTCTTGGGCGTTCAGGTCTCACAGTTCACCACCGAGTTGCCCCAACCCAATCTGCTCACCGGCAACGAGGATTTCAAATGGCGCGGCGCCCTCAAGGCGGCCGACAAATTGAAGGATAAATTTGGCGAGGGCGCCCTCCATCTCGGGGGCGCCCTCAAAGGCCTGTATAAAGACCGTGTCCATGAGGCGGCTCCAAAGGACCCGCCCAAAAAGAAACCAACCTAGGCTTTCAATGCCTCAATGGCCGCCCAGTCGCCGGGCGCGCCAAAGTTCATCGTCGCGATGTTCGGGTCGATATTGCGCACCAGGCCACACAACACCTTGCCTGCGCCGACTTCAATCGCGTGTGTCACTCCTTCGCCCGCGAGCAGCTTGACGCTCTCCACCCAGCGCACCGGGTTCGGCACCTGTTCAAACAGGCCCACCCGCGCTTCCTCGCCGCTGGTGA
>CAZBTA010000491.1:0-2523 GCA_964494515.1 uncultured Bryobacter sp.
ATGCAATCTTTCGTAAGCGGCGGGCAACTGATTCCGGTCTCTCTCGTATTTCCTCATTTCAGCCTGGCGCCGACAACGAGCATTGGACGCTCGTAACAATCGAAGCCCGAAAGGACGGCAACCGGACGGCGCAGGTTCGCGAGACAACCACGCGGCAGGGCGCAGAAATGACCGTCCTGAAGGAGGTCAATCCTGATGGCGATGGCAGCGATGAATGGCTCCCCCGCAATCGAACTTTGCTATCAGCGACAAGCCGGAAATGATCGCGGCGCGCGCGCTTAACCTTATGGTGAACTGCGGGTTGCCAGACTATTCATTAAAGCGCGGGTCCCAAGGTCCCAGCGCGCGGCTGCATTTCCAATCAAAGACCCATGAACGCGCCCTGGTCGCGCGATTAGGATTGCTATCCGCTGCGACGCTGGCGGCTTTGCCGCTGCCATCTCGTGCCGACAGCGGTGTGCCGAGCGACGCTTATGCCATGCCCGCTTTGTCCGACAACAGCGAACTGATCGCGAGGGTTGTTGCAGACCTGCCCCGTCAAATTGTGACACAGTATAGCCGTGCGTTGCCCCTGAACCAAGCGATGCGGGAGGCTCAGGTGCCTTCTGTCAGCGTCGCAGTATTCGTGGATGGCAGGCTCGCATGGGCTCAGGCGTGGGGCTACGCCGAACCGGTATCCAAGCGTTTAGCAACGCCGGAGACACTGTATCAGGCAGCATCGATCTCGAAGCCTGTCACGGCGCTGGCAGCCATGAAGCTGGTGGAAAGCGGTGCGCTGGGACTGGATCAAGATGTTAGCGAAGCTATCGCTGGCTGGCGCGCATCAAATCCTATTACCTTGCGTCAGTTGCTCAGCCACACGTCCGGACTGAGTGTTTCAGGCTTTGGCGGATATCCTGTTGGCACCCCCCTGCCTACCCCATTACAAATCCTTCAGGGCGAGTTCCCTTCAAATTCCCCGCCCGTCGTCAGTACGATGAGGCCAGGAGAAGCGTTCAGATACAGCGGCGGAGGTTACATCGCTGCGCAGATCCTGGTGGCGCAAGCGAGCGGCAAGCCGTTTGCCGACACCCTTGATGGAACCGTGCTTGCCCCACTTGGCATGACGCACAGCACCTTTTCCCAGCCTCTTGAGCTTGCGGTGCGGAAGAATGCAGCAAAGGCTTACGGCAAGGGCAAGCCAGTTCCGGGAGGCGCCAACACCTATCCCGAGCTTGCCGCGGCAGGGCTTTGGTCTACTCCAAGTGACATAGGCCGCTTTGCGGTCGATGTGCAAAGTGCCCAGCGGGGTTTCCAATCTCTGGTTGTGACCCCGGAGATCGCAAAGGCGATGCTGACCCAGCAGGTTGGCGGCTACGGCCTCGGATTTGATCTTAACACGATGAACGGCTTGCGCGTCTTCGAGCATGCAGGCCTCAACCGAGGCTTCGAATCACGGTTCGTGGCGAGCGCCGAGGAAACCGGACCTCGCTACATTATCGCCGTCATGACCAATGGCGAGGGCGGAACGGCAATCGCAGACGGGCTGATCCGTTCGGTCGCGCGCGAGTACCAGTGGCGTGCGTTTGCACCTGTAACCGTGAGCAAAGTCACTGTGAGCCGCTCCGATCTGGCCGATTACGTCGGGCTTTACCGGGTTGACGAGAGAACTGTCGGCATTGAGCTCTTCAAGGGCGAGTTGTATGTTCGTGACGAGGACTGGCGCCGTGGCCTGATGATACCGACAGGCGATGCCGAATTCATGGTCGACAACCGATCAGGCGTTTACCGCTTTGCTCGCTCATTATCTGGCGAGCCGGTCGCCCTAACGATCGAGCGGGGAACCAGTCCTCTCAGATTTCAAAGAATGCCGGACGTTGGAAAGTCACAGCAGGCGATTGCTATCCACCTCAAGGGTACGCCGACAGCCGCAACGGTCGAGGCATTTTTGACCCCGCAGGGCGATAGTGCCATGCTGACATCTGTCCGGCTAGAGCCAGGCCGTTACGCCTTCAGGATCAGTGATGCGCGGACGAAAACGGTCAATCTGGGGGCTTCGCTGCGCGGTTCTGATGTGCGCCTTGGTCGCCGGCATGTTCTTGCGCACAATGGCGGCGATCTGATGCTGACCGTCGATCAATCAGAAACATATCGCTTCGAGCTCAGGACCTCGAAAGGCGGTCGCCCCCAAATCAAAGTCACGATTGCGCAAACCCCAAGCGACGAATGAGTTTGTCGCGGCCTTCGAGCATGGAGAGATAAATGGACCGAAGGCATTTCATAACATCTGCTGCCAGTGCAGCCATGGGTACTGCGATTTTGGCACATGCTCCGAATGCATGGGCATTTTCCACTAATGGCGCAGCTGGCAACGCCGACCTCGACATGGCAATCATCAAAGCGGCAATAGGAATTCATCCGGGCCTGTACCGCTACCAGTCGCCGGGGCAGTTCGCACAGCGGGTGCAGGCGCTGCACGCCTGGGCCGGCGAGCCGCGGCCGCTGTCGGCCTGGTATCTGGCGCTGGCGCGCCTGACCGCGGCG
>CAZBTA010000492.1:0-2517 GCA_964494515.1 uncultured Bryobacter sp.
GGCCTTCAATACTTCGCCAACGCGCCGGGCGACGATTTCCGCTTCGCCCGGCTTCAGCATCCACACGGTAAAGACGAGCTCTTCCTTGTTGGTGCTGGGCGTGACTTCGATGGAGGGTTCGCCTTCGAGCAACTGCTTTTTGACCTCAAGGGGATTGATCTTGATCTTCGACTGATCCCAGGTGAGCTTGAGGTGGGGCGTGTGGTTGGCGATTTCAGGCACTTCGATCTTTGAGGTGACACTGGGGTGTACCTTCTTGGCGGCCTTGTAGATGAGGTCGACGCGGCGATCCCACTCGCGGGCTTCGGCGGCGTGGTCGCGCTTGAGGTAAGCCTCGAGCGCCACGAGCAGACCGAGCATTTCCTCCTTGTTTACCTTCATGCCGCGGGCGATCGAATCCGAGTAGGGGCTCGTGTTGAGGCGAGCGGCTTCGATCAGATCCTTGCGACCCATGAGGATGCCGGTGGATTGGGGCGCGCAGATGCCCTTGCCGCCAGAGAACGTGACAAGGTCAAAACCCATCTTGTTGTAATAGCTGAGCCGTTCGACTGGCAGCGCGTCGGCCGAGGCGTCGTTAAACGTGGGGACGTTGTGCTTTTTGCCGAGCGCCACCCAGCCCTTGTCGTCGATCTTGCCCTTCTTGTTGTTGTCGTTGAAGAACAGCGCCATGGCGGTCTTGGGGCCGGCGGCCTGGCGGAAGTCTTCTTCCGTCTCGATCTCGATCAGCTTGACGCCACAGGTGCGCACGGCGTGGTCGTAGCCGTAGCGGTGCGATTTCTGCACGATCACTTCACTTTTGAGACCAGTGAGATCGGGGATCTGCAGAATGGCCTTCTGATCCTTGCCAGTGATGCAGCCGGCGGTGCCAACCGTCAGCGCGCCAGAGGCGCCGGAGGTGACCATGGCGGCCTCGGCCTGCAGCAGCGTGGCGATGCGGGCGCCGATGGCGTCCTGCAGCTTGGTGAGGTGTACGAAGTGCTTGCTGGCGTACTCCATGGCGTCCATCACTTCCTGCGACATCAGGGACGCGGTGAGCATGGTGTAGGTGCCGGCGGCGTTGATAAACGGACGGACGCCAAGGTCTTTGAAGTAATCGGGCGTCTTCAGCTTGGCGGCGCTGCCCTTGGTGGCCAGCAGCGGGAGAGCAGCGGCGCTGCCCATGAATTTGCGACGAGAGGACATTGGGTGTTGCTCCTTAGGGGTTGGTAACGACGGGAAGGATGACGTGGCTTCCGTGGAATATGGTTTGCAGGGCGACGCGCGTTTTGGTGGCGGAGCCGAGGGGCTCGCCCGTGTTGGGATTGCGGTCGAACTGCGGGAAGTTGCTGGAAGTGATGTCGATGCGGATGCGGTGGCCCGGGAGGAACGTGTTGGCCGTGCCCGCCATGTCGATCGTGAATTCGTACTGCTGGCCGGCCTTGAGCAACTCGGGCTTGTCCAGGCCGTTGCGGAAGCGAGCCCGCAGGATGCCCTCGGCTACCGGCATGGCAAAGCCGTTCGGATATACATCAACGAGCTTGACCATCCAGTCGGTATCAGGCCCGTCAGTAGAGGCATTGAGCTTGAACTTGACGGGGCCAGCGATGGTGAGCGGGTCCTTGAGGAACTGGCTCGTGTAAACGAGCACGTCGTTGCGCTGCTCGATGGGGCGCTGGTCCTTGGGGCCGGCAAGTGTGGGCGTGCCGCAGCAGTTGTTGCCGCCGAGCGTGTGCACGGGGTTCTGCGGGTCGTAGGTGTAGGTGTCCTTGCCAGCGGCGGGCTTGTCGAAGGTGAGCGTGCCACCGCCGCGGACGGAATTGGCGTTACCCGTGCCGGCGATGTAGAGGTTGCGATAGTTCGTGCCGGGGATGGGCCAGTCGACCTCGGTGCGCCACTTGTTGACGCCCATGTAGAAGAGCTTGACGGGGTTGTTGTTGTCGAGGCCGTTCTTGATGCCCTTGAGGTGGAAGTCAAAGAAGCGCAGCTCTTCTTCAAACTGGTCGTTGTAGGCGTCGGGGCCGAAGTCGACGTCGCCGTACTTGCGCGTGGGGCCGTGGCCCCAGGGGCCGATGATCATGCGGGTGCCTTTGCGGGCGGCTTCGGTGGCGGCCTTTTGCTTCATGAGCGTATAGCCGTTGATCGTGCCGGCAAGGAAGATGTCAAACCAGCCGCCCGAAACTTCCGCGGGAACACGCACTTTGTCCATGCGCTCTTCGTCGCTGATCTGCTTCCAGTAATCGTCGTAGCTCGGGTGGGCGAGCCAGTCGCGATAGTGCTTGACGGCATAGCCGGCGCTTTTGAGATCACCCGTGTTGAGGGGCAGATGCCAGAGGATGTTGTCGTACTTGAGCTCTTCGGGGGTGTAGGCTTCAGTGTGCCAGTACTGCGGCAGCATGATGCGGTTGGGCATGCGGACGACGCCCCAGCCGTAGTTGAAGCTCAGGCGGAAGGCGCCGCCGTGAGTGATCCAGTTGGCATAGATGTTGGTGGAGGCAAGGGAAGGGAAGATTGCGACGAGGCTGGGCGGGGCTTGTGACG
>CAZBTA010000493.1:0-2513 GCA_964494515.1 uncultured Bryobacter sp.
GCCGCGGCACCCGGAGCGGCGCGAGGTGAATGTGGCAGGTGTGCTGCAAACGGTGGTGGACCTGGTGAAGCATTCGGCGGGGAAGGGCGTGGAGTTTCGGGTGGAGGTGGCGAGTGGGCTGCCGGTGCTCGAAGGGGATGAGGAACAGATTGCGCAAGTGTTGCTGAACCTCGCGATCAACGCGGCGCAGGCGACGCCGGATGGGGGTGTGATTACGTTGCGGGCTGGCGAGAGCGAGGGGGTGGTGCGGATGGAAGTGTGTGATGAGGGGACGGGGATCGCGGCAGAGAATCTGGAGCGGATCTTTGACCCGTTCTTTACGACGAAGGAGACGGGGACGGGGCTGGGGCTGTCGGTGGTGCATCAGATCATGACGCAGCATGGGGGGACGGTGAAGGTGAAGCAGAATGAGGGGCCGGGAGTGACGTTTGTGCTGCAGTTTGGCGGCAGTGAAAGGCGGAAGGCATGACAGGCAAGCGAATCCTGGTGGTGGATGACGAGGAGAGTCTGCGGCGCGTGACGCAGATGAAACTGGAGCAGGCCGGGTATCAGGCGGTGACGGCGAGTGACGGAGCCGAGGCGCTGGCGGTGCTGGCCAAGGGGCCGCAGGACCTGGTGATCACGGATCTGAAGATGCCGGGGATGACGGGCATTGAGCTGCTGCGGCAGATCAAGCTCGAGTATCCGGAGGTGATCGTGATTGTGGTGACGGCGTTTGGGACGATTGAATCGGCCGTGGAGGCGATGCGGCTGGGGGCCTATGACTACATGATCAAGCCGGTGAACGCGGACGCGCTGAAGCTGGTGGTGTCGCGGGCGCTCGAGCATCACAGCTTGCGCGAAGAGGTGGGGCGGCTGCGGGGAATGGTGGACCGCAAGTATGGGTTTGAGAATATTGCGGGGAAGGCGAAGGTGTTGCTCGCGACGCTGGATAACGCGTCGCGGGCGGCGCTGAGCGATGCGACGGTGTTGCTGCGCGGGGAGACGGGGACGGGCAAGGAGCTGATGGCGAGGGCGATCCACGCGAACAGCCGGCGGCGGGAGAAGCCGTTTGTGGTGATCAACTGCGGGGCGATTCCGAAGGATCTGCTCGAGTCGGAACTGTTTGGGCATGCCAAGGGGGCGTTTACCGGGGCGGTGGCGCAGAAGAAGGGCAAGATCGAGCTGGCGGATCAGGGGACGCTGTTTCTCGATGAGATCGGGGAGATGCCGCTTGATTTGCAGGTGAAGCTGCTCAGGCTGATCCAGGAGCGGGAGATCGAGAGCATTGGGGCGGCGCAACCGATCAAGGTGAACGTGAGAATCATTGCGGCGACGCACCGGAACCTCGAGGCGATGGTGGAGGATGGGACGTTTCGGGAGGATCTGTATTACCGGCTGGCGGTGATTCCGCTGGTGCTGCCGCCGCTGCGGGAGCGCATGGAGGATATACCGGAGCTGGTGGCGATGTTCTTCCGGAAGTTTCAGGAGCGGTTGGGAAGGATGGAGCTGAAGCTGCCGCCGGCGATTCTGCCTTACTTCTCGCTGCACCGGTGGCCGGGGAATGTGAGGGAGCTGGAGAACGTGGTGGAGAGGCTGGTGGTGCTGGCGCCGGGGGATGAGGTGAAGGTGGAGGATCTGCCGGAGTTTTTGAGGCGCGAGAAGGCGCCGCTCGAGGCGATACAACTCGAGTTGCCGCCGGAGGGGATCAGCCTTGAGGCCGTGGAGCGGGAGCTGATTGTGAAGGCGCTTGAGAAGTGTCAGGGCAACCAGACGAAGGCGGCGGAGTATCTGGATATCAGCCGGAAGGTATTGATCTACCGGATGGAGAAATTCGGGTTGAAGACGGGAGCATAGCGATGGGCATGAAGACGCCGAGGGTGGAGATTGAATACTGCACGCAGTGCCGGTGGATGCTGCGCGCGGCGTGGATGGGGCAGGAGCTGCTGACGACGTTTGAGGGGCAGGTGGGCGAGGTGGCGCTGCAGCCGGGGACGGGCGGGGTGTTTAACGTGGTGGTGGATGGGGAGATGGTGTGGTCGCGGGGGGAGATGGGGCGATTTCCGGACATCAAGGAGCTGAAGCAACTGGTACGGGACAGGGTGGCGCCGGAGAAGGATCTGGGGCACGCGGAGAAGAAGGCGTAAGTTATTCCCAGGGGCTGTCTTTGACGTAGGACTGGTGGGCGGGCAGGGGACGTGAGACGCCGAAGCGGCGCTGGTAGGAGGCGATCCAGTTGGTGGCGATTTCGCGCTGGGCGGTGGGGAGATCGATCTTGCCGGAGCAGACGAGGGAGCGGAGGTGGGACTCGAGGGCGTCTTTGACGCGGGAGGTCCAGATGCCCTGGGAGTAGGGGACGGGCCAGAGATTCTCGACCGCGGTGGTGCCGCCGAGGGCGGGGCTGATGAGGTAGTCGACTTCGTAGGAGCGGGGGGCGGGATTGGTGATGCGGTAGTGTTCGAAGACGACGCGGGCGAGGTCGCGGGGGACGAGGGGGCCTTCGTCAGAGGGGTCGACCTGGCAGACCTGTTCGG
>CAZBTA010000494.1:0-2510 GCA_964494515.1 uncultured Bryobacter sp.
GCTGGCGGCAGCCGGCAGCCTCGATGGATTCCACGTAGGAGCAATCTGGCGGCGACGGTGAAACGGGCGTTATGGCGGCTGATCATCGCCATGGGGTGCCTCGGCTGGGTGATCCACTTCAGTGGTCCTCTGGTTGCGCGCTGGGCTAGCGCCATGGCTGAGGATTGGTATGGCGGTCCTTCGCGCATCCTGGTTGTTCTCGGCGGTGGTGCGATGAGCGAAACGGCCGCGGCAACTGACAGTTACCTGCGCGCTATCCATGCGGTGGCCGTCTGGAAGCAGCACGGACAACCGGATGTATGGACGACTGGCAATTCTGCCACACAGAACGCGATTACGATCCTGCTCGAACAGGGCGGGATTCCGGCGGTTATGATCCACCACACCCGGCCCACTGATTCCACCCGCGATGATGCTCTTGCCCTTGTCGAGGCCTTGCCGGTGCGCGACGGCGTTACGGTGTTGACCAGTGACATCCATGTGCCGCGAGCCAGGCGCACGCTGCGGCGAGTGGGGCTGAACCTGCGAATGGCGCCAGCACCGGATTGTGGCAAAACAGCCGCCCAGTGGCCGGGAGCCTGGCCATGTGTGTCACGCATCGGCGCCGAGTATGCAAAAACGGCGTTTTATTGGTGGCGAAACTGGATCTAGATTAGGCTAAAGGTTTGCGTTCCGACTCCGCTCGTTCCATCTTTGTAGGGATTCTCAGGGGCAGTACTGTGTATGCCGTCTCGAATCTCGTCATGCGGCTTGCCGCCTTTATTCTGCTTCCGCTCAATACGCGTTATCTCTCGCCTTCCGACTATGGGGTGTTGGAGCTGATCGAGCAGATCGGGCTGGTGTTGTCGGTGCTGCTGGGGTTGAGTTTTTCATCCGCTCTGGGGTACTTCTATAACGCTGAAACGGATGAAAAGCGCCGCTCGGTGGTGCTGAGCACTACTATCATCGGATCCCTGCTGGTTGGTGCTCTGGCGGCTCTGGCGGTTACGCCGATGGCCGGTATGATCTCCGAGTTGGCCTACGGCAACCGTAGTAACAGCACGTTGCTCGCGTTTGCCCTTGGCGCTCTGCCGTTGAGCTTTGTGCTGGAGGCCTGCTTTACGTGGGTACGTGTGGTGGATCGCCCGTTCATGTTTCTGAGCGCCTCAGTACTGCGCGTGTTGACCACAATCATTCTGAGCTTTCTGTTGCTTGCTGGATTGGGATGGCGCCTGTGGGGCGTAGTGGTGAGCAGTGTGGGCGCCATTACGGTAGTAGCGCTGGTATTGTCGATCGCGTTCTTTTACAAGAATCCTTTCCGGTTTGACATGCGCCTGTTCTGGAGCATGATGCGGTACTCGGTGCCACTCGGTTTGAGTGGTATTGCAATGTTCACCATCCATTTTGGTGACCGGTTTTTATTGCCGCGCTTTCGGCCAATTGAGGAACTTGGCTGGTACAGCCTTGCCTACAAGGTGGCCATGCTGTTGAGCCTCATCTACATGTCGTTTCACAGCTACTGGAGCGCGCAAATTTTCCAGATCGTCAAGCGCGATGATGCCCGCGTCGTGTTTGCCCGAATCTTTACGCTTGTGCTCCTGGTACTGTGCTTCTGCTCGCTGGGCTTTGTCGTGGTGTGCCATCCGATGATTCGCATTCTGACAGCGCCGTCATTCCATCGGGTGGCCGATCTGGTGCCATTGCTGGTTGCTGCCTATTTTCTGCGCTCGATCGGGGATTTCTTCCGTTGTCTGTTTCTCGTCCAGAATCGACCGGGTTACGAGAATATCTGCAACTGGGTGGGGGCGGTATTTTGTCTGGGGGGATACTTTCTGTGGATTCCTCGCTATGGCATGTGGGGGGCGGCATCTGCAACATTTCTCGCGTTTGCCGTGGTGTTGGTGGTCTCTTTGGTATGGACGGCGCGAATTTGGCCGTATGAGCTGGAAATGCGGCGTTTGGGGATTCTTCTGTTCACCACGGGTGGGCTGGTGATCTTGCATTACTACCTCGACCTGCAGACGCTGGTGGCTCAGATCGCTGTCGGGGCGGTGATTCTGCTGATCTTCCCGCTGGTGCTGTGGGTAACAAAATTCCTGACGCCGGGCGAGCTTGAGATGCTGGGCGGCTTCAAGGAAAAGATCCGCTCCAGGCTGGGAATGGCCAGCGCTGGAGCGGAATTGAAGAGCTAGTAAAGCACACGCCAATCGTAAGTATTGGTGGCGTCTTTAGCACATACGGAGACCGAGTCTTTGACGTTGGTTGCCCCAAAAACATGCCATAGCCGCCCACGCAAGCTCACTGAGCAAGCCGGTCGGGTAACCGCTGATTGCGCTACTACAGGGTTGCTCGTGATCATGCGGAAGGCCGTGCCGTCGAACCAGATGGGATAGATCTGACCCGCGACGATGTCAGCCGGGCCGGGATCTGTAGATCCGTCGGCGAGCTTGAGGCTAACCGCGGCGAGAGCGCCGATCTTGATGGTGGTGGCGCCGCCGGTGCCTGCGATGTCGGGTCGCCAGTTGAGAACG
>CAZBTA010000495.1:0-2499 GCA_964494515.1 uncultured Bryobacter sp.
CGCCGCGCCGCTGTCTCGCTCACCAGCACCGGCGTCCGTCCCCCCACCTTCGCCTCCGCCGGCAGTTCCCTGCCCTCCCGCAGCCGCATCCCCATACACTCGCGATACCCCTCGCCCACATGCACCCCCATTACCTCCGCCTTGCGCCCTTCCCAATGCAAGTCGTAGGGGAAAAGTGAGGATGTCAGCGGCATATGGTCGCCCAGCGCCGCGCACGCCACCATCGGCTGCTGCGCCACCCGCTCCCGCAGTTGCTTCCACTCGGCCAAACCCGTCGGCCCCACCGCTTCCACAAAGAACAACTTCCCCCGCCCAAACCCCTTCGGCTTCTCAAGGAAATCCTCAATCTTCCGATCAATCGGCACCACGCTGAGACTCACCCAAACCGCCGCCGTCACCAGCAAGAACGCCGCCACCGTGCTCGTCCACCCCAGTCGCTGCCGGCCTTGCCCGATGCAACGCCAGTCGAACGCCACCCTGCTGCCCGTCACAATAAAGGTCACCATTACTGCAACGCTGATCACAGCTCCCAACATGGCCATACCTGCCAGCTCAGCATTCCCCGGCCAAACCACCATCCATGGCGATCGCTCGCTCAACCACCACACTCCCACCCGTGCCAGCACCATTCCCACGCCCCCGCCCACCACTGCCGCCAGCGCATACGCCATCACCAGCGGCGCCACCGCCTGCCGCTGGCTTGCTCCGAGTTGCATCATCACGCGCCAGTTGCCGCGATTCTCGGCAATGCCCAGCCCGGCCAGCAATCCCAATTGCATCAGCAATGCCACCGCGAGCAACGACACCAGCACAGATCCGAGCACAAACGCCCCCTGCCCATATTCGGCGGCAAATTCGCTAGCCGTCCGCAGCACCAGCGTTGTCTGCGAATCCTCTATTCGTTCTCGCCGAATCCCCGCCATCAGGCCCTCAAGCTCACTCATCAGCTGGCGCGCGCTCACACCCGGCGCGGGCTGTGCCACCAGATAGCCACGTCCGCCACCACGCGATTCCAGCTTCGGCCGAAACGGCACGACATACCGCGAGCTGCGCAACCGCGGAAACGTAAGCGGCTGCCCCAACAACGCCACCACGGTGCGCGCCTGCCCATTCACCTCAATCACGTCCCCCAGTTGATGCTGATCACCAGCCACCGCCAACCACCGATCGTCCCCATCCGGAATCGCCCCGGCCACCAACCGCAGACGCCGCGCCAGTTCCGGCGTCACATAACTCACCACTTCATCGCGAAAAGCCGCGTCGCGCCCGATTTCGCTGCGCGTCTGATAGATGCCACCCACCCATTGCGCCGTCTGCGAGCGTCCGGTCAGATCAGCCAGCACGCCCGGCGCCACGCCATTGCTCGCGCTCATACCCCTGACGAACGTCTCACCCACCACACATTCGCGCCCGCCTTGCAGCATCCCGAGCGGGCCCACAAGATTGCGCCAGACCACGCCCCCCAGCAAGCTCACCACTGCTGTTGCCACCCCCACCAGCAGCACCACCGCGCCACAGCGCACTCGTTCTTTGCGCAAAGTCTTGAGTACCATCACCAGTAACTCAGAACTTAGCACACCAATAAAGAAGCGGCCGGAAGACCGCTTATCGGTCCCGGCCGCTCCAGATACTGACGCTGTACTTAGCCCTTGTTAAACTTCGCCGCTTCCTCGGGCGTCATGCTCGGGTTCTTGAAGTTAATGCCCATATAGCGCGTCAGGCGCGGAAACACGTCAGTGTTCCGTACCAGCCCTTCAAAGGGCAGGCTGCCCGGCCCAGTTGAGGTGATGTAGGTATATTCCGATGTGTGATTCATGCCCGTATAGGCGACGCCGTAGTAATTACCCAGCACCTGCCCCATCACACCAAACGCCACATCCTGAATCCGGTTGATCGACACGCCCTTCTTACCGCCGGCGGCCGCCGCGATCCAATCGGCCTCCTGCTGCGTGATGGCGATGCCGCGCTGGGCCTCGATCACTTCACGCACGCGAGCGGCCGAGGGCTTGGCGCCCATCAGCTTCGCCAGTTCCGTAAAGCTGCTCTTGCCCTTGAGGATCCGCTCAAAGCACTTACCCGAATCCACATACTCCGTGCCCATGCCATTCAGGCCGGGGCTTGAGTTACCGTGGTCGCTCGTCGTGATCACCAGCGTATCTCCGCGCCGCGCCGCCCAATCGAGCACCAGGCCCAGCGCGTCGTCATAAGCCAGTTGATCCCACAACTGTCCGGCAATGTCGTTGTCATGCGCGGCATGGTCGATGCGAGCGCCTTCCACCTGCATGATGAACCCCTTCGGCGAGCTCTTCTCCAGCGCATCCAGCGTAAACTGCGTCATCTCCGCCAGCGTCGGCACATTCGCCTTGTCGATCGTATACGGCATGTGGCTGTCGCTAAAGGTGCCCAGCGTCAGCTTCGACTTGTCCGCGCTCGCCAGATCCGCCTTGGTCTTGAGGACCTGGTAGCCAGCCTTGGCAAACTCGCCATAGGCGTCGAGCT
>CAZBTA010000496.1:0-2498 GCA_964494515.1 uncultured Bryobacter sp.
CAGCGGGCCTGATCCGTAGCCGGATGCTCCCCCATGACTATCAACCTGACAGTCCGTGCAGAGAAGGACCAAGGATCAAGGCTCGTCGTCGTATCAGGTTCAGACATCAACCATATGCGCGAACCATTCCGCGAAGTGTCAGTGGCGTCCGGCCACATTGCTCTCCGTCAGACCTCGCGCCAAAAGTGACGCGAGGTCACTGACGTCCGACTCAAGCCGCTCAGTCTGTGCTCAGTCAGCGCACCGGCGGCGTGTCAGCGGTGCCACAACGGCCAAGCCGGCCAACAGCATTCCGTAGGCGTGAGGCTCTGGCACCGGCGCCGAGACATAGAGCTGGACATAGGCGCCCATCTGAGCCGTCAGTGCTGCCCCGGTGATGTTCGCGAAGCTCGTGGTCAGTACGCCCGATTTGCTCAGCAGTGCGTCGTAGTTGGAAACGTTAAGAACAGAGTAATTGAATGAGTATGGATCCAAGTTGTAATCGCTCACCGACAACTGGACAGAGGCTCCGGCGAGCGCACTGGGATTTGAGACTGCGGCTACGGACATGCTTCCGGCGACCTCGAATACCACGAGCGTCATGGCACTCAGAGTGAAGTCGCCGTAGCGCTGTGCGCTGCTGCCATAGAGGTTGTTTATACGGTAGCCATAGTTGCTCACGGTCAAGCTGGATTCAGTGACGCTCGCCACGCTGACGCCGTTGGACGATTCCGCGGGAGACGACCAGTCGTACGCGTAGTCATAAGTTCCATCGCCAGTATTTGTGATGCTGCCCCGGTCTCCCCAAGCAAGGCTGGGCGCCACGCCGTCAAACGGATCAAGATCGAACAGCTGATAGGAGAAGCTGGTCCAGTCGATTGAAGCCTCGGCGATGGGCACTGCGGCGTGCAACTGCACGCAACAGCCCAGCAGGCCAGCCGCAAGCGCGGCAGATTTCAGTTGACGCATATATTCCTCATAAGAAGGTGACGGATACTTGAAAAGTATGAGTACGCCCGGCCTGTATCCCGGCAAAAATACACAGCAAGAACAGTACCCACGCACCTGCTTATTTTTGAGACCGCCTTGCTGCGAGCCCCGCGAATGGTAGGAAAAGGTCAATAGCCCCGACATGCCTGGGAGCGCGCAGACCTGCCTTCAGGTGGTTGGCACAGTCCCTGTTACCAGCCTGAAAGGGCTTCGTGGTGTCATTGGCATAGCATTTCCGCGAGCGAGGGCAAAGCAACCGGACGGCAAGGTATGCAGAACCCGAGATTGCTGAACGCATGAATCAAAAATGCACCGGGCGGGATGAATGCAGGGTCGCTCAGCCACTGAGATCCACTCTAGAGGTGGACGTGTGTAAAGACTCTCGACGCATGTGCAATCGTGCGTAACGCAAGCAGTTGGGGCGACGTCATCTGCATAGCCAGTCGCAGCTCCGGACCGATGCGTATGCGCGTGAACAGTTCTTCAAGAGAATCTGGCGAAGGACATACTTTGCTTTGCCTCCGAACCTCTCGAGGACAAAGGTATTGGCGGTGGCCCCGATTTACTGTGGATCCGTTCTGCGCTCCCCCAGTCGGCGCACTGCAAAAAATCTCGACAAACCGTAGTCGAAGACCTCATGTCATCTGAGAACAACGACAGCGTCTGTTGAGCGGGAAACGGTCACCGCAAGACAAGTGCATCAGCGAAGCTGTCCGCGTGCACTGCCTTATGAATGAGAAACAGCTCAGAAGAGCCGCGGAAATCGTTTGAAGATGCTGAAGCGCAGCGAACACCCGAACCGTTGCACGGCTCCATGTTTCCCCGCCGCCGCAATACATGAAGACGGACTCAACTTGTTTGCCCGCACCGCCGCCATCCGACTTATCACTTGCCTGTCTGGCGGGTACCGGCAACCACACAGGGCAAGAAATACGATTTTTGCTTCAGGCGAGAATATCCACTGGAGGTCCGGAATAGCCTGGGAAGATGTTTGTCGCACCTGTTGCACCAAGATGTCGACTCAGTACATGTGAATAGACGGATCTGAAGTCCATCGTGTGAGCTAACGATCGGCCGTCGAGAAGCTGCGTACTGGTCAGTCCCGGCCACGCGCCCCCAAGGTGAATGCCACCACGAACCCCCGGACCTATCGCCATCCATACGGTAGCGCTTCCATGGTCCGTGCCTTTGCTGCCATTCTCGGCTGCAGTTCGCCCGAACTCTGACGAAGTCAGCAACATCACCCGCGACGCATCTGAACCGAGATCCGTGAAGAAGGCCGAAACACTCTCGGAAAAATCGGTCAGTCCTCTCGCCATCCGCCCGTCTGGCTCACCGCCGCCCTGGCTGCTGTGTGTGTCCCAGCCACCAAGATTGAGCGTAATGACATTCAGGCCGATTCGATTGCGGATGAGGGCCGCCGCCTGCTTCAACTGCCGCCCGAAGGCCGATAGCGGATACACCGCACCGTTCTGCTCTGGTTGCTGGCTCATCCCATGGAGACTACCAAGCTCATCGAGCAAGCGCTT
>CAZBTA010000497.1:0-2485 GCA_964494515.1 uncultured Bryobacter sp.
CGCAGGGCAACCTGTGGGTGGCCGATACGCTGAACAGCCGCGTGTTGCGGTTCCCACGGCCGTTTGACAACCAGAACAATCTGCGGCCGAACCTGGTATTGGGCCAATCGAGCTTTACGAGCAAAATTCAGGACGCGAGCCCACGTAACATGAGTGCGCCGGTGAGCATTGCCTTTACGGTGGGTGGCCATGTGGTGGTGAGCGACAGCCTGCACAATCGCGTGCTGCTGTTCTTGCGGCCTACCGGTGGGGACTTCTCAAATGGTCAGGCGGCAGCGGCCGTGTTTGGCCAGCCGGACTTTATCTCGACGACGGGGAGCAGCGATCCGAAGCGGATGAGCTCGCCGCGCGGGGTGACGGTGGACGTGGATGATCGTATGTACGTGGTGGATGGTGGCAATCAGCGGTTGCACATCTATGACCGCATCACGCTGGCCGGGAATGACCCGACGCCGGCGCTGACGCTGTCTGGCTTCAATACGCCGCAGGGTGTGCACTCGGATCCGCGCACGGCTGAGCTGTGGGTTACCAATGGCAACGCCCGGCAGGCGATTCGCTTCCCCTCATATGCTTCGTTGTCGGTGACGACGCAGCCGAATCTGACGGTGGGTGGCGATGCGCTGTTCCCGCTCGATATCAAGGTGGATGCGAATTCGAATCTGATCATGTCGGACATTGCCAATCGCGTTGCGTTCTACTATCAGGCACAGTCGAGCATCAACGGTGCGAACTACCAGAACACGAATCTGGCGCCGGGCATGATCGCGGCGACGTTCTCGCAGGGCGGCAGATTTGCCGATGATGTGGTGGTTTCCTCCACGGCGAAGCTGCCGACGGAGTTGGGCGACATCCAGCTGCTGATCAATGATGTGCCGGCGCCGCTGTTCTTTGTGAGCCCGAATCAGATCAACTATCAGGTGCCGTGGAACACGCCGGAAAACACGGATCTGGACATTACGATCGTGCGCAAGTCGACGGGCCAGGTGCTGGCGTCGAGCAACTCGCGGACGGCATCGGTCTCGCCGGGCTTCTTTACGGCGACCTCGAATGGCCGTGGCCAGATCTCGGCGCTGAACCAGGACAACAGTGTGAACAGCATCTCGAACCCGATTTCGCGCGGGCAGGTGATTCAGCTGTATGGCACGGGTCTGGGGCAGGTTACGAATCGTCCGGCCGATGGCGAAGGCTCGCCGAGCTCGCCGCTGGCGGTAGGCACGTCGAACCCGGATGTGTTCATGAATGGACGGCAGGTGCCGGCGGGAGACATCCTGTTCTCGGGCCTGGCGCCGGGCTTTGTCGGGCTGTGGCAGCTGAACGTGAAGGTTCCGGACTTTGTGGCCCCGGGCAACAGCGTTTCGGTGCTGGTGCAGTTGCGTTCGGTGCCGAGCCAGAGCAATCTGGGCACGACGATCGCTGTCAAGCAGTAAGCCAAATCCAAAGCAACGGGAAAGGGGGCGAACTTCGGTCGCCCCCTTTTCGTATTGGTGGATAGAGGTGCTGACGATGTTTACGTTTCTGGTGTGGCTGCTGCTGCTGGTATGTTGCTGGCCACTGGCGATTCTGGCGCTGGTGCTGTATCCGCTGGTGTGGCTGTTGCTGTTGCCGTTCCGCATCATGGGGATCGCGGTGGGGGGCGTGCTGCGGCTGTTGTGGGAGCTGGTGACGCTGCCGGTGACCATCTTGAAGTTGTTGTTTGGAGGCGGGAACAAGGCACACGCCTGATAAGCTGTATGCCGTGAAGTTGCTACTGCTTTTAACGGCAACGGGGTTGATGGCCGAACCGGTGAGCTTTGAGCGAACGGTGATGCCGATTCTGAATTCGCGATGTGTGGCTTGTCACCCGACGGGGAACGGGGCGGGGGACGTTAGCCTGGGGGCGTTTGGCGATCTCAAGGAGCTCGTGACCGCGGGAAGGCCCGATGAGAGCTTGCTCTACAAGATCGTGGCGGGGCCGAATGCGCGGATGCCCAAGGTGGGCGGGCCGCTGAAGCCGGCCGAGGTGGAGGCGATCCGGACCTGGATTGCCGAGGGGGCCAAGAACGACGCGCGGGGTGAGGGGTGGTGGAGCCTGCGGCCGCTCAAGCCGGGCAAGTATGCGTCGATTGATGATTATCTGCTCGAGAAGCTGCGTGAGAAGGGGTTGGGCTATAGCCCGGAGGCGAGCCGGAGGACGCTGATCCGGCGGTTGAGCTTTGACCTGACGGGACTGCCGCCGAAGCCGGAAGAGGTGGCGGCGTTTGAGGCGGATCGCGCGCCGGATGCGTATGAGCGGCTGGTGGACCGGATGCTCGCCTCACCGCGCTATGGCGAGAGATGGGCGCGGCACTGGCTGGATCTGGTGCATTACGGGGACTCTCATGGGTATGACAAGGACAAGCCACGGGCGAACGCGTGGCCGTATCGGGATGCGGTGATCCGGGCGTTTAACGAAGACATGCCGTACGGGCAGTTTGTGCGGCGGCAACTGGCGGGCGATGTGCTGGAG
>CAZBTA010000498.1:0-2476 GCA_964494515.1 uncultured Bryobacter sp.
CCCGCGGACGTTATGGAAGGTGACTTCGGCCAGCACGCCGAAAGGAACGGCCTGAATCCGCCATCAGTTGCTTTGCGATGTCGGGCTTGATGAAAGATTGAGATAATTTGGTGCACCAACATGCTATCCCTTGTGATTCCAGCGTTTAACGAACAGGACGGGCTTGATGAGCTCTACCGCCGAATTGTGGCGGCTTCCTCCGTCTGGGACGACACATTCGAGATTATTTTGGTTGATGATGGCAGCTACGATCGCACTGTTGAGATCGCTACACGGTTGGCAAACGCGGATACCCGCTTCAAGCTGGTGAGCCTGTCGCGTAACTTTGGCCACCAGGTGGCGGTATCAGCGGGACTGGCGCATGCCAGCGGAGACATCGTGGCCGTGATGGATGCCGACCTGCAGGATCCACCCGAGGAGCTGCATCAGTTTGTCGCCAAGCTGCGAGAGGGCTTTGATGTGGTTTATGCCGTTCGCACCAAGCGCAAAGAGAATATCTTCAAGCGGTCCTGCTACTACCTTTACTACCGCATTCTGAATCGCATGGCGACACTCGACATCCCGCTGGATGCCGGGGATTTTTGTGTGATGCGGCGTGAGGTTGTAGAGGCGATCAACAATCTGCCCGAACGGAACCGCTTTGTACGGGGTTTGCGTACCTGGGTGGGCTTTCGCCAGACGGGGCTCAGCTATGAACGGGCCGCCCGTTTTGGGGGAGAGCCAAAATACACGTTGTCCAAGCTGATTCGCCTGGCGGCCGATGGCATCATCAACTTCAGCTATCGGCCGCTGCAGCTGATCATGCTGCTGGGCTTTTTTGTGGGTGTGGGCTCGATCCTGCTCGCCTTCTTTGTGCTGCTGCAGTACTTTCTCGACTGGACGATTATGGGATTCAATCCGCGGCAGGCCCGTGGCTGGACCTCACTGATTTTTGTGATTCTGTTTCTCAGCTCGGCGCAATTCTTCTGCCTTGGCATTTTGGGTGAATACATCGGACGGCTGTTTGAAGAAGCCAAGCACCGCCCGATCTACCTGGTCAAGAAGAGACTCAATCTGCCGGTAGCGTCCGTTTCCGAATAAACCAGGCAGCCGCGGTTCTGACGATAGTGTTGAGATCGGAGTAATGGGGCTCCCAGCCCAATAACGTGCGAGCAGCGCCAGGAGCAGCCACCAGCCGGGCGGCGTCGCCTTCGCGCCGCGGTTCGAGTTTATAGGGGACTTTGCGTCCTGTCACGAGCTCAACCTCGCGAATCACCTCAAGGATGGAGGTGCCGTTACCGGTTCCGAGATTGACGGCCCCCGTAGCACCACCAGCGGCCAGATAGCGCAAGGCGGCGACATGGCCCCGGGCGAGATCCGCGACATGAATATAGTCGCGGATGGCCGTCCCATCCGCTGTTGGATAGTCGTTGCCGAAAACCCGCAACTGGTCGCCACCAAGAGCGGCAAGAATGGCGAGCGGAATCAGATGGGTTTCCGGATCGTGATCCTCACCGAGTTCGCCGTCGAGATCGGCACCAGCGGCATTAAAGTACCGCAGGCTCATGCTGCGAAGGCCATGACCGCGACCGTACCATTCGAGCATCTGTTCCATCATCCATTTGGTTTGGGCATAAGGGCTGAGAGGGCTCTTGGGGGTTTGCTCAGAGATGGTCTCCACGTCTTGCGTTCCGTAGATGGAGCAACTGGAACTGAAGACGAGTTGCTGGACGCCAGCTTCGAGCAGGGCGCCGATAAACTCAATGCCTTGCGCCAAATTGTTGCGGTAATACTTGTGAGGATTGCCCGTTGACTCGCCGACGTAGGCGTGACCGGCAAAAAGAATCACGGCCCTGATGTCGTAGCGCTCGACCGTTTCTCGCACCAGGGCGCGGTTGCCAATATCGCCCTTAATGAACGTCACATCATCGAGCCACTGGCGCGGCTGACTGGTGCTGTGGTTGTCGAGCACTACCGCCTGATATCCTTCTCGCCGAAGCTCTTTTACTGTATGAGTGCCGATGTAGCCAGCCCCGCCGGCCACTAGAATTGCTGATTTCATGTTGTTTATGGAAACGCTGGCCATTGACGCCATCGCGCTTGCGGCTGATTCCCTCAATACACGGTAGCTCAACCAAACCAGCCGCGACATGCCCAGTACGTAGGTTTGGCTCGCGGAGTGAAACGAGTCTGGTAAACCTATATTGAGCCGCACATAGCCCTTTGGCTGGATGCTTGACATGCAGCGCGTTGAAAGCAGGAGCGGCAACGGGTGCAAAAAATGGCGAATGCGCACAGCATGCCATGCCGCATCAGCAAAGAACGAGAACCATGAGCAAAACCTACTACATTCTGCAGCCTCGCGAGTTACCGCAGCTGCTTTCGTTGGTGATCCCGATCTATAACGAGGAAGAAGTGCTGGGATTATTGCTGGACCGGCTGGACAAGCTGATGGCGTCGATGCCTTGCCCGGTGGAAGTAATTCTCGTCAACGATG
>CAZBTA010000499.1:0-2472 GCA_964494515.1 uncultured Bryobacter sp.
ATCGGATCAGCCATTGGCGTCTCCAAGGTCAAACGCCGCGGCGGGGCGCGAGAGATGCGTGTTGAGTTCGCGCAGAAACTCCGCTGAAGATCCCCAGTAAATATCGATCTGCGGCTCATTGCCCGAGCCGCGACGATCCGACTTGAGAAAGTAATCCGTCAGATAGTGACGGGCGCGGTCCGGGTCGGAGAATCGCGAATCTTCAGGGTCCACCTGAACGCCGATGTGGGTTTTCCCGTGCTGGAATCCGGCAATGCCTTCCTGCAGCATGATCATGCGAAACAACGCGCGAAACGTCCACGAATGCAGCGAAAAACCAAGAAACAGCAGCGAGCTCATCGAGAAGAGGCGCTTGAGGTGCAGCGGCAGCAACGAGTACTGCGAGGCCCGCACCGTAAAGTCAAAAAAGTCATCCTCCGTCAACACCCAGTGCTGCGGCGCGGTGGCGTTCCCAAAGATGTCGTAAACAATCGGCGTGTTCGGCGCCAGTTGCGATTCATTCGTCTGCACGGCCCGCGGGCTCGGCTCCGTCGGCGTCGGCCGCCACGGAATATTCGCCACCACCGGTTGCTTGCCCACCGCCTTCAGCGTGTGAAACAGCAGCCGGTTGGACGAGGCATCCACAAAGGTGGTGAGCGGCAGCCGCGCAACGATGCCAGTGGGCGAGGTGGGCTTGTTCGCCTCCGCCGCGCCGATCGACTGGTACACGCCATCAAGCGTGGCGATCTGGCTGGTGGCCGGATTGAGGCGCTGCGCCAGCAGCAGCATAAGGGTGGCCACGTCGTTGCTGGTGACCGTGGGCCCCTTGGCGATCGTCAGGTATTGCGCCACCTTCGCGAGGTCGGATCGATCGCTGTTCGACAGCGGAAAACCCCGATTCTTCGCCAGCGTCTCGGCAATGCGTGTTGAGGACGCAAGCACGTCCTCGGCGAGGTCGGGCCCGATGATAGGCAGCGCGTTGCCCGTGGTGATCTGCAGGCGGATCTCGTCCCAGAAATCCGATGTAGCCTTGCCCGAAGAGAATCCCGGGTCATACCAGATGCGCCCGCTCTTCAGCCGCAACAGCAGCACCGGCATCCACGCATCCGCGCTCGCGCGCACCGCAAAGCGCGCGTGGGCAAAGGCCCGGTCGATCTGGCCGTCCTTCAGCAGTTCCGTAAAGAACACCGGCATGGCAACGCCGATCGACTTCATCGTGATGTTGCCCTGCATCGCGATGACGGCCGGAATCCCCGCCTCGGCCAGCAGCGCCGCCAGGGAGTCCTGCGCCGTCTGGGCAAAGCCCGCGCTCTGGCAGGAGGCGAGCACCACAAGCCGTGGCAGCGTATTCAGCCGGGCGAGGCGATCCGTCAGCTCCCGCGCGTGGGTCAGCAGTACTTTCCCCGCCGCGTCGCACAGCAGCAGATGCGGCGCTTTCTGGGCAATCGTGCCATGGCAGGCGAGATAGAGAATGTCCGGGGCCCGCTCGAATGCCTTGACCAGCGCATCAAGCGTAAGCGGATGCTCGACGACCGTCGGCGTGAGCGTCGGCAGTGCCGCGCGGACCTGATCAATCTGCAGATTCCGATCCACGGGGGCAAACTTGTTGCTGAAAGATTCCGCCAGGGCCTCTGGCGCCGCGACAGCGATAGTCAGCGAGAGCTCGGCCCGCGCCCGCAGCCGAATCGGGCGAAAATCACGACTGAACAGCAGGCGCGAAAACAGTATGCGCGGCGAAAACGCCAGCAGTTCGTTGGTTTGCGGGTCACACAACAGTTCCCACCGGATCGTGTGCAACGTCGCATCGGTCGGGGCCAGCAAAAGCCGCATACGGATGTCGAGATCCGTCGCCGCAAACGCGGCCCGGGCCGACGCCCACGCCACACGAAGATCCGCATCGGCAAACAGAAGTGCGGTCAGCTTCGCACTGTATTCAGCAGGCAAACTCTCCGCATCCGCCAGATCCCCAAGCGCGTCAGCGGAGATCTGGACACGGGCCGCGGCCGGGGCGATCGCGGCATCGCTGAGGGGATTGTTGGCGCGGAGATCGAGCTGATACAGGTCCGACCCGAGAGGGTTGAGTGCGAGTTCGATTTCAGCGAATGGCATGTCGCGGCAGAGTGCCCTTGATCGTAGCACCAAGCGTGAGCTTTGAAGGGGATAATACGCAGGTGAAGGATTTACTGCCCGACTGGAGCCTGCTGCGTCGTAACCCTGATTTCGCGCGGCTCTATGTCGGCCAGTTGGTCAGCGGCTTCGGCTCGGCCATCACCTATGTCGTCTTGCCTGTCGAGATGTACCGTCTCACCAGGTCGCCCCTCCTCGTGGGCTTGCTCGGCGTCGCCGAGTTCGTCCCCATGCTGCTCATCGCCTTCATCGGCGGCCTCCTTGCCGACCGTCTCGATCGCCGCCGTCTCCTGCTCTTCACCGACACACTGATGGGCCTCGTCCTCGCCGCACTCACGCTCAACTCCATGGCGCCCACCCCGCAAG
>CAZBTA010000500.1:0-2471 GCA_964494515.1 uncultured Bryobacter sp.
CTTCACACTGCTCACCAGCACCAGCTGCCCTTCCCACTCCGCCCCCCGCAAATACTCCACCAGCTCTGGCGCCCGCCACACCTCATCGAGCACGGCCCCCCGCCGCAATCGCTTCAAATACCCCTCGGCATCCTCTCTCGCCCGCTGCCTCTCCCGCGCCTCCTCAAAGTTCACATACAGCAACCCGCCACACTCGCGCTCCACCAGCTTCGTCTTCCCCGCCCCCCGCGGCCCCTCGAGCGCCACCACGCCCCCGCCCAGCACGGCCCGCCGCAACGCCACACTCAAATGCCTCTCAAAAAACATGCAATTTCATTTTACAAAACGCATTCTACAGTCTCATTCCACTCATTTTCTTGCCCTCCACCCGCCCCACCCGATACGCTCAACATCACCACCTATGAGTCACAAAATCGCCCCCGCCAAAGGCAAACTCGGCATCCTCATGCCCGGCATCGGCGCCGTCTCCACCACCTTCATGGCCGGTGTGGAAGCCGTCAAGAAAGGCCTCGGCCAACCGGTCGGCTCCCTCACCCAGCTCGGCACCATCCGCCTCGGCAAGCGCACCGACAATCGCGTGCCCGCCATCAAGGATTTCGTCCCTCTCGCCGGCTTGAACCAGCTCGTCTTCGGCGGCTGGGATATCTACGAGGACAACGCCTACGAGGCCGCCGTCAACGCTCGCGTCCTTCAGCCCTCCCTCCTCAACGCCGTCAAGCCCGCCCTCTCCCGCATCAAACCCATGCAGGCCGTCTTCGACAAGAATTACGTCAAGCGCATCGACGGCCCCAACGTCAAAACCAAAGGCACCCTCGCCGACAAAGCCGAAGCCCTCATCGACGACATGGCCAACTTCAAGAAGGCCAACAAGGCCGATCGCCTCGTCATGATCTGGTGCGGCTCCACCGAGACCTTCACCAAGCCCACCAAGGTCCACCAAACCCTCGAAGCCTTCGAGAAAGGCCTCGCCAAGAACGACCCCGCCATCGCCCCCTCCCAGGTCTACGCCTACGCCGCCATCAAGTCCGGCGTCCCCTTCGCCAACGGCGCCCCCAACCTCACCCACGACATCCCCGCCCTCCTCGCCCTCGCCCGCGATCGCAACGTCCCCCTCTGCGGCAAGGATTTCAAGACCGGTCAGACCTACATGAAGACCCTCCTCGCCCCCGGCCTCAAGGCCCGCATGCTCGGCTGCTCCGGCTGGTTCTCCACCAACATCCTCGGCAATCGCGACGGCGAAGTCCTCGACGATCCCGGCTCCTTCAAGACCAAGGAAGAAACCAAGCTCAGCGTCCTCGATCAGATCCTCCAGCCCAACCTCTACCCCGATCTCTACAAGGACCTCTACCACTCCGTCAAAATCAATTACTATCCGCCCCGCGGCGACGAAAAAGAAGGCTGGGATAACATCGACATCTTCGGCTGGCTCGGCTATCCGATGCAGATCAAGATCGACTTCCTCTGCCGCGATTCCATCCTCGCCGCCCCCCTCGTGCTCGATCTGGTCCTGTTCCTCGATCTCGCCCAGCGCGCCGGCATGAAGGGCGTTCAGGAATGGCTCAGCTTCTACTTCAAGGCTCCCATGACCGCCCCCGGTCTCTACCCCGAGCACGACATCTTCATCCAGCTCATGAAGCTCAAAAACACGCTCCGCTGGATGCGTGGCGAGGACCTCATCACCCACCTCGGCCACGAATACTACGACTAACGCTGCAACAAACCCACCGTGTTCCCCTCGGGGTCCTTCACCCACGCGAAGGTCCCCGTCGGGATCGGTATCGGTCCCACCAGTTTCTTGCCCCCCTGCGCCACCACCTGCTCGAGCGTCGCCTTGATATCGGGCACCTCGATATAGAACAGCGTGTATTGGTGCGGCTCATGCCCCAGCTCGGTCATGTGCCCTGGGATGCCCTTGCCGCCGCTCGCCGTGTCGATATTTGTGGCCGGGCCGGCTTCAGCCAGCTTCCACCCAAACACATCCGCATAGAATTGCCCGGTCTTCTTCTTGTCCTTGAAGCCGATCTCAAAGTGCACCACCGGATTACCCATCGCCGCTCCTTCTATCTGTGGCGCCATCATTCCCGCCAGTAAGGCCATATGTTCACGCCGTTTCATGGCCCGTCAGGATATCAAGCCTTAAAAGCCAGCGCCACCGCCCCCGCGATCAACACCATCGCCCCCAGATAGTTCCACTTCAGCCCCTCCCCCAGATACAACCACGCAAACACGATAAACACCGTCAGCGTAATCGCCTCCTGCAGGATCTTCAACTGGTAACCCGACATCACTTCCGACCCCACCCGGTTCGCCGGCACCATCAGGCAATACTCAAAAAACGCAATCGCCCAACTCGCCATCACCACCTTCCACAGCGGCTGATCCTTAAACTTCAAGTGCCCATACCAGGCAAACGTCATAAACACATTGCTCGCCGTCAGCAGCAGCGGTGTCACCCAAACATTCTTCATAAC
>CAZBTA010000501.1:0-2467 GCA_964494515.1 uncultured Bryobacter sp.
CCCATGCCGGCCGGAGACGCGGCCGGAGTCGAAGGTCTCCACGAGAAGCTCGAAGAAAGGCTCGTCAGGCAGGGCCATAGGGCTGCAGGGAAGCGGTGCGCCGCGGCCGTCAGGCCGGGTGCGTGAAGTCGTAGCGGGCATCGATCCGGTCGAGCCGCACTTCAAGGTCGTTGAAGCGCTGTTCCTGGCGAATGATGTCGCCACGGCTGCCGTTGATCTCTTCGCGGATGCGAATCTGGCCGGTGCTCAGGTCCTTGAGGGCTTGCTCCTGGCGGCCGAGCCTGGCCTGGATGTCTTTCAGAACCTCGTAGATCAATTCGTTGCTGACGGTGTCGGGCATTTCGATAACTGTCCTTTCTTTCAAGGTAGCAGGGTTACGGAGATTTTTCGAGGAAAAACCGCCGGGCCGGCACGGGCCCGGCGGGTGCGGTCTAGGCCTGTTCGGTCTCGTCCTCGCGAGGGGCGATGCAAACGACTCGGCCGCTGACAGCCATCCCCTGCGGGATGACCAGGTCGAAGCCCTTGCCGTTCTTGTGGCTCCAGGCAGCCCCGACTTCGATCCAGCGGGACTTACGGTCGCTGCCCTCGGGGGCTTCCTCGACGAGGTAGGCGCGGTAGGTGGGTTTGGTCATGGTGTTTTCCTTTCTGTGGTTTCAGTCACCCCGCCCATCGGGGGCGAGGAGGGCACACCAGTCCTCTCGCCATCGGCGATGGCAGTCAATAGCTTTTTGGGGGGACCGCCCGCGGGGGAGCCAAAAAGCGTCATTGACGGCCGAGCGGCGAAGGGTAGGGTGCCCTGACCCCGATGGGCGGGGTGACGGCCACAGAAGGCCGCACGGCCAAGCTTGGCAGGCCGCGACCGGCCGAATACCGGCCCCCGGCGAAGCGCCGCTTATTTCAGCCGAAATCCCCGGGAATTTCCGACCGCTGGCGGACTGGGGTTCTGCCGCGCGATTGAACCGGGCCGACCATTCGCATCGACGACGACCGCGGACGACGGCAACGACCTGTATAAATCGACGATCTGATTCAGAAGATTTGCCAGCGGCGTCAAGCCCATATAAGTGCTTTGGATAATGCACCCTGGAGCGAGTTGTACAGTCCCCCACAACACCGAGGCCACGGAAACCCTGGTCGGCAGAGCCGCGAGCTCACCCCAATCAATAAAGTTCCTGTCGCTGTTGTATCCGGTGCGCCAATACACCCCCTTTAAGCCAATCGCGGCCCCATGCTTGGCCGAACCCAATAGAGTCGAGTCTACGATTGCTATAATGGTATCGGTCGGGTCGACAGGGTAATGTTGAATGGCATTTTGCAGCTTGTGTGCCGGTATGTTTCCATACTTAAAATAGCCTTGGCCTTCATAGTTTTGAATGATGGCGAGTAATTGCCTGTCGATCATCAAGCGCCTTTCCGACCGTTCAGAAACAAGAAGCCAGCCCACGCCAAAGCGACCCCCGGGCCCATGCGCCCCGATCATCTGGCATCGCAGGCAAGGCAACAAGTGCGCCCGCCAACAGGTTCACTCCTGCAGCCCATGCAGGTAGTCGCAAGCCTTCTGCGCGGCGCTGGCGGCGGTAAAGATCGCGCGCTTGTCGGCCTTCATCACGGCGAGCCAGTGGGCGAGGTAGGCGGCATGGTCCTCGCGCGGCTCCGGCGTGATGGCGAGATCAGCACACAGGAAGGCTGAACCCAGCTCGGCGACCAGCTCCTCGATGGCATAGGCGTTGTCACCGAAGCGCTTCCCGAATTCACGCGCCAGCCGGTCCTTGTGGCCGGTCCAGTGCAGCAGCTCATGGGCCTTGGTGGCGGTGTAGCTCTGCGCGTCAATGAACGCCTGCAGGGGCGGCATCTGGATGTGATCTGAAGCCGGCGCGTAGAACGCCCGGCCGCCACCGTGCCGGATGTCGGCCCCGGTCGCGGCGATGAACTCTTCGGCCTCGTCGATCAGCTCAAGGCGGCGGCCGTCATCGAGCGGGGGAGGGGGCGTGTAGGTTTCGGCGGGAAGCCCGTCGATCTGGTCGACGTTGAACACGGTATAACCCTTGAGGAAGGGGATTTCGCGCTCTTCGTCCTCGCCTTGGTCGTTCTCCTCGGTCTTGGTCATGCGGCCGGCGAACACCACGAGCGAGCCTTTCTCGCCTTGGCGCACCTGTGCACCTCGGTCCTGCGCCTGCTTGTAGGTCATCCAGATGTTGGAGGTGAAGCCGGCATCGACGGCGGCACCCCACAGCAGCAGGACATTAATTCCCCGGTAGGCCTCACCGTTGGCGCGCAGCGGCAGCAGGGGCCGCCGTTCGTCCTTGGGAGCGCTCCACGGCTTGAACCATGGGCGGGTGCCGGCTTCGAGCTGGTCGACGATGCGCGCGGTCACCTGTTCGTACACATCGGGTCGGTCGGTCCGGGCGGTGCCGGTGGTCTTCTTGCCTTTGCTGGCTTGCTTTGTCATGGCCTGCTCTCCTGTAGG
>CAZBTA010000502.1:0-2463 GCA_964494515.1 uncultured Bryobacter sp.
CGAGTACATCGACACGGTGACGCGCGAGTTGAAGCAGGTGAAGGCGAAGGTAGTGGTGTTGTGCGCCTCGACGCTCGAGTCGACGCGACTGCTGCTGAACTCGAACATCTGCAATTCGTCGGGAGCGCTGGGCCACTATCTGATGGACCACATCTATCAGGGCGGGGCGTCGGGGCTGATGCCGATGTTTGAGGCCAAGCCGTGGGCGGGGGCGCCGAAGCGGCCGAACGGGATTTATGTGCCGCGGTTCCGCAACATCAAGGAAAAGATGACGAACGGCTTTATCCGCGGGTATGGGTATCAGGGTGGCTCGACGCCGAGCTTCATGATGAACTCGCCGGGATTTGGCAAGTCGTACAAGGACGCGGTGCGTAACGGGCAGTACTCGATGTCGCTCGGGCTGTGGGGCGAATGTCTCGCGCGGTATGAGAACCAGGTGACGCTCGATCGCGGCAAGCGGGACGCCTACGGGATCCCGACGTTGCGGATCAGCGCGGACTGGAGCGACAACGAGAAGAAGCTGTGGGAAGACGGACGCAACCAGGCGGCGGAGATGCTGGAGGCGGCCGGGGCGAAGAACATTCAGAAGACCGGGCAGTACAGCATTCCGGGATTCTGCATTCACGAGATCGGCACGGCGCGCATGAGCGATGACCCGAAGAAGGGCGTGCTGAACAAGTACAACCAGGCGCATGATGTGGAGAACATCTTTGTGACGGATGGCGCGTCGTGGGTGAGCTCGGGGTGTGGTAACCCGACGCTGACGATGATGGCGATGACGGTGCGCGCGTGCGATTACATTGTGCGCGAGTACGCCAAGAAGATGGTTTAGGCAATGCGCAGGCGCCCGCTGGTGATGATGGAGCGGGTGCTCGAGATGGACAAGGCGGCCTGGCGTGAGGCGGAGGCGAAGCGGAGCTTCGAGGACGTGGACGCCGGGCCGTTATTGCTTGAGGCGGCGCGCGAAGGGCGCGTGCACTGGATCGAGGAGAAAAGGCCGCTGAAGTTGGGCGTGTTTGATCTGCGGCTGGAGGGCGAGGATCGGGTGCGGGTGATGCTGGTGGGGGAGGCTTGTCTGCGATTGCTGGGGACGCCGGAGCGGCGGACGCGGCAGATCGGGATGTTGCGACCGTGGCGGGCGTTGCAGGTGAGGATCAACGGGCGGGCGGCGTATACGTCAGGGCAGGTGTACACGGTGCGCGAGTATTACCTGATGCTGGTGGATGAGGAAGTGCCGGTGCGGGTGGGGGAGATCCGGTATCTCGATTTCGAGGCGGATTTGATGTAATGGGGGCATGGCACAGTTTCAGGTAGTACAGACGACGGAAGACGGGCACCTGGTGGTGCGGCTGTCGGAGGCCGTGAGCAAGAGTGAAGTGGCGGTGGCGCCGGCGTTTGGGGCCAACTCGTACTACTTTCACGTGAACGGCAAGAAGGTGTTCTGGGGGCCTGACAATGTGACGATCGGGGAGCTGATGGCGAAGCCGCGGCTGGTGGCCAATCCGCTGCTGGCGCCGTGGGCGAATCGCATTGAGGGTTACACGTACAACGTGAACGGCAAGGAGTATCAGCTGAACCCGAAGCTGGGGAACCTGCGGCTGGATGGGAACAAGAATCCGATCCACGGGCTGGTGACGTTTACGAAGCTGTGGCAGGTGAAGGAAGTGGTGGCGAAGGCGGACCATGCGCTGGTGCGGATGGAACTGGACGCGACGCGGCAGGTGGACTGGCTGGCGCAGTTTCCGTTTCCTTACAAGATGGAGCTGACTTACAAGCTGACGGCGGGGACGCTGGAGGTGATTACCGAGGTGCATAATCATGCGAGCGAGCCGATGCCGCTGGCGGTTGGTTATCATCCTTACTTCCAGGTGACGGACGCGCCACGGGATGAATGGGAAGTTACGATTCCGGCGAAGGAGAAAATGCTGCTGTCGCCGAAGCTGATCCCGACGGGCGAGCGGGTGGCGAACCCTTATGCGGCGGGGACGAAGCTGAAGGGTATTGTGCTCGATGACGTGTTTGGCGGGCTGCCGGAGAAGGCGCGGTTCCGCGTGAAGGGCAAGACGCAGACGATTGATGTGGTCTACGGCAAGGACTACACGATTGGTGTGGTGTACGCCCCGGCGGGGCAGAACTTTATCTGCTTTGAGCCGATGACGGCGCCGACGAACGCGTTCAACACGCCGGGTAGCTACAAGAGCATTGCTCCTGGGGGGAGCTGGCGCGAGAGCTACTGGATCGAGACGAGCGGCTTCTAAGTTATTCAGTTTTCAAAGATCGGTAATCCCGGGTGGGATTGGGTTCGTTTGGTCAACTAAGCGGCGGCGGCCTTCTGTTTGGCTTCCCACTCGTAGAAGGCGTCCCATTTGGCCTGGGTTTCTTCGTCGTGTTCGGGAATCTCGGGCCGATCGAGGAGATAGCGACAGAAGGGTTCGTTTGTCAGAACCTGGGCGGCGATTTGCC
>CAZBTA010000503.1:0-2461 GCA_964494515.1 uncultured Bryobacter sp.
CGCCGCGTCGCGGTCAAGCGCGCCCGGTTCGAGGCCGACCCCAATCTCTTCCGCGCCAATATGGACCTGGGCGAGGAGCATTGGGAGGTAATCCGCGGCTATGTCGATCTCGCCGACCATTACATGGCGGTGATCCTGGGCGAGGCGATGGCCGAGGGCTATTTCCCCGGCTATGATCTCGATCATGTCGTGTCACTCACCAACCTGATGCTGCAACCGTTCTGTAACCCGTTCGTGATGATGGACATGATCCGCACCGCGACGCCCGACAATCTGCATATCATCATCGACACGCTTTTCGACGGGTTGGGCGCAGGACAGGCGAGCGCCGATGCGGAAAACGTGACCCCGCTGCGCGCCATTTCCTGACACGTTGATCGACGCACCGCAGCACTTGCCAATGCCCCCCGCTTCTGGCAAGGGAGCGCTCCGCACGACACCGGCAATCCGGTGATTCCGTGACCGGGCGCGTAGCTCAGTGGTAGAGCACACCCTTCACACGGGTGGGGTCGCAGGTTCAATCCCTGCCGCGCCCACCATCTTTTCAATGACTTAGAAGAGATGGTGGCGGTTTCCATGAAAAAAACATGAAAAATTGGCTGTTGGGCTCGGCGATGGCCTAATGTTTCGATCTAAGGCCGAGCCAGAGCGGTGGTCGAGGCATCTCCCCAGAGCTCTATGCCTACCCAGCATACCGTACCCAGGTTTGATCCCCAATAATGCGTCGATGGAATGCAGCCGCGGAGCATGGATCTGAGCTGCGCTACCATCAGCGGTCACCGCAGCATCATTGCCCCAATCTTAAGGTGAAACATGTTTCCCTCGAGTGAGATCCTGCTACCCTGATTCGGGCCGCGCAAGGCAGGTGATAACGTCGTGGCCTATCGCGTCCACTCGGCCCTTGTCGGCTCTGAAGCGATGGGGCTAACTCGGCGACCATCCCTGCATCCTTAAGCTAGAGCATCTCTTTGGTTTGAACACATGGTTCTCGAGCTTTGCACCAATTATCATATAGTTCCGAACGCCTCGACTGGTTGGCGTCCTGAGGGAGCCAGGCGGTACCGGCAATGACCTGCGCCATTCAACCTTACAAGATGTCCTTTGTAACTGGCGGCCTGTTCCTTAATGAAAGCGTAGAGGTCGCCCGCATGCATGTTTCCGGGGAGCCATGGGAGGAGACGATACGTCGTGCCCTTGAGCAGGCAGTCTCATCCTTACCAAAGGCTGCGTCGCGTCGGCGGACACTGCGAGAGATCGTCAACCGTATCTCGGCGCTGAATGATGAGGAACTGAGCTATCTCGTCGAAGATGCCGACCGGCAGGATCAGCAAGCCCTGTTGTGGCTGGCGACTTGCCGGGCATACCGGTTTGTGCGCGAGTTTGCGATCGAGGTGATCAACGAGCGATTTCTCTCGTTCAAATTGGATCTACCTCTGGAGAGCTTTGACGTCCTTTTCGAAGCGAAAGCTGAATGGGATGAAGGGCTTAACCAAATCAGTGCAACCACCCGTGCCAAGCTGCGCCAGGTGATGTTCCGAATGATGCGCGAGGCAAATGTGATTACTACTGAAGGCCGGATTCTGGGGACCTATGTCTCGCCGCAGCTCAAGGCTTTGCTCTCAAGGAATTGCCCAGGTGATCTCCACCTGTTCCCCGGACTAAACCTCAACGGAGGTGCTGTTTGATTAAGGCATCAACACGCAAGGAGCGCTCTGAGCATCTGTTCAAGGTGGTCACCAGCGAGCGCTTTTTGACGAAGCAGGGACTTGGCAACGAGGTCCCGTTCTTCATCTGCCCTTACCCGGCGGAGGAAGGGCTATCGATGGTCGAGGACCGGTTGGATCTCATGACCCGCATCAAGCACGCCGGGATAGCAGTACTCGACATTAGCTTGTTTGATCTCTCGCTCAGCATTCTCGAAGAGCGCGGGATCCTCGAACAGGTTCTGGAAATTGAGCCGGAGACAGAAAAGGATGAGCTACGGGAGCTTTTGCAGTCTGTCCTCGATCCGCAAGCCAATCTGATACCGAAGATTGGCGAAGCAATCGAGCAAACACCACATGACATGATCTTCCTGTCAGGCGTGGGAGAGGTGTACCCTTACATCCGCTCGCACAACGTCTTGAACAATCTCCAGAGCACCGCGAAGGACAAGCCGACGGTGATGTTCTTCCCCGGCAGCTACACTCACGCATTGGCCACGGGGGCGTCGCTCGATCTGTTCGGATGCTTGCATGACGACAAGTACTACCGGGCCTTTAATATCCTGAATTACGAGGTTTGATCCTATGACCCTTGCGATGCGCGATATCTTTGAGAAGCCAGTCGATCGCGCGATCGATGGTGTGATCAAGGCTGACGATGAGGCGAGCCTACGCACCGAACTCGATGAATATGTGATCACCGGCGAGATCGGGCAGCGGCTCGAGCAGTTCCTCGAAGCCTACAACAACTACCAGAC
>CAZBTA010000504.1:0-2459 GCA_964494515.1 uncultured Bryobacter sp.
AGACGATCCTGCTTCTCGCCCTTGCCTGGCGGCGGGACTATGACAACTTTCTGGATCCTGCGCGCCCATGCGCGGAAATGGCCGATCCCTTCTGTTGTACCGACAACACCGACCCGTATTTCGCGCGTCTTTTTCGACCGGGAATGAGGACCGTAGAGGAACAGGCCATCCTTGGGATGCGGGCTACGCTGACCGAAGGCAAACTCGAGGTCGGGTTCGCGAATATGGTCGACGAAGAGCGATGTCTCTGGGAATTTCATATCGGATCCTCCTCGTCAGCGTCGGGACGACCCAAAGTGCTCATATCGGTTTCTTCGTCGTCTCCGTCCTGCGTGTCTGGAAGGTCCGTGCTTACCGGCGATGAGAATAGGATGGGAGTAGCCTCCAGAACCATATGATCTGACGATGATAGGCGAAGGCGGATGTAGGCAGATTCTCCTGACAGTAACTCGAGAAAGGCGAGCATCCGCCCATGCCATTGCTTGTTTCGCCATCCCTTGCAAATTGTCCGCCGCAGGCGATGCATCTTCCGCTTGTCATCAATCGGCAGCCCTTCAGCGGTCCCATTGTCACCGGCGAACAAAACGCGTGACTTCAGCCTGAAGTGCCAAAACGGCCAGAAGGATGGGAGCGCTGTGACCCCAAATTGCCAGATGTGCCCCTTCGCACGGTTGCGAAGCATGGAGGATCTGCGGTCGCCTTGTTTGCCCCATGGAATGCGTTGACCGATAGCGGCAATTGCGGACGACGCGTGAAAGCCTGTTCCACCGGAAAACTGATATTCGATGAGGCCTTTATCCCTGCAGAAGGCGAACCAAGCCTGCTTCATCATGACGTTGATGAGGTTTTGAGCCGGCTGCCTCTCGAGGCCGAGCTTACGGTCCCCTTCCTGAACGAACCGATCCAACGGAATACTGCGCTTCAGCTTGAAACGCCCTACCGATGCAAAGGCATCAGCAATTGCCTCTTCCCGCTCGAAAGTCAGGATACCCCGGCCTTGAATAGCAATCGGAAAAGGATAGTTTGCTGCAAATCGACGCACACGATCAAGATCCACGACGCCAGAAGGCTCATAGAAATGGATGGCATCGGGAGCCTCGACGATCCGCAGCCAGTTTGATGTAAGCCGCTCAGGCTCATTTTTGAGCGTAATCGCACCCCTGCGGCGAAAAATCTCCCAGTTGGGATCTATGACAGGTGCATTCGCCTGTCTGGGGGCGCGCTGCCTCTTGAGCGTATCGAGAAGGGTGTTCAGGCCCTCCCCCCAGCCTCTCACAAAATCGACGGCGATCGCATCGCCAAGCCCTTTGATCTTGCGGCCCTGCTCCAGCTTTAGCTGGATTATAAAGCGATCATCGCCAAGCTCCTTAGCAACGTCGAGCGCGATATCGATGTCGTCCTGCATCGCTTGGTCATCAGCTGTTGCATTACGGCATACCAGAAGGACCTTGGCGGCTCGACTTTCAATCGCGCGGCTGACCTCACGCCGCCAGCGATCGCCGGGTTGCAGGGTCAAGATATCGGCAAAGACCTGATATCCTTCAGCCTCAAGCTTTGGGGCAAGCCACAATGCAAACTCGTCGTCAGTTGGCGAAGCCTTCAGAATGAAAAGAACGTCTCGGGCAGGTGGCTCATTATTGGTTTCGGGGCTTCCCGGCAGAAGCCGCGCCAGAGGTTTTGGTACCGTTGCGGGCTTTGGAAAGCCATCGGAGACGGCCTGGGTAATCATGGACTGCAGGACGGCGCCGCTCTGCAACCAAAGCCCCTCGTGGGCGGTGACAAAGGACGGAAACTTTCGCAGCAAAGCGTTGAGATCGTCCTGTCCGAAGATATCACCGGTCCCGAGCAGCCAGGGGCCGATAACAGCCGCCAAATCGGCCTTATTCTTTGGCGTCAAAGTCGACGATGTCGCAAGGATGTATCGGCTTGGTTTCAGCTGATCGATCTTCGCGCGTTCCGCCTTCATCTTCGATAGCAGCTTGGCCGCCCCGGAACGCCCAAAATGCTTTGCCTGAAGGATAATCGAACCATCCGCGGTCGCATGACGTCCATCCATTCCCTCGTCAGGCCCTTCGGCAAAGGCCTCAAACCGAACTTCCAATTCCGCGCCGATCAGATCTCGACAAAGATTCTCGAATTCAGAATGGGAAAGGTTGGCAAAGTCATACTTCATGAGGACTGTTTGTGGACCGCACACGGGCGGGTCAAGAACGCCTTGCCCAATTTGTAGAGTTACCCGTGGTTTAGAAGCAGGCGGTGTCGCGCAGCCTGCGAGTGTGACCCCTTAACACCGGTTGTACCGACCGCCGCCTTCGCATCTTAGGCAAAAAACACATGCTCCATGTGACCGGAGTGGAGATTGCGCTGACACATGCGCCTTATCATGTTAGCGTAAGCGCGTTTCCTTTAACACGTTGCGAGTGTCATGTTAGCGCCGACCTACATCATCCCACCACTTC
>CAZBTA010000505.1:0-1255 GCA_964494515.1 uncultured Bryobacter sp.
CCTTCAAGTCCAACCTCCCCATGCAAGGCTGCGTCATCCACGCCCAGATGTGGCGCGAGCTCGACTGGTCCGCCATTGCCCGCCTCGTTGCCCCCTGATCCATACAAACGCTCGCAGCCTTTACCTCTGCCACCAACTCCCGGCTTTAGAACTCCAGGAAAGATACTCAAATGCAAGTCGGGTATCCGCTTCGCCCTTGGGAATCGACGAGCTTGAATAAAGAGTCCCTGCATCCCCTGCGCCGCCGTGTCGGCACGACTGCTCTGTAGTCGTTGAATCCAATCACGGGTGGCGCGTATCCAAATGGCAAACGCATGCGACGTCCCGCCACCGATTCCGCTTACCCGGCTCCCACCCATCTCGCAGATGTAGCTAACCGCCTTGGCGCCGCTACTCTGATCATTAGGGGCAATCAGGGCCTGCTCTTGCCACTTGTTCTCGCCAAACCCGGACAAGCCAACACTGTCGCAGTAACAACCTTACCGATTCCCTGCCACGAACTTTCCCAGAATCCAGATCCTCCTGTGGCCTTCAATGCACAGGTGAAGGATTTCCTCAACTAGACCCCTCTCAACCGAGCACACCATGCAAGCGATCCTGACCCTACCACCTAATCTCCCGGCGCACGATCCCGCGCCCAACCATCCCGTCTCAAGTCGCATCGTCGCCGAGTGGCCAGCCGGCACCTTCGTAGAAAACCTCGCCGTACTTCCCGACCAATCCATCGCGGTCTCGGTTCTTTCAGAGGCACGGCTCGATCGCGTTTCCCCACAAGGCGAAGTGAAAACCTGGCGGCAGTTCACTGCGCCACCAACGGGTTTGGCCATGAGTAACGGCCACTTGTTTGTCGCCGTCGGCGAACCCGGTGGGGCGCCTCCCGTGCTCTGGCGGTTTGACCCGTCGAGCGGCGAGGGCTCACCCTGGATGACGCTCGATGGCGTCCAGTTCGCCAATGGGCTCACCCCCTTCGCCCCTGGCCAGTTGCTGGCCGCCGAGAGTTGGCTCGGCAGACTGGTCCGCATCGATCTCGCCTCACGCACTTTATCCGTTTGGCTCGAAGACGAGCGGCTCACTCGTGCCCCCGGCATCGACTTTCTGCCCGGGGCCAACGGCGTCAAGCGCTTTGGCAATGAAGTCAGCGTAAGCTCCAATAGCCGTGCTCTTTTGCTGCGTGCCGGGGTAGCCGAAGATCATTCCGCGGGGCCTCTGCATCAAATTGCCACCCGCCTGCGCGTCGATGATTTTGCTTACGACA
>CAZBTA010000505.1:1355-2448 GCA_964494515.1 uncultured Bryobacter sp.
GGCTCGTGGTCACCAGTTGGATCATTCCTGGGAGGTAAATCCATGAAGCATGTTCTGATCGTCACCACCAACCGCGGCTCGATCGATGGCGAGCCTGTCACGGGAGTCTGGTTCAGCGAGTTCGCCGAGCCTTTCGCGATTTTGCGCGAAGCCGGTTTGCAAATCACGGTTGCCAGTCCGCTCGGCGGGCCCGCGCCCGTCGATCCACGCGGCTTCCCCTCCGCCAGCGAAATCGTAGCCGCGCGGGAATCGCTCGAGCGGCTCAATGCCACGCGCCCCCTCGCCAGGTTGAATGCCGCCGATTACGACGGTTTGTTCTTTCCGGGCGGCCATGGGCCCATGTTCGACTTGGCCACGGACGCGCATACCAAGGCCATGATCGCGGCGTTCTGGCAGGCGGGCAAGCCCGTTGCCGCCGTTTGCCACGGCCCCGCTGCTTTGCTTGACGTGCCACTCGCTAGCGGCGCCACCTTGCTGCATGGGCGCCGTGTCACCGCCTTCACGCGCGGCGAAGATGCCGCCGACGCCCTCTTCGCTCACATGCCGTTTTCACTCCAGTCACGCATGACGGCCGAGGGCGCACAGTTCATCGAACAGCCCCCTCGCTCCGTACACGTCGAAGTCGATGGCCTTCTGGTCACCGGTCAGAATCCAGGTTCCGCGCAAGCAACGGCAACTGCTTTTCTCAACGTTCTTTCCGGAGGCGCCTGATGGCCGCCGCGCTCTTCTGCCACGTCGACCCGTCCCGCGAGGCCGACCGCCTGCGCCTTCGGGCCGATCATCTCGCCTACATCATTGCCCACCGCCACCTCATCCTCGCGGGCGGCCCAACATTGACAGAGCAGGGAACACCCCTAACCATGGTCCTGCTCCTCGATGTTCCAACCGTTGCCGCCGCGGAGGCCTTCATTCAATCCGAGCCTTACACCGCCAACGGAGTCTTCTCAAAGGTTGAAGTCCACGCCTGGGCGCGCGTCTTGCCGGAAACACACTCCGGTGCCCTCGAAGACGCCCTCGCGAGCGAACGCGCTAGGGGCGCTACTTCACCCGCTTCCTGAAGTTGATATCAATACCAAAGATCCCGTTCTCATCA
>CAZBTA010000506.1:0-2435 GCA_964494515.1 uncultured Bryobacter sp.
GCCACCACCACCGCCACCGCCACCACCACCGCCCGAAGCGGGAAGGGGGCCAGCGAAGACCGGGGAACCCTGGCCCGCAAGCGCCGGCGTCAGAGACGCGATGGCAGGAGCCGAGGGCTCAATGTCCGAAAATGCCTGAAGGGCAGCGGCATCCGTCGAAGGATTGCCTTGCGTATCGCCTGGGTTCGGATCCTGAGGTCCGGCTGGTACAAGAATCTGCCGCGACGCTGCCGCTGGCACGTCTCTTTCGCGCAAGACCCTGCGAATTCGGTTGGTGGGCACCCGCGATGCCGTCCCCAGGGAAACCGAGTCATCGGGAGGCCCGGAATAAGATTCGGCCGGACCGCTTTCATCTGACACCGCCATTGCCGCCATTGCGTTGGCAGGGGAACCGGCAGCACCGATAACTGCCCGATCCTCAAATCGAGTGAAACCGATACCCGCAAGGCCGATCAGGAGCAGAACGCTCACCTTGCGGTAACCCGCACGGACAACATTTGCTTCCCCGTTGCTCACTTCGATTCCCCGTCCCCTACCTAACTATGCCCGTAAGGGGTTTGCAATTCAACTATCAACGCCAAGGCGATGGCGGAGCATTCTGTCAGACGCTTATCCAGACTTGCCAGGATTGTTTGGCTCCGCCTACTTTTCTGGCGCAAAGCCGTCCTGATAAGAGATATCCGCCTTTGCTCTCGCCTCTTTGATCCGGGTGCGAAGCAGTTCAGCGAGGCTTTCGGCGCGCATTTGCTGCGCAGCAATCGGGGCAGCTTCCTGTTCCGTAGTGGGAACCGGTTTTTGTCCGGTGATGACACTGACGGTTATGCGACCCTGGACAGGGATCACAAAAGGTTCACCCGCCGGTAGAGCGAGGATTTGCTTGAGCACGGGCGTTGGGACGGTGCTCGAATCGAGGCTGTTGTTTCCGCGACCATAATCAACCTTGAAGCGCTTGAGAGTCTGCTCGACTTCGTCAAGGGTCTTGTCGGCCTCCAGAGCTTTCAGTACTTGCGGGTCGGAAGGTGCATCAAAAGCAATCTGATCGACCAGATAGGCAGCGCGCTCGCTGAACTTTCCAGGATTCTCGGCAAGGTGCTTTCTGACGGCGGCTGCATCGGGGATACGCACGGTTTCAGCCTGCTTCTGCCCGTACATCTGCACAAGCAGTTCCTCCCTGCGGCGGCGCTCGCGTATGAGAAACACTGGGTCCCGATCGAACCCGTCTTCCTTGGCGACCTGAGCCATAAGGCGGCGATCGACGATCTGCTGCAAAACCTGACGACGAATTGCCTCCTTATCACCACCGATCGCGGCCGGCAGCTCGGCAATCTCAGCATTGAGCTCAGCCTGCGTGATTTCCTCACCATTGACGATGGCAACGACCTGCCCTTTGGGCTCACCGTTGCACGCCTGAACGGTAAACAATGCAGCACCTAGCATCGCAAGTCTTGCAGTCCGGAAGTGTTTCACTTAGGCCTCCCAATCAATCCTGATCTCCAATGAGGGTTTCAGGGTTGGGTTGCAAGAGGTCGCATAACGACCCTCACCTTAGCGGGGAACAAATTTGGAAACTGTCTACGATTGGGTCACCGTGGCGGTGTTTGCTGGCTTGGCTGTTTCTGCAGCGCTCTTCGGAGGATCAGCCGCGCGACAAGATCGTGCATTATCTGCCTCCGGCGTTCGGATGCGCGGTTGCCAACTATATCGGCAACGAAGGTTATATGCTTCCGGCCGTCGGGATGATCTTTATGACCATGGTGTACATCCACTTCGTGTTGAAGCCATTCGACCGCGCGAGCGAGTAAAGCGATTAACTTTCTCTCTCTCTCTCTCTGCCGGAGACAGCCAAGGAGTTGCTGCGCCAGCTTGTCGATCAGATAGGTGGTCGCTAGCGCAATAGCGAAAGTCGTCATCCCGGCGAAATTGTGCAGAAAGCCTTGAGCAGCCGCTTCGCCTGCATGATGGGTGAGCAACACGAGGATGAGCACACGCATAAGGTTCGAAAAGACAGCGATCGGCAGGGCTGCGAGCGTTAGGACTAGCATGTAACGCCACTTCGCGCGGTGAAGGAGGTACACGTAGAATAGAGTGATGGCGCTCAACGTGATAAGCGAATTGAGACCCGCACAGGCCTGAGCCACAAGCAATTGGTATTGACCGATCTGGATGGTGACGCCGGAGCTCGCAATCGGGTATCCCACTAGATAGAGCAGATCGACGGCCGTATTGCTGATCCACAGCTTCAAAGGATTGGTGACAGCGGCGATCAGGCTATCGGGCAAAGGAACGGCGAATGCCAAGTAGAGCAGGGGAAACCACAGGGCTTTGAGCGCGCGCCACCCGACGAAAGCGTAAAGAACGGCGACCAATAGGCCGTATAGCGCATAGACCTCGAGCTCGATGACTGCCGCTGCACGAAAGATCAGCAGAGCTGCGGC
>CAZBTA010000507.1:0-2433 GCA_964494515.1 uncultured Bryobacter sp.
GCCGCACGGTGTTCATGTTCACCGGCATCGTCTCGTGCAGCACCGGCAGCACCAGAGCCCCGCCGTTCATCACCACTTTCTCGCCACCAAAGCCGGTGCGGACGAACGCAATCTCCTTGGTCGCGCGCTTGTACAGCCGGGTGATGATCAGACCGACAATGAGCAGAAACGCGAACACCGTGCCCGCGAGCATGGCGATGGTGACGACCCCGCTGGGGATGATGTCGGTCATGGGGGCTCCCTTAAGAAGAATCGAAACAGATAATCGTTAGGCTAGCCCGCTTGGCTTGGTGATGCGAGATCACTCACACATTTTTGTGGTTGATTTGTTGATAAAATCAGTGAGCTATCATCCTGCGAGGTTCCTCAAGCTATTTGGCAAGACTGAGAAAACCCTTCACAATGGGGCAAGATGTGGCGTTTCAACCCTTCGGCTATCCTGTTCTGATTCAATCACGGATTTCATTGGCCGAAGCCAAAATGGTAATCCGGCGACGGAAGAAGGGATGGTTTTATCCAAAGAACGGTGCGCGGGGTTGGATTTTGGGGCCGTTTATCTGCCTGTGGTGGTCAGGGATCAATGCGCGAGGCCCCATGATGATGGGCATTCTGTCAGGCGACTCTTCTGGCTCGCGAATAAAGGGACGCGCTGGGTCTGATTTGAACGGCACGCTTTGGATGACGTTCCTGACGATCATGATCCTGCCGATCCTTCTCTCGCAAGCGGATCAGTGGGTTCAGAATCTGCGGCAGCTCGTTCTTGTTGGCATCGTTTTTGGCCTTGGAGTGCCACTCACACTGTGGATGGCGAGCCAGGACAAGCGTGAGGCAGAGCCGCTGGTCAGGTTTTTGCGGGATGTTCTGACCCCGGAGCGCCAAGCCAGCCGAAAGGCTCGGCAGAGCGTGCCGATCAGCAAGAAGCTGAAGATCGATCTGAGCGGAGACGTGCTCAAGGGCAGGGTGACGGCCAACCGGCTGCATGACTGCTTGCTTGACGTAGGGCCGGATGGATTTCTGATCCTGTCAGCGGCCCCCGAAGTTTACATCCAAACCGCGTTCAATGATGGTGGCTATGTGATTGAGGAGCGTAAGGGAGGTTCAATGCATTTCGAGGCTCTCCGGGCAGATGAGGATATGGCATCAGGCAGCGCGCTCCACAACATCTTCACTTTCGATGAGGTCTATCAAACCCTTTTGGCCTTCGCGACAGATGCGCCAACACCGGATTTTTTGCGTTGGGAGAGAATGTATCTCTGAGCATCGATCCAGCTAGTGCCGTTTCGATGTTCACAACCCCGGCAGAAAATGCCCGCCGCGGCTGATGGCGCGGAAGACTTCTCCCTCGCGGCGGACGAGCAGGATTTCCTCGCCCTCGTGCAGCACCTGATCGCTATTGTCGGGTTCGGCCATCACGAAATGCGGGTGGCCGTGCATGTCGGTGACGCGCGCGCGGGCGGGGGAGCCGGGGCGGGCGGTGCCGGTCTGGATGGTGGCGAAGCGGCCGATCAGCGAATCGACAGCGACGGCGGTGGTCTCGTCCTGCGGCATGATCCGCGCCAGCACGCGCGCGCCTGCGCCGGTGATCGGCAGCGAGGCCACCAGCGCTACGGGGCCTGCGAGCCACGCGCTCGCAAGGCTTCCCGTCAGCGCGTGCCAGAATTGCTGGCCGGCATAGCCGATCACGCCGAAGATCATCAGGAACAGGGCGAGCCAGAGCAGCAACGGGAGTCGTCCGAGGCCGAGCAGCGCAAGCAGCCCGTCGCTCGCCGCATCGCCCAGGTCGCTATCGGCATCGAAATCGCCAAGCCCTGCGACTTGCGCGCCGCCGATCAGGAGCATGAGCACGATGGCGGCGGCAAAGGGCGTGTTCTGGCTGGCGAGCAAGAAGTCGAGCATCGCTCCAGCCTAATCACTCGCTCTCGGCAACACCATCATATTTGAGTTCGAGGAATCGTCCGCGAATGGCGAGCTTGTCGGCATCGCCCTCCGCGATGGTGCGGGTCGCGCTGGCGATCTCGCGTTCGATGACGCCGAGGCCGTGGATCAACTGTTCGTCCGGCGTGCGTTCCCCGCGCTTTTCCTGGCGCATGCTCGCCGGGATCTTGCGATAGCCGGTGATCAGCTCGGGCAGATGCTCGCCCACCAGCTTGCGGATTTCGCGCGCGGGTTCGCTGTTTTCCTCCAGCGTCTGGAGCTGCGGCGCGAGCATGTCGAGCTGCACGCCGATCTGGTCGACGAGCGTCACCGCAGGCGCGGGCAGCGCCGGGCGCTGACTCTCCAGCCAGATCTCCGTCTTGCCCGCGAGAACCTTCAAAGGTTCCTTGGCAAGCCGTTCGGGCGTCGGCACTTTCAGCTTCATGCCGCTGCCCAGCACCACCGTGGCGACCACCGCCGCCAGCACGGTGAGCAGCACGCCATAAAAGCCGATGCCGT
>CAZBTA010000508.1:0-2422 GCA_964494515.1 uncultured Bryobacter sp.
CGTCAACCTCGGTTGCGCCACCGGCCACCCGAGCTTCGTGATGTCGAACAGCTTCGCCAATCAGACGCTCGCCCAGTTGGACCTGTGGAAGAACAAGGACAACTACAAGGTCGGCGTCTACATCCTGCCGAAGCACCTCGACGAAGAAGTCGCCCGCCTGCACCTCGAGAAGATCGGCGTCAAGCTGACCACGCTCACCGAGCGTCAGGCCGACTACATCGGCGTGAAGGTCGAAGGCCCCTACAAGCCGGAACACTACCGCTACTAAACACCTCGCCAGTCGAGATGGGAATGAGCCGGTCGCAAGACCGGCTCATTTCTTTTTGGTGGGATCGGTAAATGCCTTCAACTGCTGCCAGGCCGACTCTTCATACTCGGTCTTCAGCCGCTCACTCCCCGCCAGATCTTCCCGCGTCGGGATACCCGATTGTGGCCGCAGGCAACGCCCCAGCAGCTTGGTGGCATCAAGATCATTGGGGTTGCGATCGATGGTGGATCTGAACTGATCGGCCGCCTCGGCAAAAGCGCCCCGTAGCAACAACGCCAGCCCGAGATTGAAATGATACGTCGGGTCCTTATCATCGCCTTCGAGCGCGCGCCGCAGATTTTCCACCGCCTCGGGCATCCCCAGCCGCAACTGCGCCACGCCCAGATTGTTCAGCACTTCACTCAGCGGCACCTCGCGGCTCACCCGCACAAACGCCGCTTCAGCGCCCCGAAAATCCTTGAGCCGAAATCTGGCCAACCCCAGCAAAAATGCGCCCTGCCGCGCGTGCGGATCCCACGATTGCACCTTTTCCAGTTGCAGCGCCGCGCTGGCAAAGTTGCCACGGTTGAGCAGCAGCCGGCCGTATTGAAACGCCGCCTGGCTATAGCGGGGGTCTATCTTGAGCGCCTGCTGGAAAAATCGCTCCTGCGCTTCGGCCGATGTGGCCAGCAAACCCCGCACGTAGTTCTCGAGCGCATCAAGCCGTATATTCACCCGCGCCAGCCGGAACTGTTCTTCACTCGGGGCGCGCTCGCCCAGGCCTGTCTTGAGCACCTGCCAGGAAAGGTTGGATTGCAGCGTCGCAAGGTCTTCGATCGGCCCGGTGATTTCAAGCTGCCCCCCACGCCGCAGATGCCGCACATTGATGATCTCCGTGCGCAGCTTCAGCGTCCCCATCCCCGCGGCGTCATTCGCCATCGGTGTCAGCTGATAGCTGCCAAACACCAGATAATCGGCATCGAGCAGTTCGGCCACCTTCAACATGCTGCCGCGCGTCCACGGGGCATTCGTCCGCAGCGCCAGTCGCGTTTCAGCTTCTTTGCGATCTTCGCGGTCCACCACGAGAATGTCCTGGCGCACCAGCGCTTCCCGCACCGATTCCGCCAGCGATTCGCCGATCCACTCGAGGTTGGGCTTGTCGGTGAGGTTGGTGAATGGGATCACCAGCCAGGTTTCGGCCATTGCCCGCGAGACAAGCACCGTGAGCAAAAAGATAAGGGCCGGTATGCGGCGCATCGCTTTCAGCGTAGCAAAGCACCGATACCGGCCCATTCTCTTCTGAGGAGGGAAGAATTCTAAAGCTTAGAGGCCAGCCTGATCGCCACCCAGGACGAGCTTGCGGTTCGTGCCCCCAATGCGAATCTCCTGCACCTTGTACTTGCCATCCGCGTTGGCATAGCGAATCGAGGTGGAGCTGAACTTGTTGTCAGCGGTTTCAGTCTTGGCAGTGGCTTCAACCTTCTGCTTGCCCTTGGAGATGGTAACTTTGTTGCCATCTACTTCCATGCGGTAATCGCCAGGCGCCAGTTCGGTGCCATTAACGAAGGAAGGCTGGAAAAGCGTGATGTTGTGCTTTTCAGCGGCGCTGGCCACCATCAGAGCGGCAGCAGCAAAGGTGAGGAAGAATTTCTTGGTCATGTTGTTTTCGTACTCCTAAGTAATCTGATCTATCCCAGGTCATAAGCAGTGTCGATCCGGTTTTGGTTAATCCGTAATCGCCTGCACACCTGTAAGTACGAAGAACTCATCGGTTCGTTCCGTGAATTAGAAAGAATTTTTGATGGTGCCCCTCAAAAATTCTTCTAAGACGGATCGAGCGCGGGCCAGAACGGCAGCATCATCGCCAAACCCTTCAAACCAAATCACTTCCGGATCGCGCCGAAACCACGTCATTTGCCGCTTGGCATACTGCGCCGTCCGCAACGCCGTGTCGGCAATGGCCTCCGCCTCGCTAATCTCCCCCGCAAGACAGGCGTGTGCCTGCTTGTAACCTACACATTCCATAGCCTTTGCCGTACGTCCGTAGCCTTGTCGGCCCAGCTCGCGCACCTCTTCAAGCAACCCCATTTCAAACATGCGCCGTGACCGCTCCACGATGCGCTCGCGTAACGCCGCACGGTCAGGCCGGATCCCCAACTTGAGCACCCGATAGCC
>CAZBTA010000509.1:0-2422 GCA_964494515.1 uncultured Bryobacter sp.
GATGGCTGCTTCGATTCCACCTGCTGCCACGTCATGATGTCGATCGACCGCGTCACCCCATATAACACCGCCCCAATCAGCGGAAACAGCCCAAACCCAACCACCACCATCCACATCCCGATGTTCAGGCTAAACCGCTTCGAATCCTCCCGCGCCACCGCAAGAAACGACCCCGCAAACATCATCGTGAAAAACGAAGCCAGCAGCCACGCCACAGCGTTTCCCAACTGATCCCGCCTCTCGCTCTCATAGATCAGTGGGCGCTGCGCCGCCCCTCGCACCAGTCCCACTTTGTGCGTGCTGCCCACCGCCCAGAAATTCAATTCATCAAGCGCCTCTTCCGGGTAACGGGCCCGCCCCGGTTCTCCCTCCCACACCACCACCCGGTCGTCCGCCTTCAGGTCCACCCGCAACCAATATTCCGGCACATTGTCTTCCCGATCCCAGTCCACCGTCAGATGCCGCCCCAGCACGGTCGCATCAAACGTCCGTATCTGGAGATACGCCACCACGCTCAATCCGATCTTCAGCACACACCACACCGTAAGCGCCGCAAACAATCCACCGAGACCCCACATCAGCTTGTTCATGCCGAGTCCCATCATAGTGTCATAATCCTCCTGATGTTCCCGTTGTTTTTGCTCCTCCTCGCCCAAACCCCGCTCTTCGACGGCTCCACCCTCAACGGCTGGTATTGGGCCAACGAGCCCAACCCGCCCCAACCCTCCTGGGCCGCCGCCGACGGTATTCTCCGCACCACCCCCACCTCCGGCAAGCCCGTCTACCTGATCACCCGCGCCGAGTTCACCGACTTTGATTTCTCATTCGAATGGCGCGCCGAAAAAGGCGCCAACTCCGGCGTCAAATATCGCATCCAGCGCCTCTCCCAATCCCCCACCCGCCTGGAACCCACCGGTCTCGAATACCAGATCACCGACGATCTCTCCAATCCCGATTCGCTCTCCACTCCCCGCCATTCCTCAGGCGCCCTCTACGACTACGTCGCCCCCGCCCGCTCTCGCCCCGCCACCCCCGGCGTCTGGCACCAGTCCCGCATCATCGCCCGCGGCCTCCACATCGAACACTGGCTCGACGGCGAACGCGTCGTCAACATCGACCTCGACACGCCAGAAGCCGAGCGCCACTTCAACCAGAGCACGCGCGAATCCCGCCACATGCTCCGCGCCCAGGCCCAGCGCCGTTCCCCCATCGCCCTCCAGATCCACGACGGCATCGTCGAATTCCGCAATCTCAAAATCCTGCCGATAAAATAGAAGAGTAGCTATGCCGATTTACGAATACCGTTGCCCTTCTTGCGACACTCGCTTTGAGAAGCTCCGCCCCATGCGCGAGGCCGAGTCTCCCACCGATTGCCCCCGTTGCGGCGCGGTCATCGCCAAGAAGGAATACTCCGTCTGCTGCGCCTCGGTTTCCGGCGGCGGCTCCGGCGAGTCCCAAGCCGGTTGTGGCGGTCGTGGCCGCTTCACTTGAGCCCGCTAAACCCTTATGCCCGTGTGGCATATAATCACAACATCCAATGCTGAAGTCCATCTTTGTTGCTGCACTTGTCTTTACTCTTCTTGCTCAAAATGGTCCTGAGACAGCTCTCAAACCCACCAAGAACTTCCGCAAATCGGTAGTCATTTCCGGCCTCGCGGGCCCGTGGGAAATCACCTGGGGCCCCGACTCCCACCTCTGGGTCACCGAACGTACCGGCAAGACCGTTTCCCGCATCGACCCCACTACCGGCAAGCGCTCCGTCCTCGTCACGATTGCTGAAGTCGCCGCCCCCGGCGGTCAGGACGGCCTGCTTGGCATGGCTCTCCACCCCCAGCTCCTGAAGGGCTCCGGCAACGATTACGTCTACGTCGCCTATACCTATAACGACACCGCCAAGGGCCCCGATCCGAACATTACCGACCCCAAGAGCCCCTTCCGCTTCCTCTACTTCAAGCTCGCCCGCTACACCTACGACCAGGCCACCGACAAGCTCACGAGCCCCGTCACCATCATCAGCGGCCTCCCCGCCGGCAACGATCACAACGCCGGTCGCCTCAAGTTCGGCCCTGATTCCAAGCTCTACTTCACCATCGGTGACATGGGCCACAACCAGCTCGGCAACTATTGCCTCCCCGTCGAATCCCAGCGCATCCCCACCGCCGCCGAGCTCTCGAAGAACGACTTCGCCTCCTACGTCGGCAAGAGCCTCCGCATCAATCTCGATGGCTCCGTTCCCGCCGACAACCCCGTCATCAACGGCGTCCGCAGCCACGTCTTCACCTACGGCCATCGCAATCCCCAAGGCCTCGATTTCGCCCCTGACGGCACTCTTTACTCCTCCGAGCAGGGCCCCAAGACTGACGACGAGGTCAACGTACTCCGCGCTGGTGGCAACTACGGCTGGCCGAACGTCGTCGGCTAT
>CAZBTA010000510.1:0-310 GCA_964494515.1 uncultured Bryobacter sp.
TGCCGAGAGCAAGTGGATGTTTGAGCAGATGCTGTCATGGTACGGGCGATCCACCACATTGAAGTCCGCTTGCCTGCGCTATTTCAATGCTGCTGGCGCGGACCCTGAAGGGGAACTTGGCGAGTGGCACGATCCAGAAACACATCTGATTCCGCTGACCATTCTGGCGGCGCTTGGTAAAGGTCCGCTGCGGGTGTTTGGCACGGATTACCCGACGCCCGATGGCACCGCGATTCGGGATTATGTGCACGTCACGGATCTTGCCTCCGCTCACATTGCATCATTGCGACGATTGCTCGCTGGGGCCGAC
>CAZBTA010000510.1:320-2413 GCA_964494515.1 uncultured Bryobacter sp.
TCAGGGGCATTCTGTGCGGCAGATCATTGAAGCAGTTAGCGCTATTGGTGGTCGTAGCGTACCCGTAGAGTACGGCCCGCGCCGCGAGGGAGATGCGCCAGCACTGGTTGCCGATCCCACGCTGGCGCGAGAGCTGCTTGGCTGGCAGCCGCAACACTCAAGTCTCGATTCAATTGTGGGTACGGCCTGGCGCTGGTACTCGCGGCCGGCAGATCCCTTCGCTGGCTAACCGAGCCTCGGCTCGTCGACGTTGATGCGCTGCTTGACCAGGTAGATTGGGCGGCTTTTGCTTTCCTCAAAGAGACGACCGATGTATTCGCCGATCACCCCAAGACACAGCAACTGCGTTGCCGAGCTGAACAGCAGCACAAAAATCAGCGAGGTCCAACCACGAGCCTGGCGGGGATTAAAGCCAAAAATCGTGTAGTCAAACACATACTGGGCTACCACCAGAATGCCCATCGCGATTGAAAGAGCTCCAACGATCAATCCCATGAACATGATCAGTTGCAGCGGCTTGTAGCTGAAATTGATAATTCCGTCAGCGGCCAGCTTGATCAGTCTCGAAAGCGTGTACTTGGGCTCACCGGCAAAGCGGGCGGCGCGCTCATAGGTCATCCCCGTTTGCCGAAAACCCACCCAGGTGCGCAATCCACGCACGAAACGGTTACGTTCCGGCAGGTTGTTGATGGCGCGCACCACCTCGCCCCGCATCACGCAAAAGTCACCGGCGTCGAGGGGAATATCGAGATGGGCCAGTTTCTTGAGCAAGCGGTAATAGAGGAAGTAGGCGCTGCGCTTGAAGATGCCTTCCTTGCGCTTGGTGCGCACGGCGTACACCACATCAAATCCCTCGCGAATCTTGGCGATGAACTGGTGGAGCTCCTCGGGCGGGTCTTGCAGGTCGGCATCCATCACGGACACAATCGAACCGGTGGCATGCTGCAAACCCGCCGACACCGCCACCTGATGGCCGAAGTTTCTTGAAAGGCTCACCACCTTGACACGCTTGTCAGCCGCCGCCAGGCGCGTGAGAATTTCCATAGTGCGGTCACGGCTACCGTCATCCACGAGGATCAATTCGAAATCGTCTCCCCATGCGCTCGAGGCTCCAACAATGCGCTGGTACAGCTCGTCCAAACCTTCTTCTTCGTTGAATGCCGGAATGACAACAGAGATCATGCGGAGAATCTTTCTTTTAACGATCTATCGAGCTTTGAGCTCAAAGAGTTGATGGTGATTCGTACCTTCCAGCGGTTTAAACCAGGTCTCAAGCGACGCTGGCGCTCCCGCATAGTAGTAGCTCATATTTTCCATCGGCAGCAGCAGATAATGTGCCCCGTATTTTTTCATGATCGCCAATAGTTCTGGTGTGCCCGGATAAGGTGGCGAGACGGTTCTGAGGCGGCTGAAAAAGCCGAAGTAATAGGGATAGGCGCAAACCACGGTGGCGTCAGGTGGCAACTGGCGCGCCAGTTGCTGGCTGGTTTGCCGGATGCTGGCAAGACTGCTGCCCGGGCTGCGCATCAGTTGCAAAGTACTGTAATCCTGCCGGGCCACAAAAAGGGTCAGGTACGCAAGCAGCGGCGCACACAGGGCAAGCTGTTTGCCTCGCCCGGCGCCAGTCAGCAGCAAGGGTGCGGCCAGAATCAGGCCCACCATTACGTTGACCGGAGCAAAGTAGCGCAACTCAAGCGAGTCAGCGCGGATGCCTAGCGACAATACCGTAAAAAAACCACCCAGCGCACACATCCACAGAAGAGTGGATCGCCACCAGCAACGAGCTGCAAACAAGCCACAGCCGACAGAGGCGACAAACAGGGCCGCCGCAGGCTTTGATCCCTGATTCCATTGCGAAAGCCAGTTGTAGCAAACAGTGAAGATGCCGCGAATCCAGAAGCTCAGAAAGCCGGCCGGATCCTTGCCGATCGCCGCGCCGACTGTTGGTGGCGGTGTGACACTGCGCCAGTACTGTTCCACATTCGATCCGGCCAGCAGCGCGAAGTAGTCCTGAAACAGATAGTAGGAGGCATCCGAGCGTAACGGATTGCCCCACACCTTGGCCGTATGCCACAACCATGGCGATGCCACCG
>CAZBTA010000511.1:0-2399 GCA_964494515.1 uncultured Bryobacter sp.
AGGCGCTCAGGCCCCCGCCGCTTCCGTCCGCGCCGGGCGGAGCGAGCGGCGGCGGAGCGGGATCGGGTGGTTCGGGGGGCGGCGGCTCCCGGGGCGGCTCAGGTGGAGGAGGCTCTGGCGGAGGCGGCGCATCGGGCGGCGGGTCCGGCGGTGGCGGTTCCGGTGGCGGCTCTGGCGGTGGCTCAGGTAGTAGCGGTTCGGGTGGCGGCGGGTCCGGGGGAGGGGGCTCCGGCGGCGGCGGCTCCGGTGGAGGAGGCTCTGGCGGGGGCGGCGCATCGGGCGGTGGCAGTTCCGGCGCGGGCGGTTCCAGTGGAGGCAGCGGGTCACCGCCACCAACCACAACGACGCCCCGGACCTGACTTGATGGCCCGCCCGCATGATCTGCGCGGCAAAGTGTGCTCGGCATGAAGGGGAAATCCCACTGGTCGGGACGAGAGGATTCCCAACCGAACCGAAAAGCTTCTCCGAAAACTCAGAAAATCCGCAGAATTCTGAGTGTTTTGTTAGAGTTGCAGCTTGTGAATCATCCGCTGAGCACAGTCAAGTGCACACTGAGGTGCACAGTCTGTGCTCGGCCTTTTCGTAGTCAGTGCCGCGGAGGAGTTCTCGCTTGTAAAGCGGCGATCTCCGTATCGCGCCCTTCTCCTGCCGATGTCTCATATCGCTTCCGTTGAGGTCTAGCGGCCGCATCACTCAGCCGCGTCAGCGGCCTCAATTGCCTGTCGACGATTTTGCTGGACCTTGCCTCGTGCGCGAAACGCCATGTCCGCAAGTCGCTCTGCTTCTGCCTCGGGTTAGGCAACACCTCTGAGCCACGAGGTGTCCTCCGACCGCTTCAGCTCCTTTGAATGGAAATCGGGATGAGCCGATTCCGAGAATGGAAAAGTCTTCAGACCCCAAGCGTGGGTCTGCAAATCCAAGATAAGGAATACCGGAATGAAAAACTTGTTCGTCAAGGGCGCATGTCCCCGTCGTCTACTCAACTATGTATTGCCAAGTGCTCTTCTTGGGTCAGGTTTCGCCTCTGCAGAATTGGAGCCGGACGACATCATTCATGTAACGACTACCTATGGTGTCACAGAATTAGGTCTTGAAATGGCCGAAAAGGACGTCGTGCTGAGCCAAAGCCCTGCTCTTGTCGCGATCTTCGAAGATTTCGACAAGAGCACGTGCCACGGCATGATCCTGATGCGACCCACAGCCCTGTCGCCTCGCTGCGGCGGACCGGAACAAGGGTGACGGGCGTAACGCTCGCAGATCGGACCACGATCGAAGCGGATCACGTCATCGTTGCAGCGCAGCCGCCACACGCGCAGGCCCTTGTCCCGGAAGAATGGGTCAAAATCCGCCAATATCTGCAGGGTATTGCGACGTCCAAGGCCATCCTCGTCCATCTCTTCCTCGACCGCTCCCTCGAACAAGGCGTGGGGACGCACTTCATGCCGCTCGACCATGATGGGCCTGTGCAGTTTTTCGTCGACACCCAGCAGAAGAGCATGGAGCGGGCTGTTAGCGGCTGCGGCCCGCGCTTCACCACAAGATAGTGGTGGCCTGCTGCCCCGTCCGGCTGGATCAGCCGCAGGTCGGAATACCCTTGGGGCCAGTGCTTGCCGACTTCCGAGTTGAACCAGGCTGGCCATTCGCATCCTCGCGTCTCGACGCTGTCCGGCACAGGGTGATCGGCCACCTCGATGCCATCGAAGACGGCGATGATTTCGCGCGTTCTGCCGACCCTTGTGACCTCGAGGCGGCACGGTGACAGCGCCGCGCTGGCATGGATCCTTACCGTCTCCCCAGCCGCGGCGCTTTCGCGATCGGTGGTGAATGCGGGAAGGCGCGTTTGTCGCGCCCTTAGTGTGCGCCCATCAGCGACATGAGCAGGGCGTGCGGTTCGAGCTCGGCAATCTTGGACTTCACCGCTGCAAATGACGCATCGGCCGCCGCAATCGCAAGATCGATGTCAGCCTCGGTCATCGCGGCGTTGATGAACATGTTGTGCCACGGATGCACATAGATGCCGCGCTCCAGCATCGCCTCGGCCCACGCAAATCCGATACGGAAATCGGGATCATCGGCGAACAGGACTTGCGGCATCTGGGCCGGGCCCGTCTGGCGCAGCGTGAACCCGTGACGGGCGGCAGCTTCATCCAGTCCGCTGCGCAGCCGTTCGCCAAGCGCGATCGTGTGTTCGAGGTAGTCGGTATCGCGCAGGATCGCGAGGGTTTCGAGCGCCGCCGCCATCGGCACCGCCGAGAACCAGAACAAGCCCGTCGCATAGATCCCCTCGGCGCCCGCCCGGCAGCTGTCGGAGCCGAGCAGGGCCGAGATCGGATGACCGTTGGCAAAGGACTTGCCCCAGCTCGACAGATCGGGGCGCACGCCGACCAGTTCCCAGCTGC
>CAZBTA010000512.1:0-2399 GCA_964494515.1 uncultured Bryobacter sp.
AAGTTCTGCTCGATGAAGATCAGCCAGGAAGTGCGGGAGTTTGCGGCGAAGCAGAATGCCGCGCCGGAAACGTTCCTCGCCGCCGAGGAAGCGGAAAAGGGGATGGAGGAGATGAGCCAGAAGTTCCGCGAAGGAGGGAGTTTGTATGTTCCGCAGTAGCATGCCGTTGGCGCGCAGTTGGGTCGTTTGAGCTTGTCATATGCCAAATGTGTTCTGGTCTTGGCAAAGCGATGCGCCGGCTCGTGAGACGAAACAAATAATCAGAGAGGCCCTCGAAGAAGCGGTCGCTTCGATTAACGGCGATATTCAGGATTCTGAAAGGCCAGATGAAGCGCTTACAGTCGATCACGATACCAAGGGAGTGCCTGGCAGTCCCGATATTGTCGCGTCGATATTGGAAAAGATCGAGAAGGCACAAGCTTTCGTAGCTGACGTGACGCCAATTGGAATTGTCGGTGTTGCACCAAAGGTCCGGCACGTTGCCAACCCAAATGTAATGATTGAATTGGGCTACGCTAAGAAGGCGCTCGGGCTCGACCGCATCATTCAAGTTTGGAACACCGCGATAACCGATTGCACCGTTAACGATCTGCCGTTTGACATGAGGGGACGGCGGGGTCCCATTAGTTTCCACCTGCCAGCCGGTTCTCCCACAGAGGATTACCGAAACGCCAAATCAAAGCTCGCGGCGAGTCTGCGAACCGCCCTTTCTATCGTACCCGGCAATGCAGCGCCTCTCTCAAGCTGGCCGAATTGGCATCGCGCAAACGAGGTCAACCCAGCGATTTGGTTCGAAGAGGGAGCCGGAATCACCGTCAATGAACCGGGGCACGGCTCAGGAAAGAAGTCATTCCCGACTGCTGCAACGCGGTATGTTCGAATTCTCCCAAGGGCTTGGAATAAACCGCAGGAGCCGGACCATTCTTCGCTGCTTGGCCACGTTTCGGGCGTATCATGGGGGAGAGCGAGTGGAGGACTGTTGACATATGAGGGTAGCATAGTTCGACCAGAACTCGCTGACTCACCAAACGGCACGATGCTCTTTTTCGACACTGGCGAGACTTGGGCAATCGATCGATTCATCGTCGCCGAATGGCGTGATAAGCAGATGATCCAAGGTGACGAGATTCTGCACGGCGTCATAAGCTATCTGTCCAGGCAGGTACCGAAGATGCTCGGACAAGGCGCAAGCCTGCCTATGAGGATTAAATTGGGTACATCTGGGTTACTTGAAAGCTATTGGCCAATTCCAAATCCATTTTATGGGGAGCCCCAAGCCTTGGACGATGGCGTCGAGATCGAGGGCCAGATTGACGAATTTTCACAGGAAAGTATCTCTCGTGTCATCATGGATTTTTGGACTGCTCTTCGGGACAATTACGGCTTAGGCCCTCCAGACGAAGGTCGGATTGTTCAAGCGATGCAGTTCTTTCGTAGGTAGACGTCCGAAATTGGCGCGCCTTTATCACTTTCTGAGCCGCGAGCACGGTCTGAGCAACCTCGTTAACCGACGTCTAAAAATTGCGACGTTGAACGACATAAACGACCCGTTCGAAATTTCCGCCCTCTACTCAAGCGACCGAAGAGAAAGAGCAGCGCTTCGTCGCTTTAAAGAAGAATGGGCAGAGCGCTATGGGATGCTCTGCTTCAGCAGGACATGGAGCAACCCGGTACAATGGTCGCACTATGGCGAAAAGCACAAGGGCTTGTGCCTTGGATTCGACGTTTATGATGGTGTGTGCTCAAATGTCACATACTCATCTGAAAGGCTCAAGCTTGATCGGCGAATTTTCGCCAAGGAGCCTGATTTTGCCAGGGTCGAAGCGATAAAATGGTCCACAACCAAGTTTGAGCACTGGAGCTATGAACAGGAAACTCGGGTCTTCCTTGCCTTGAAGGAGCGCGGGGATAGAGATTTCTATTGGTGCCCATTCAACAGTAAAATTCAGTTAAGAGAAATAATAGTTGGCCCTCTATCGGATATATCGCGATCAGATCTTCAATCTGCGATTAGCCCCGATGAAGGCAAAGTCGAATTTTACAAAGCTCGATTGTCATTTCAGAAGTACAGGGTTGTCCGTCAACGGCGAGCCGAGCTTTGGAGATAGAAGCGAGGAAAGTTTTCTACATCATCAGCCAGTCCCGACGACCCAGAATAACACACTCCACTGGCGCGGTGCCTGGCAAGTCATGCCCGCTGCACTGATACTCGATCGCATGGCGGACCTGGGCGCTCTCTTCCATCAGGGCGAAGTCGACGCGTTTGGAATTGTTTGTGCCGTTGGCATCTTTGTCCGGGCTGGCGAGAACCTCTCTCAAGCTGTCCTCCCCCAACCCCAAACCGTTTTCCTACACCGCCCAAATCTGCCTTAACCGGGGCATGATCCGGCACGCAGCGC
>CAZBTA010000513.1:0-2394 GCA_964494515.1 uncultured Bryobacter sp.
GTCGCGCCCACAGCGATCCTGCGCTTTGCGCTGTCACTTGCGATAGCGCCTGAAACAAAGCGTCAAGCGTCAGTAGGCAGGTCTGCTCAAACAGCGATCCCGCGAATTGATGACTGTGCTTGCCCGACTGGTCCTGCTTGGCCGCGGCAGGAATCAGCACAATCTGATCCGCCACCTGCGCCAGCGGGGATTGGCCATCGGTCGTAACGGCAGCCACCACCACTCCGATCGTTCGGGCTTTGGCTGCCATCGACTGAACGAAGCCACTCGAGCCAGATCCGGAGATCGCCACCAATAGATCCCCACTTTCCAGAGCTGGCGTCGTCGTTTCGCCCACCACGTACGCTGTGCGACCCAAATGCATCAGGCGCATCGCGAACATGCGCCCCACCAGGCCGCTGCGGCCTTCACCGAGCAGGAACGTACGAGGTCGACTTAACAAAGTCGCTCCCAAGCGGCTCAGTTCCTCCATCGACACCTTCCCCATCGCATTCGAAGTCTCTCGAAGGATCAGGTCTCTTGCATCCTCAGTTCGCCTCGCCAGAGCCTCAAAGGCTCCAGAATCGAGCCTGACTTCTACGTTGTTAGGAGTCTTACTCATTCCATCCTCCTCGCACCGGCAATCGCCTAAAGATCAGCCTAGGGCGATCCCCCAAAGGAATCTGTCGCAATCTCGTGATTTCTATCGTTAACTTGCGACGCCATCTTCTTCTGGTGCTCTTTTGGCGCGTTACCTGGCCGAAGCCCGGCTGCCGCTGTCTCGATGCCGGTCCAGAAATTTGAGAACTGTTTTCCTCTGCGAATCAACAACTTCCCCGCCTCCTCCCCGAAACTCGCCCCACCCCCATGCGACAACAAACACATCCATCGATCCGGCAAATCCCGAGCCAACTGGCAAGCCCTGCAGAAGGCCGCCGCAATGGAATCAACCAAACGAACCCAATCCCACGGGATTACCGCTCTTTGACAACCGCATATCAGCCCCTCGGATCATCCCGCGGGTGGCGCCCTCGCCCCTCGTCACCCGCAGTGTCGGTTCGGCCCAACCTCGTCCCCATCAAAATTACGAATCGCCCCGATCCCGCCCGCTTTACTCGCACAGGGCTTCTCTCTTTTTTCATAAGATGTCAATGTGAGTGATCTCTCGGCGGCAACGCAACGCATCAAGACCGTTACCGATGAAATCGGCAAAATCATTGTCGGTCAGGACGAAGTAGTACGTGGTGTCCTCATCTGCCTCCTCGGCGGCGGACACGTACTCCTCGAAGGTGTCCCCGGCCTCGGCAAAACCACCCTCCTGCGCACCCTCTCTCGTGTGCTCCACCTCCGCTACAGCCGCATCCAGTTCACGCCCGACCTCATGCCCGCCGACATCGTCGGCAGCATGATCATGGATAGCGACGAGCGCGGCTCCAAGAGTTTCCGCTTCCAGCCCGGCCCCATCTTCTCCAATCTCGTCCTCGCCGACGAAATCAACCGTGCCACCCCCAAGACCCAAAGCGCCCTCCTCGAAGCCATGCAGGAACGCACCGTCACCTCCGGCACCACCACTCACCAGCTCGAGAGCCCCTTCCTCGTCATGGCCACCCAGAACCCCATCGAAATGGAAGGCACCTATCCTCTCCCCGAAGCGCAGCTCGACCGCTTCCTCATGAAGATCCTCGTCCGCTATCCCAATCGCGCCGACCTCGCCACCATCGTCGAACGCACCATCACCCGTGACGAAGCCCACATCGAAGCCAAGATCGACGTCGATGGCATCCTCGAGCTCCGCAAGCTCTGCCGCTCCGTACTCGTCGCTCCGCACGTGCAGGATTTCGCCGTCGACCTCGTCATGGCTACCCAGCCCGACCAGGGTCAGGCCCATCCTCTCGCCAAGAAATACATCCGCTACGGCAGCTCGCCCCGCGGCGCTCAGGCCCTCGTCGAATGCGGGCGCGTCCACGCCATGATGCACGGCCGCAACCACCTGAGCATCGACGACGTCACCGCCGTCGCCCCCTCGGTGCTCCGTCACCGCGTCATCCTCAATTTCGACGCTCACGCCGACGGCCACACCACCGAAACGATTCTGCCCGAGATCCTGAAAGGCGTCGCGGCTCAGGCCGCCACCGCCCGCTAAGGTCCCACAAGTAACCCCGCGTGGCGCGCAGCGAGTTCAAAATCGAAAAAGCCTTCCTCGAAAGGCTCGAGCGGCTATCCATCCACTGGAACCGGTCCTTCCCCGGCGTCGTGGGCGGCCACAATGCCAGCCGCTACTCCGGCTCCGGCCAGGAGTTCCTCGACCACCGCAACTTCTACAGCGGTGACGATCTCCGTGCCGTCAACTGGCGCGCCTACATGCGCCTTGAGAAGCTTTTCCTCAAGCTCTTCCAGATCGAGCCGCGCGTCCCC
>CAZBTA010000514.1:0-2394 GCA_964494515.1 uncultured Bryobacter sp.
GGGCAGATGAAAGGGGGTGAACTTACTGGTGAACGTGAGGGCATTGGAGTCGATGGTGAGCAGGCCTTCGCGTTTGGCGGCAATGCTGGGGAGGCCAAAGACGTGGGTTGCGCTGGTTGAGATCCATTGATCCGAAAGCGGGACAGCGGCTGAGAGGTTGAGGAGGAGCAGGCACGCAATGACGACGAGTCTGAGGAGAAAGGAAAAGCAAGAGGTGGGCATAGAATACTCCGGAAAATTAATATACCGACTGGTAGGTATCTTTACTGGGAGTCAAGGTATGGCCCTGGCTCAATAAAATACGTACTAGTCGGAATGTATCATCATGAGACGAAATTTACAACAGATGTTTTTTGGGCCTTGGCAGCGAGTGGGTTGAACCGTAGAAGGCCATGGATGAGTGCGTGGGGGATGCTCCCGAAGTGCTCAGTTTCCTCTTATCGAACGCAGCCGCTGCAGATTCGTTTTCGCTTGCCGTAAATCATGCTCCCGGTTTTTGGCCTCTGCCGAGTTGTCGCAGCGTCTTGCGAGCCTGCTTTACCTCTGCCGTGGAATCGCAAAAATTGTTTGCCGTGAGAAAACTCGAACCCTTTGGCAGCAGGTCCAGCCAACCATACCAAAGGTGTTTATCGAGCCAGTGGTCGTCGGCCCTTTGCGACTCGGCGAAGACGACGTATTCTTTGCCGGCAGTAAAGCGTACCCCTACGCAATCGGTGCCCGGTTCGATGATGTGAAGCGAGACTTCCTTTGAGGGCGTGCCCTTCCAATGCTCGGAAACTGCGAATGTGACTGTGAAACGCTTGCGTGAGGATTCAGGGCGAAGCGGGAGTTCCTTGATGTTGGTGACGGCGCCCCGGAATACGATGGTGGCCTTTGCCGTATCTTGATTTAGTCCAGACGAGACGCAGGTGCAGGATAAGGCGATGGAAGAAGCAACCAGTAGTGCTGCGACCACACGGAAGCAAGACAACATTGTGATCAGGCTAGCAGAGGGAAGGTTGGCAGGGGAGCCAGGGGTTGGTTGCGGGGGCATGATTTGAACATGCGACCTTTGGGTTATGAGCCCAACGAGCTACCAGGCTGCTCCACCCCGCACTGTTAATGTAGCAACCTGATGAACGGCAGGTCAAGGGTTTGATATTGTTCTCGCATGCGAGGCGTGGTTTTGTTGGTGGCGCTGGGGATGAGCGCGCAAGAGGCGCTGATCGAAAAGCACTGCCTCGGATGTCATAACGAGCGATTGAAAACGGCGGGGTTGAGCCTCGAGAAACTACCGCTCGAGGGGCATGCGCCGGAATGGGAACGGGTGGTGCGGCGCTTGCGGGCGCGGCAGATGCCGCCGCAGCCGTTGCCGCGGCCGGCGGATGCGGATTACACGAATGCCGTGAATGCCCTGGTGGCGCGGCTTGACCGCATGCCGCTCAATGCCGGGCGGACGGATACGTTTCGGCGGCTGACGCGCGCTGAATATCGCAATGCGGTGCGGGATCTGCTGGACCTTGATGTGGATGTGGCGGCGCTGTTGCCGCAGGATGAGGCGAGCCGCGGGTTTGACAATATGACGCTCGGCGAGCTGTCGCCGACGCTGCTCGAGCGCTACCTCGCGGCGGCGCGGAAAATTGGGCGGCTGGCGCTGGGGGTGACGCCGAAGTCGCCGGGTGGCGAGCAGATTGTGTTGCGGCCGGACCTGACGCAGGAGGATCACTTTGAGGGCCTGCCGCTGGGGACGCGCGGGGGAACAGAGTGGCGGCAGGTGTTTCCGGTGGATGGCGAGTATGAGTTTACGATCCGGCTGGCGCGCGATCGCAACGAGCATGTAGAGGGGTTGCGCGGGACGCATCAGGTGGAAGTGCTGCTGGATCGGGAGCGGGTGAAGCTGTTTACCGTGGAGCAGCCGGCCAATGGGGATCATCAGAATGCGGATCGGCATTTGACGTTCCGCATGCCGGTGAAGGCGGGGCCGCATGCGGTGACGGTGACGTTTCCGAAGCTGCCGTCGCTGGTGATGGAGACCGAGAAGCAGCCCTATGCGGCGCACTTCAATATGGACCGCCACCCACGCATTACGCCGGCACTGTATTCGGTCTCGATCAATGGGCCGTATATGGCGCGCGGGGTGAGCGAGACGCCGGCGCGGCGGCGGATCTATGGGTGTCGTGAAGAGACGGAGGCGTGCGCCAAAGAGAATCTGCGGCGGCTGTTGCGGCGGGCGTACCGGCGGCCGGTGACGGAGGCGGATCTGGTGGCGCCGCTGAAGTTCTATCGCGAGGGCGGCATGGAGATGGCGCTGCGAGCGGTGCTGGTGAGCCCGGAGTTCTTGTTCCGGGTGGAGCAGACGCCGGCGGGCGTGGGGCGTGGGGAGAATTACCGTGTGCCGGATCTGCAACTGGCATC
>CAZBTA010000515.1:0-633 GCA_964494515.1 uncultured Bryobacter sp.
GGGTGGGGAGAAGCGGAGTTCGAGGGGTTCGCCGGTGAGGTCGCCGGGATTGGCCAGGGTGATGGGGGTGTTGGTGGGGGTGAAGAGGGTGAGCGAGATGTCGGCGAGATTGGGGTGGCTGAGCGAAACAATTACGGCGAGGGGGCCGGAGGCCGTGGGCGGGAGGGTGAGAGAACGGGTGATGCCGAAGAGGTCGCCGTCGGGGATGAGGACGGTGGTGGGGTCGGTGAAGCGGGTGGGGGCATTGAGCGTGAATTGCAGGGACCAGGCAATGAGGCGACCGGAATCGAAACTAGCAAGATCGGCAACGCGGAGGCGCCAGGGGCCGGAGGCGGGCTGGTCGAAGAAGCGGGTGAGCGCGGGGGTGGAATCGGGGCGGTAGGTGGTGTTGATGTTTTTGGTGGAGGAGCCGGTGCGGTTGTGCAAGAGGACCTCAACGCCCTGGGGTGAAGTGAGCGAAACGCGGAGATCGCCGATCCAGGTGTGGGTGATGTCGACGGCGACCTCGAGCGAGCGGACAAGGCCCGGCGAGTTGACGCTGAGGGTGGAGGAAAGACCGGTGGTGTTGTTGTCGGGGATGAGGAGATCGGGGCGGGCCTCGTAGGTGGTGACCTGATTGGCGGGAGAGGCGGC
>CAZBTA010000515.1:643-2389 GCA_964494515.1 uncultured Bryobacter sp.
GCGAGGGCAGCGGAGACGGCAGCGGCGGCGTTGACCGCACCGTGGCCGAACCAGGGGGACCAGGTGCCGTCGGGGAGATTGCGATCGAGGAAGATGCCGGAATCGTGCGGGGGGACGGGGTTGATGTCCCAGGTGGGATTGGGGTCGAAGACGGCGGCGGGTGTGCGGGGAGTGGGGGAGAAGTCGAGGTCTTTGGTGGCGGTCTGCTTGAGCAGGGAGGCGAGCTCGAGAGCGGTGAGATCGGGATTGGCCGAAAGCACGAGAGCCGCGACGCCGGCGACGATGGGCGTGGCGCAGGAAGTGCCGCCGAAATCGGGGCGGGAGAGAGATGGCAGGCCGGTGGCGGCGGTGACGCCAAGGCCGGGAACGGCGGCGCGCTGGTAGAAGTGGGAATTGGAAGCGGAGGCCGTGAGAGCAATGCCTTCGCCCCAGCAGGAATAGTGGCTGCGGGTGGCGCGGGAGGAGAGCGCGGCGATGTGGAGGACGCCGTCGAGGCCGACAAGGTTGTTGGAGAAGGCGGTGGAGGTGCGGGGGCCGACCCAGGTGGGCGTGTTCGCAGGATCGAGGGCCCAACCGGAGGTGTAGGGGATGGGCGTGGAGCCGGTGTGGTTGAGGGGGCAGTTCCAATTGCCGGCGGCGAACAGGAAGAGGATGCCTTTGCCGCGGCGGCCGCCGGTGAGGGCGAGGTTGCGGATGGTTTCGATGACTGGGATGGACCAGACGGAGGTGGGGACGCCGCCCCAGGAGTTGGAAATGATGTCGACCTTGTCGGCGAGGTAGCTGAGGATTTTGAGGAGCTTTGAGTCGCTGATGAGGAGGCGGCGATTGGAGGATTCCCACTTGACGGGGAGGAGGCGGACGCCGGGGGCGACGCCGACGGTGAGCGCGGCATTGGCGGCGCCAGCGGCGACACCACAGCAGGAAGTGCCGTGGTTGGCGGTGGGCTCGTACATGCGGGCGGGGTCGCCGGAGAGGGCGTTGGTAAAGAGGGTGGTGCCTTCGAGATAAGCCCAGCCGGCGAACTTGCCGGAGGGGAAGTCGGGATGGTCGAGGCGGCAACCGTCGTCGGTGACGCCGATGACGATGTCGGAGGAGCCGAAGTTGTCGAGGAGTTGCCAGGCGGTGGCGGCCTGAGTGGAGGAGCGCGGATCGAAGTCGGGATCGGAGAGCGATTGGTGGAGATGCCAGGAGCGGAGGTAGAGGGGATCGGTGGGGAGGGTGAGCGAGGCGGGCTCGATCTCGCGATTGAGGTCATGCTCGGCGAACTCGATGATGTCGGACTCGTGTTCGGTGAGGGTGACGATGAGCTTGACGGGGTTGCAGCCGGTCTCGGTGGTGAGCTGGAAGAGGGCGTCGCGGGGGGAGAGACGGTCTTTGAGCAGGAGGCCGTATTCGCCGGCGAACTCCATCTGGCGGGACTCGGTGACGTCGGGGCGGAAGCGGACGAGGATGCGATCGGAGATGAGGAAGTCGTCGCCGGAATCTTCGCGGGAGTAGAGGTGGTGGGTGGTGGCGTGTTGGCGGGCGAGGGCCATGGAGTCTTCGAGCTGGTTGGGATCCACAGAGACTCGCCAGGAGGCGGAGGAGACCTGGCGGGTGGGGGAGAGGCCAAGGTCGGCGAGTTGATCGGGAGTGGAGCGGACGACGAAGTCGGAGTCGGATTTGGTGAGGGGGACTTTGACGCCGTTCTGGTAGGTGTAGGTCTTTGAAGGGGCCTTTCGAATTCGACAATGAAGCGGAAGCCGG
>CAZBTA010000516.1:0-2383 GCA_964494515.1 uncultured Bryobacter sp.
CAATCGTCAGCAGATGGATCTTTTTGCCGCCGGCGGAGTTACCGATCGTGGACAGCTTGATCCACGATGAGTTGGCGCGGGCCAATTCGGCCAGGCGCTTTTCGCCGTCCGCAAAGTTAACGTAACCGGGCACTGATTGTGCACTTGCCAGTGGTGCTAGCGAAAGCGCGACGCAGGCCCATTTCAAGGTAAATCGCAAGGGACATGCCCCCCTTCAAGAGTTGAATTGAAATGAGAAGTTAAAGGTCGAGGGTGAAATCACAGTATAGGAGATGCCAGCCCGGGTGTCCCACTGCAGGACCCGGTCATCACAAGGTTTGAACAGAACCGTGAGCATTTTCGAATTTGCTGCGTATTGGATGCAGGCGGTATCCATGAAGCGCAAAATTCTGATAGCAGGCGTGATGATCAGCGGCTGGTTGCTGGGGGCACAGCCGGAATTACAAACCAATGCAGCGGACGTAAGAGAACGCGGTTCGATCGGAATGCCGCTACAGGGCAAAGTGAGCGGCGTCGACGCGCTCGATCTGGCGCTGTTGCGGATCCAGGTGGTGGACATCCAGCAGCGCCGGGTGATCCAGGACCAGCAGTTGGGCATCAAGGGCGATTTCACGATCCCCTCGTTGCCGACGGGCTTTTACGAAGTGCGCGTGGTAGGGCAGGCAGGAGAGATCAAGTATGCGCGGGAAATGCATACTTCCTCAGACTCGTTTATCGCGATCCAGTTGCCAAAGTCGGCGGGCCTGGGGCAGCGGGGGACGGTATCGGCCGTGCGGCTGATGCACGAGACGCCCAAGGCAGCACGCAAGGAGATTGACCAGGCGGCCAAGGCGCTGAAGAAGCAGGACCGGGCCGGGGCGATCGAACATCTGGAGAAGGCGGCGCAGGTCGACACGGAGAACTTTGAGGTGGCAAGCAATCTGGGAGCGTTGTATTTGCAGAATCGCGAGCCGGACAAGGCGATTGTGTGGCTTGAGAAGGCGTACAAGATTGACCCCAACGATGTGGGTAATCTCGTGGGCCTGTCGGCGTATCACGCAACGCTGGGCAACTTTGCGGATGCCGAGAAATATGCGCGCGCCAGCCTCAGCAGCGATCCCAACTATGTGCGGGCCCGCTACATGCTGGGCGTGGCACTGATGAGACAGGGCAAGAACCTGGATGATGCGCGCGGGCATCTGGAGGCAATCCAGAACACGTTTGTGCCCGCGCGCACTTTTTTGAACAGCCTGAAGCCCTAGAGGGCGGGGCCGAGATCGTAGGCGTTGGTGAGCGTAATCGTGACGGCGTAGTAGCCGAGGTTGTTCTGCCAGTGGGCGTTGTCGTTGATGGCGAGATGAAGCCGACCAGCAGCTTTGGCTGGGGCCACCGAATGAACGCCCACGAAGCGGACTTCACCCGCGGCGGTGATACGACCGAGCAACGCGCCGAAGGGATGGCCATCGACGAGGTTGGTCTTGTAGTTGCCGGCGGGCTTGGTGAGGCCATTGGGGTTGGTGGCCCACTTATCCTGATGCCAGGAGAGACGCGTAAAGCCCGCCGCGTCGATGGTCCACTGCGACTGGGCGGAGGCATAGAGGCCGCTGTCGAGATACTCGATCTGCGTGGAATGGCGGAGGGAATGGACGTCGGTCTTGCGGGTGAGCGATTTTTTGCGCACGGCAAGCAGGCGGATGTTGGCCCAGTTGAGCGTGCGGTCACCAACCTTGATCTCGCCCGTGGGCCAGGGGCCGCGAGTGACGCTGCCTTCGGTGCGGATGAGGCTTGCAGTGCGGTCGAGCTGATCGACAGTGGAGGGGATGAGACGGGCGAAGAGGTTGTAAAGAGGCTTGGGCTCGTGCTGATCGGTGTCCTTGATCTTGTTGAGCAGCGGGGTGAGGACGGGGAGGCCGATGTTGGTGAGGTCTTCGACGGCTTTGTCGCGGGCCTTGCGATCTTTGCCGAGGATGGTGTCGAGACCGGCGGCGATGGTGGCGGATTCTTTGGCCGAGGGGGCGGCGCCATTATGAAGCGAAAGCACACGGGCGAGAGGCAACGTGCCGGCCTTGCTCGCGGAGGTGGCGCCCTCAAGCCACTCGCCATCGGTGGTGAGCACGAGAACCGTTTGCGCAGCCGGGGCAGCGAGGCCACACAGGCACAGGGCGAAGATGAGTCTTGTCATTGAAATTTGATCCAGTTCTCCCAGGCGTGATGGCGTGGGCCGGTGTAGCGAATGGTGTCGAAGAAGGCGGCGTTGCCGTTGAAGCGGGGGTCGCCTTCGGCGCGGAGCGTGGACTCCATGCGGTCGCGAAGCTGGCGCATGGTGAGAGCAAAGTTGAGATCGGGGGCGAGGTTGTTGATGCAGTCGGGATCGACGCGAATGTCGTAGAGCTCTTCGGCGGGG
>CAZBTA010000517.1:0-2364 GCA_964494515.1 uncultured Bryobacter sp.
AGGTGATCTCGAGGGCGCGGGTACGGTCAGCCATTTTGAGCGCGTGGGTGTAGCGCTCGAAGGCAAGTTTCTCTACTTCGCCGTGAGGGCGAATTTCGTCTTGAATGTTATGCGTGTTGAGCATGCGTTAGTTGTTGCATGCGTGGTGGACAAGTTTTGGGGGTGTGGCGAGGAAGTGATTGATTTTGGAGGAGATTGAGTTCTAAAAAAATTGGAATGGTCTTGGAGGTACTCGGGGAAGCGTCAGTTTGAGGAGGCAGGAAGCCGGGAGCTGGCACCGGGTGTCGGATGATGGAAGTAGCGCTTTGGCGCACGGGGGTACATGAACAAGAACGATGCTGCGACAGGTTTGCGCTGGTATGAGGCGCGGATCCTTTGGGTGGATTGTCTGGGGGCGCTGGCAGTGGGAACAGGTGGGCTGGTGCTGCGGGAGTGGCTGGCGGGGCTGTATGGGATGACGGTGGAGGGAGTGACCGCCATGGCGGTGATGAACCTGCTTTATGGGTGCTACTCGTTGCAACTGGCGGTGAGAAAGGCTCCACCGCTGGGGATGCTGCGCGCGCTGGTGGGGGCGAATCTGAGCTGGACCGTGGTGTGCGTGGGGATCGCAGTGTGGGCATGGGGATCGCTGACGTGGTTGGGGGTGGGGCAGGTGCTGGCCGAGGGGGCTTATGTGGGGTGGCTGGGGTGGACGGAATGGCGGGTGGCAATTCAGAAGAATTTTTTATTTGTGTCTCAAATAAATAATCTGAAATAATATCCGCGTTGCCATGAACGCGATTCTGACTCTGTTGTTTGCCACGACGCTGGCGGTGTATGCCCAGCAAGACACCGCTTCGCTATCCGGACTGATCACCGATCCGCAAGGGGCCGCCGTGAGTGGCGCTCAGGTGCAGGTGGTGCAGATCGATACGGGGGCGACATTCCGTGCCGCGACGAACGAGAGCGGGTTCTTTACCGCGCCGGCGCTGGCGGTGGGGCGGTATGAGGTGAGGGTGGAGCAGGCGGGGTTTAAGCGGTTTGTGCGTTCGGGCATTACGTTGCAGGTGGGCCAGAGCGGGCGCGTCGATATCCGGCTTGAGATTGGCCAGCAGGCCGAGACGATCTCGGTGAGCGCGGATGCGGTGCTGGTGGATACGGGCAGCGCGACGCTGGGGCAGGTGGTGGATAACCGGCGGCTGCAGGAGCTGCCGCTGAATGGGCGGTCGGCGCTGGCGTTTACGTTTCTGTCGCCGGGGGTGGTGTCGAACTCGGGGCCGACGCAATCGGGGTTTGGCGATCGCGGGATCGCGCTGAGCTCGGTGTCGATCAATGGCGGCCCGAACGCGCTGAACGCGCAGATGATCGATGGGAATAACAACACGTTGTCGTTTGTGGGGGAGGTGTCGATTCCGCCGGCGGTGGACGCGGTGGAGGAGTTTAAAGTGCAGTCGGGGCCGATGTCGGCGGAGTTTGGATTTACGGCGGGTGGGGCGGTGAATCTGGTGACGAAGTCGGGGACGAACCAGTATCGCGGGACGCTGTATGAGTTCCTGCGCAACGACAAGCTGGACGCGCGGAATACGTTTGCGCCGGTGCGGCTGCCGCTGCGCTACAACCAGTTTGGCGGGGCGATTGGCGGGCCGATTCTGAAGAACCGGTTGTTTGGATTTATCAACTATGAGAAGTATCTGTTGCGGCGGTCGTCGCCGCGGTTTGCTTCGGTGCCGATCGAGGCGTGGCGCAATGGGGACTTCTCGAATCTGCGGACGGCGGCGGGGGCACTGATCCCGGTGTTTGACCCGGCGACGACGGTGCAGAACCCGAACGGGAGCGGGCTGGTGCGGACGGTGTTTCCGGGAAACGTGGTGCCGCGAAGCCGGTTTGACCGGGTGACGCCGCGGATTCTGAATTACTTCCCGCAGCCGAATAAAGCGCCGATTAACGAGTTTACGCAGCAGCAGAACTATCAAGACTCGAACCCGTCGCGCATTGACTGGCAGCAGTGGAACTGGCGCGTGGATTACCGGATCAATGACCGGCATACGGTGTTTGTGCGGTACACGCAGGCGCAGCATGACCCGTTTAACACGTCGATCTTTACCGAGCAGATTGTGGGCGATGCGCGGGATGACAACCAGACGAACCGGAACGCGGTGGCGACGCATAACTTTACGATCTCGCCGTCGACGTTGAACAGCTTGCGGGTGGGGATCAACCGGCAGGCGTTTACCTTTGCTAGCCAGAGCTCGGGGGACTGGTCGTCGCGGCTGAATCTGCCGGCGAACATGGTGGGCATTGCGTTTCCGCAAATGGACTTTGGGTATGGAGCGATCGGGGGCGGAGCGCTGGGGTTCCGCGGGTCGTTTAACTGGGACATGCAGG
>CAZBTA010000518.1:0-2360 GCA_964494515.1 uncultured Bryobacter sp.
GCCCAATATCGGCCCAATCCCGAGGGCGGCTATTCCGCCTGGGCCCTCATCGTCCTCGAGTTGCAGGAAAACCACATCACCGGCGTCAACTCCTTCCTCGACACTGCCACCCTGTTCCCAAAGTTCGGCTTTCCTCTCACGCTTCCCCCTGAAAACTTTTCTGTACAGAAGCGATGAATTTCGCCGCTCCCGGCAGTCTAAGCTTCAAAAGGAAAACGCAAACCTTGAGCACAACCCTCACCACCGGCCGTATTCTCTCCGGCCTGCCCGCACTGTTCTTGCTGTTTGACGGCATCATGAAGTTGGTCAAGCCGCCCGTCGTCGTCCAGAGCACGGTTGAGTTGGGCTATCCCGAGTCCGCCATCTTCGGTCTCGGCGTTGCTCTGGTTCTCGCAACACTCCTCTACATCTTTCCGCGTACCGCTGTCCTCGGGGCCATCCTTTTGACCGGCTATCTGGGCGGCGCCGTCGCCACTCACGTTCGCGTCGGTGGCCCGCCATTCAATATCCTGTTCCCAGTCCTCTTCGGATGTCTGTTGTGGCTGGGCCTCTGGCTCCGCGACCCGCGTGTACGCTCACTCACCAATCCAATTCATAACTAAGGAGACACCATGTCCGTACCCAGAATCACCGTATCCGCCACTGTCGCGGCCCCCATCGAAAAGGTCTGGAGCGCCTACACCACTCCCGCCGACATCATCCAATGGAACGCCGCCTCTGACGACTGGCACACCACCACCGCTACGGTCGATCTCCGCGAAGGCGGCGCCTTCTCCTCTCGCATGGAGGCCAAGGACGGCAGCTTCGGCTTCGACTTTGCCGGCACCTACACCAAAATCGTGCCCCACCAGTTAATCGAGTATTCCTTCGGCGATCGCGTCGCCTCGGTCGAGTTCACCCCCGGCCCCGCGGGCGTCACCGTGCAGGTCTCCTTCGATGCTGAAACCACGCACACCCTCGACCAGCAGCGCGAAGGCTGGCAGGCCATCCTCAACAACTTCAAGCGCCACGTCGAATCGGGCAAGTAGTCCACGATCCGAGCGGGCGGAGGATCTCACTTCATCCGTTGGTACACAAACAGCGGAAAGTTCACGGTATCTTCCCCCCGCTCACCTCTCACTCGCGCCGCCACCACTTTCAACTCCGGCAACACCACCAGCCAGTTCCCCCCATCGCCGCTGTGATGGATCACCGCCGGCGTCGCCTGCGTAAACCACGTGATGCCCATGGTCTTGCTCAATGCCGGATACGCCGCCACGCGTGTCGACTCGCGCATCCACTCCGCCGCGATCAACTGCCGCCCCTCCCACATCCCCTCATCGAGCACCAACTGCCCAATCTTCGCCAGGTCCCCCGCATCAATTACCAGCCCCATATAGCCATAAGCATTCCCGGCCCGATCCTTCATCCAGTCCACCGACCGCAACCCCATCGGCCGAAACAACCGTCGCTCCAGATACCGCGGCAAGCTCTCCCCGGCAATCGCCTCCACCATCGCCGCCGCCAGAATCATCCCCGTGTTGTTATAGCGCCACTTCGTCTCCGGTGCCTCCTCGAGCGGCTGTCCAAACGCATAAGCCCGCGTATCACGCACCGCCTTGAATGCCTCGCTATTGTTGCCCTTCTCGTTACGTGGATGTGCCACCCCGGAGACATGCGTGAGCAACTGCCGCAGCGTCACCTTCTCCTTGGCATCGCCCTTGAGCTTCGGAAAAACCTCCCCCAACGTCACATCGAGCGAAGGCAATTTCCCATCCGTCCTCAGACACCCCGCCGCCAGACTCACCATGGTTTTGGACACAGACTGCACATGCACCCGTTTCCCCGGCGCATACTCCACCACAGTCTTACCCTCTTTCAGCACCACCATCCCATCCGTCTCCGACTTCTTCGCCATCGCAATAAACTCGGCCGGATCCACCGCCACACTCAGCAACAAAACAAGACTCACAATCACGCTCGCATGCTATCAAACCCCGCCAACCCTGCGCTAACTGAGATTCAACCGCCGCAGCCCTTCCCGTTCCATCTCGAGATCTTTCATCGAATACTCTCATCGCAGGTCCGACCTTGTAAGCTGTCCCTGGCCGTACTCAGCCGCTCAGCCAGTTCATCCGCAATCTCTTGGATCAACTTCGTCGCTTCACCTAACCTCTCACCTTGAACCCAGTAAAGCTGCGGGTGCTCGCCGCTACATTGCAGTCAGTTGACGGCGATTGCCGCCTTCATGGGGGCGAAAGTCTGGTCCGATAATGTTGGTAGCCCGGCAACTGGGCCCAGCTATGGCCCTGGTTTCAATTCAACGCGTGTAGCCCCTCGAGTGCTTCGACCTCCTCCTTACGTTGGTAAGCGGTGCATTC
>CAZBTA010000519.1:0-2356 GCA_964494515.1 uncultured Bryobacter sp.
CGAGGAAGGCACCGTCGCGGTGCGCACGCTGGGGGCGGAGCACCAGAAGGTGATGGGCCTTGCCGAGGCCATCGCGATGCTCAAGGCCGAGGGCACCCCGCCGGACACCAAAGAATAGAATTGTTGCAAAGCCGCATGATGCACCACATTTTCAGGATAGTTCGTGGATAGGGGGCAATATGTTTCAGGGTCTTCGGCAACTCTCGGCAGAAGAACGAAATGCGCTGATTGACGAGCTGTGGCAGGCACAGAACGGTCGATGCTACATTTCAGACAAGCCGATTGATCTTGCGGTCCATCGCTCCGACCTCGATATCGACCACGTGATTCCAACGCGTGATGGCGGAAAGGATGATCGCTCAAACTGGGCCCTGACCTTTCTTCACTACAATAGGTCAAAACAAGCGGCCGATTTACGGGTCGCACGGGTGCTTGCACGCTTTGAGCAAATTAGAGCTTCAGTAGACGAGATCAGGGGCGTCAACCTTGGTCATGTGATGAAGCAAGCCGGCGGATCGAAGCATACCTTCATTCCTGACTTGTCAACAAAACCGGGGATACTCCGGTTTTCTCTGGCGGCAATCGGTCTGGACGAAGTGGTGGAAGCCCCGGTCTGGCAGGACCAACTGTCAGGACTACGCTACGTGTTTGCAAACTTGCCAATTGAGTATCTGTTTCACGATGATCGGCTCAACCCGCGAGGCATTGGGGCGAATATTCGCTCACTCGTAATTGAGTTCTTTTCCCGCCTTCCTCAGCTTCATGTGCCTCTGGCTTGGATCGACAGCACCGAAGAAGGGGGTGCGAAGGTCAGAATTTTTGACGGGCAACACAAGGCTGCCGCCCAAGTTCTCCTAGGGGTTCGGAAACTGCCAGTCCGGATTTTTGTAGATCCCGATACGGATGTGCTTTTGACCGCAAACACCCACGCGGGCACCACGTTGCGCCAGGTCGCCTTCGATAAGGCGACTCAACGCCATTTGGGTGCAAGTATTCTTCTTGACCGGATCGAGCGATTTCGATCAGATCGAGGTCATCCCGAGGATTACTCAAGCTATTCCGAACAATCGCTAGTTGATCATTTCAAAGGTGAACAGGCACAAATGCGTCGTTACGTGCTTGATGCCCAACGAAACGACATAACCTACCACCCCTCGAATCGACTCCGCGATTTTATCGAAATGGGTGGAAAAGGCACAGAGAGGCCGCTTTCTTATAGCGCTGTTGAAAAGGCCATTTATTCTCAGACAATCTATTCGAAAATGCTCGAAACCCCTGCTGATTATAAGGTTGATCAGGGTGAGAACCCCCGTGATCTTGAGCGAGAGCAACTCGTTAGGTTCTTAAATTTGCTCGCCGACAAGATATTTATTGGGCATTGGAACCCGGAAATCGGCAGTGGCAAGCTCGAAAGCAAAGTGCAGGGACAGCAAGATGTTCCGGAAAGCCACTTGCGAGCTCATCGGATGGGGCGCGAAGAGATTCTTCAGGCATGGGTTGGTCTTTGTTTGTCGGTCTGCCAAACGGTCGTGATTTCAAACGGGTCACTTTGGGATACTGAGCGTCCTTTCCAGCGTCGCCTACCGGAGCCTGCGTGGTCGGCGCTTGAGACCTTCATCACAAATTTTGCCGACCTTCCATTGTGGAAGAACCGCTCGCTCTCGGCGACCGTGTTTGGGGGAAAACAGACTACACAATTCTGGAAAGATGCCTTCACGAATGGCACCGCCAACCAGATTGTCATCCTTCCTGGCGGCGGTATAAATCTGATCGAACTCATGAAGCCGCGTTCGTAATCTTCCAACCGTGTCGGATTACTTGATCGGGGGCTTCACTGCGCAGCAGGTAGGCGTCGCGCTGGGGGCGGCGCTCGGCTCGGCGTTTGTGCGGGGGCTTACCGGGTTCGGCATGGCGATCCTGCTGGTGCCGGTGCTCGCGCTCGCACTTCCCCCGGTCGAGGCGGTGGTGCTGACCAACGCGCTGTCGCTGATGATCGGGGCGACCGAGATCCGCTCCCTCGTGCGCGATGCAGAGCGGAGCGCCTGGGTGATCGGCTTGGCGGTGGTGGTGACGACCCCGCTCGGGCTCTATGCCCTGTCGGTGACGGGGCGGGACGTGGCGCGGCTGGTGATCGCGCTGATTGCCCTGTCCGCCTTCATCGCGATCCTGCTCCCCCGCCGGACAAGCGCCCAGCCGGGGCGCTCGGTGACGGGCTTCGTCGGGGTGCTGAGCGGGCTGATGACGGGCTATGCGGGCATGCCCGGGCCGCCGGTGGTGCCCTATTACGCGGGGCGGGATCTGCCGCGCAGCATCGCCAAGGCCTCGATGCAGCTGGTCTTCACCATCGCCGCGACCG
>CAZBTA010000520.1:0-2349 GCA_964494515.1 uncultured Bryobacter sp.
CCCGCCTCATGCAGTTTCCGCACCGGGTGGGCTTCATAGCTGGCGACAGCGCCGGTGCGCACGTTGGAGGTGATTGAGATCTCAAGCGGGATCTGCCGCGCGGCAAGTTCCGCCACCAGCCGGGGATCTTCAATGGCGCGGATGCCGTGGCCGATGCGGTCAGCGCCAAGCGCCAAAGCGTCCCAAACATTTTGGGCATTCGATGTTTCGCCCGCATGCGGAGTCAATCTCATCCCAGCCTCACGCGCCAGATCAAATGCCGGCTTCAGATCCACAGCCGGGCAACCGGTCTCATCGCCTCCCACACCAAAGCCAACAACGCCGGCCGCTGGCCCAAAATCGGCGGCAACCCGCGCGGTCGCCAGTGCGTGATCTCCGCCTATCTGCCGCACCGCATCAAAGATCCATCGCACGGTGAGCGGCGCGCGCGCGGATTCCTCAAGCAGAGCCGCGGCAATAGCGGCGGCGTTTTGCTTGCGCAACAGGCACACCCCACTCGAATGAATGATCTCGGCATACACAACACCCGCGCGATGCAGATTCTCAAACACGCGCCGCGCCAGCAGGCGGTAGTGGTCCACTTCGTTCAACTGAAAGACGGCGAACTTGAAGCTCTCAATAAATCCCCGAAAATCACGGTAGGCAAGCCGCGCCTCTATGTCGGCCCGATCGAGATGGGGAGCGATCTCCGCGAGGATGTCCGCACTGAGACAACCTTCCAGATGAAGATGCAGCTCAGCATAGCGAAGAGAACTTGTCATAATACCTATAATGCTTCCAGGCGAGATTCACGCGATCGTTAATGGATACCATGGCGATCCTCGCAAGGTTCTCGGTCCTCACCAGTTCGTCCCAGGTGTCTGGGAAATCCGTGTTTTCCTTCCTCATGCCCAATCGGCTTCCGTAATCATCGACGATGAGATCACCCCGATGCGTCGTGAAGACCCGGCGGGATTTTTCTGTATCGAGCTCTCCGGCGAGCCTTGTGCATACCGCATCGGCCTCAAGACCTGGCATGGCGATGAAGCCGTCATTGACGATCCGTATCGCTTCTCAAACCTGCTGTCGAGCTTTGATCTCCACCTTTTTCTGGAGGGCACCAACTACGAGGCTTACCGCACTTTTGGCGCCCACGTAGTTGAGGTGGAAGGCCTGAAGGGCGTCCGCTTTGCCGTCTGGGCGCCAAACGCCGAGTCCGTACAGGTGTGCGGCACATTTAACCACTGGGACAAAAACGCGCACCCCATGATGCCGCGAGAAGGCGGCGTCTGGGAATTGTTCGTGCCCGGCCTTGAGGCCGGGGTGATCTATAAGTATTTTGTGCGCTCCAGGCTCAACCTGCACCAGCAGATGAAGGCCGACCCCTATGCCGCCTACGCCGAAGTGGCGCCGAAGAATGCATCCGTCGTGTGGGATTCCCCCGGCTATACGTGGGCCGATGACGACTGGTTGGCCCAGCGTGCCTCGAGCGACGTGCTCACGGCTCCGATGTCCATCTATGAGGTACACCTTGAGAGCTGGCTGCATGGCGCGCACAACAAGCCACTCAGCTACCGCGAGCTCGCCTCGCGACTGGTTGCCTACGTCAAGGATCTCGGCTACACGCATATTGAGCTGATGCCGATCATGGAACATCCATTCTCGGGCTCGTGGGGCTATCAGGTCACCGGCTACTTCGCGCCGACTTCGCGATTTGGCACGCCCGATGACTTCCGCTACTTCGTCGACTGCTGTCATCAGGCGGGTATTGGCGTCATCCTCGATTGGGTTCCGGCACACTTTCCCAAAGATGCGCATGGCCTCGCGCTGTTCGACGGCACGCGCCTTTACGAGCATGACGACCCGCGCAAGGGCGAGCAACTCGACTGGGGCACGTTGATCTTCAATTTTGGCCGCAACGAGGTCAAGAGCTTCCTGCTGTCGAGCGCGATGCTCTGGCTCAAGGAGTTTCACATTGATGGCCTCCGCGTTGACGCCGTGGCCTCGATGTTGTACCTCGACTACTCGCGCGAAGGCAAGGAATGGATTCCCAACACGTTTGGCGGCCGCGAGAACCTCGAAGCCATTGAGTTTCTCCGACGATTCAACGAGCTTTGCCATTCCGTCGGTGGGGCGTTCACGGCAGCAGAAGAGTCAACTGATTTCCCGGGCGTTACGCGCCCGGTTTTTCTTGGCGGCCTCGGCTTTACATTCAAGTGGAACATGGGCTGGATGCATGACATGTTCCGGTACTTCAAGAACGATCCGTACTTCCGCCGTTATCACCATCAGGACATCACGTTCTCGCTGTTCTACTCCTTCAACGAGAACTACCTGCTCCCTATCAGCCATGACGAAGTGGTGCACGGC
>CAZBTA010000521.1:0-2348 GCA_964494515.1 uncultured Bryobacter sp.
GTCACTCGGCGCCAAACTCCTCGGCGCTGGCTTTGTGGTCGGCGTCGATGTGGAAGAAGACTCCTGCAAGCTCACGCGCCAGCTCAGTGGCGTCCCGGTTGTACTCGGCACGGCCGATTGCCTCGCCAGTGAACAGTTCGACCTGGTTGCCGCCAACATCAGCGCCACCGTGGTGATCAATTTTGCCGACGAGATCTTGCGTGCGGCAAAGCCGGGCGCGCGCATCATCCTCGCTGGCTTCGGCGTCGAAGAAGCAGTTTTCGTCAAGCAGGTCTTCGCGCTCGGCGAGGTCACCGAACGCACCGAAGGCGAGTGGAGTTGTGTCGTCCTCGACCTGCCCTTAAACTAAAAAGACGTGCACCCGTAGCTCAGTTGGATAGAGCATTTGCCTTCTAAGCAAAGGGTCACAGGTTCGAGTCCTGTCGGGTGTACCATTCCTTCAACGCCATGTTGCCTCTTTTCATGCTTCTCACAATGGCCGTTGAATTGTTCGACGGCAAGACGCTAAACGGTTGGGTGAGCGAGGGCGGCGCTAACTTTCGCGTCGAGAACGGCGTAATCACAGTCGACAACGGGCCTTACACCTGGCTGCGCACCGAGAAGATTTACCGCGATTACGAACTGCGCCTCGAGTACAGGACCACCGCCGATGGCAACAGCGGCGTGTTTCTGCGGAGCGCTGCCACGGGCAAGCCCCACGAGACCGGCTATGAGCTGCAGATCTTCGATGACCGCAAAGATTTCAAGACCGGTTCGCTTGTCGGCGTCATCGAAGCCAAGCCCAATAAAATTCGCCCCGGCCAGTGGAACACCATCGTGGTGCGCCATGTCGGGGCGAAAGTTCAAGTTCGGATGAACGGGCAACTTGTCGTCGATACCAGCGACACCCGCAGTCGTGAAGGCCACATCGGCCTGCAGTTCAACCCGGGCAAGCCGATCTCGTTTCGCAAGATCCGCCTGCGCGAGCTCTAGGGCAAGTACTTCTTCAGATCAGGGTTGATGATCGCCTGAATCTCGGGCTGATCCACATTCGCCATGCTCACCAGCCGTGGCTCGAGGTTGTTAATCTTGGTCACTGGCTTGCCGCCGAGGTGATTCACAGCGGCCATGACGCTTTCAAAGCCCATCTTGAACGGCTGCTGCACCACGAGCGAATCGATGAGGCCCTTGCGCAGATCTTCAACCAGCGGCGCCGAGGAATCAAAGCCCACCATCTTCACCTTGCCCGGCCCGCGGCCCTTCAAAGCCTGCGCCGCGCCGGCGGCGCTTGATTCGTTTGCGGCGAACAAACCCGCCACCCCCGGATGCGCGGTCAGCATGTTCTCGGTGACGGCCAGGCTCTTGGCATAGTCGGCCATGCCAAAGCGCTTGTCAACGATCTTGATCTCGGGAAATTTCTTGGCGATCGTCTCTTCAAACCCGCTCTCGCGCGCCATGGTTGAGGCGGCGCCCGGCTGCACGGCCACCATCACGATCTCGCCTTTGCCGCCTAGGATCTCACCCATGCGATCCGCCGCCAGTGCGCCAGCAGCGTAGTTATCGGTAGCCACCTGGCTGACAAACTTGTCGGTATCGACGGGCGAATCAAAGATGATGACGGGGATCTTCTGCGCCGCGGCGCGATCCACCACGCTCACCATCACCTTCTTGTCGATCGGCGCCAGACAAATCGCGTCCACTCGCCGGTTGATCATCGAATCCACAATCTGCAACTGCGCGTTGAAGTCGGTTTCCGTCGCCGGGCCATTCCACGAGATCTCGACACCCGTTTCGCGCGAAGCCGCAATCGCCCCCGCCTGCACGCTCTGCCAGAACAGGTGCGCGCGCCCCTTGGGCACCACGCCAATGATGCGCTTCTTTTCGCCGCCACAGCCGGCTTCAAACAGGAGGGAGGTGGCGCCGATACCGATGCCACCGAGGACAGTTCTTCTTGAGGTCATTCGTAAATCCTTCGAGGGTTAGCCGCGAGTCGAGGCGGCGGGAATCTTGCGCAGCAAGTCTTCCATTTCGGTGCGGCTCTCGCTACCGATCGTGAAGCAATCCGTCAGGCCTTGCGCGAGATGCCACTGGATGGCTTCGTCCGCCTTGTCGCGCAGCTTGCCGGCTCCCAGCACCTTCATGCCGATGATGCCCTTGCCGGAGGCCTTCATTTCTTTGAGCACCCCGGCCACTACTTCCGGCTTGTCATCCATGGCCACCCCGGCGGGATTAAAGCGCGCGAGGTCCACTTCCACCCATGGGCTCTTTGCCGCGGTCTTCAGCGCGCCCAGCGTGTGGCAGCTCGTACCCTTGGTGCGGATGATGCCTTTTTCCTTGGCTTCGCTCAGCACATCCATGGCGCCCTTCAG
>CAZBTA010000522.1:0-2346 GCA_964494515.1 uncultured Bryobacter sp.
GGCTACATCGAGCTCACGCGCCATTCCCCCGTGCCCATCGCCGCCGGCGAAGTCCTCACTCGTCGTCAGAGCTTCCTGCCCTGGATCGAGCGCCGCGCCGTCGATTACCTCCAGCCCGATGTCACCAAGGTTGGCGGCCTTACCGAGCAGCACCGCATCGGCCAGTACGCCGACGATCACAACATCCTCGTGGTCCCCCACGGCTGGAACACGGGCGTCGGCCTCATCGCCGATCTCCATCTCAGCGCCGCCGCCGGCAACGCGCGCTTCGTCGAGTACCTCACTCCCGAGCCCTATCTCGAAGACCTCTTCGAGACGCCTCCTCAACTCGATGCCGATGGCTTCCTCGCCATCCCCACCGGCCCCGGCTACGGTGTCACCTGGAGCCGCGCTGGCATCCAGCGCCTTGCCCGCGAGATATAAAATACGGGGCATGGCCACGGATCGCCGCCAACTCCTCAAGTCTCTCGCTATCGCTCCCTTTGTTCTGCCCCGCGGCTACAGCCAGACCACGGCCACCACCGCTCGCGCCACGCTCAGCTCCATGCGTCACAAGGGCGACATGGACCGCCGTGTCCTCGGCGCATTCCTCGAACATCTGGGCCGCGCCGTCTACGAAGGCGTCTACGATCCCAAGTCCCCTCTCGCCGATGCCAAAGGCTTCCGCAAGGACGTCCTCGCCGAGATCAAGGCCATGCGGGTGCCCATCATGCGCTACCCCGGCGGCAACTTCGTCAGCGGCTACAACTGGCTCGATGGTGTCGGTCCTCGCTCCCAGCGCCCCACCGTTCTCGAGCGCGCCTGGAATTCTCTTGAGACCAATCAGTTCGGCACCAACGACTTCATCGAGTGGGCTCGCGCCGTCGGCACCGAGCCGCTCCTTGGCGGCAACTTTGGCACGGGCACGGTGGCCGAACAGGTCGCCTACGTCGAGTACTGCAACGTCGATCGCGGCACCAAATGGAGCGACCTCCGTCGCTCTCACGGCTACGAACAACCCCACAACGTCAAATACTGGTGCCTCGGCAACGAGATGGATGGCCCCTGGCAGATCGGCGCCATGACCTCGCGCGATTACGGCCGCAAGGCGCGCGACGCCGCCAAGCAATTCCGCGTCATCGATCCCACGCTCAAGCTCATCGCCTGTGGCTCTTCCGGCCCCGGCATGCCCCAGTACATGTCATGGGATCGTGAAGTGCTCGAGGAGTGCTACGACATGGTCGACGGCATTTCCCTCCATGCCTACTACGGCAACACCCAGCAGCTCACCGGTAAGAAGGTCGGCCGCTACCTCGCCATGAACCTCGATATGGAACGCCAGATCCACGAGGTCTCCGCCGTTTGCGATTACGTCCAGGGCCTCAATCGTTCCTCCAAGCGCCTCTGGCTCTCCTTTGATGAGTGGAATGTCTGGTACCGCGCCCGCGGTGGCGACTACGCCGATGGCAAGCGCAAATACGCGCCCCATCTGCTCGAAGAGGTCTACAACCTCGAAGACGCCCTGCTGGTCGGCGGCTTCGTCAATACGCTTCTGCGCCGCTCCGATCGGGTCCGTGTCGGCTGCATTGCCCAGATCGTCAACGTCATCGCCCCGCTGATGACCAACGCTGAGAAGACCATCCGCCAAACCATCTACTATCCCTACGCCTGGGGCCTCGAGTACGCCCACGGCCGTGTGCTCGATCTCCACGTCGCCTGCGACACCTACGCCATCTCCGGTGCGGGTCTCAGCCGTGAGTTCGCGCGCAACGAGCAGGTGCCCTTTATCGACATCGTCGCCACGCTCGACGCGCCCTCCTCACGCGCCGCGCTCTTCATCCTCAATCGCGACACTACTGGCGAGCGTGAGATCACCGTCAATTGCGAAGGCTTCACGCCTACTCGCGTGCTTGCCGCAAAGACACTCACCGGCAAGGACCTCACCGCCACCAATACCTTCGAGGCTCCCAACAACGTGGTCCCCGTCGATCTGCCCGCCCCCCGTCCCGGCGCTTCGATGACGCTACGCGTGCCCGCCGGTTCCTACAGCGTGATCCACCTGGCTACTTAACCAAAGTGGGTAAGCTTAACCCCACCACGTCTCTCCCGGCGCAAGGTGCTTCTTCGCCACATCCGGGTTCAGCTCCACGCCATACCCAGGCTTCGTCGTAATCGTGTGATACCCGGCCTGGATAATCGGCCCATCATGGATCACCAGGTCTTGCCACCAGTCGATATACTTTGCCAGCTCATGCACGCGGAACGCCCGCATCGACGCCGCCGCATGACAGCTCGCAATCGTCCCCACCGGACTTGCCGGATTATGCGCCGCCGTCCAGATGTAGTACAGATCCGCTTGATCATGGA
>CAZBTA010000523.1:0-2330 GCA_964494515.1 uncultured Bryobacter sp.
TAGGGAATCATTTTGGCAATTGCGGGTTGCGGGAGAGAGGACGATATGCGGGCGCCGCGCGATGATTCGTAAAGGAAGTAACTCCGCCTGACTGGCTGTTACCCGGATGCCCGGACTCACCCTGATTTGTTATGTTGACGAAAAGGGGAACCTGGGTGTGTTTATTAATCCATTCGGCATCAGGAAAAGCTCTCATTCAGACAAGGCCGTGGACAGCATCGCGCGGCGGCGAGAAGAGCGCACGAGGATCCCAAGGCGGGATTTGAAGCGCTTCGGCATTTTGCTGTTGGTGAATCTGGCGGCATTCGTTCTTATGCTGCCGGAGATGCCCGCCGAAGCACTGTGGCCTTATCTGGGCCTGATGCTTGGGATTACGTTGGTGTTGTTATTGGTCAGAGTTGGCGTTTGCGTTGTGGCGCTAATGAACGCATATAAGGATTGATCGCCGGATTTGGGCCCGAAAGCCTTTGACCGGCGGAGTATGATTACGGGATGCGACTGACCGGATTGATGCTGCTGGGTGTGATGACTGTGGGCGCGGAGACGAAGCGCGAACAAGTGGACCGGATTTTTGGGGGATTTAACACGCATACGCCGGGATGCGCGGTGGGGGTGGCGGTGAATGGGCAGGTGGAGTTGCGCGCCGGCTACGGGATGGCGGATCTGGAGCGGGCGGTGGCGATCGGGCCGGAGACGATTTTTGAGAGTGGTTCGGTGGCGAAGCAGTTTACGGCGGCGGCGTTGCTGCTGGCCGAGCAGAAGGGGAAATTGTCGCTCGATGACAAGCTGGGCAAGTATCTGACGGAGCTGAAGGGGGCGCCGGCGAATGTGACGATTCGGCAGGTGATCAGCCATGTGAGCGGGCTGCGGGAGTGGCGACCGGTGGCGACGTTTGGCGGGCACCGGGAAGACGATACGGTATTGCGGAATGAGGATCTGTTGCGGATGGCGGCGCAGCAGCGCGGGCTGAACTTTGACCCCGGGACGCATTACAGCTACTCGAACACGGGGTACAACATTGCGACGATCCTGCTCGAGCGGGCGCTGGGCGGGCAGAAGAGCTTTGAGCAGTTTACCGAGGAGGAGATCTTTAAGCCGCTGGGGATGACGCATACGCGGTGGCGCAGCAATTTCAGGCTGATCGTGCCGGGGCGGGCGCTGGCGTATACGCGACTGGCGGACGGGGAGATCGAGCAGGCAACGCCGATCGGGAACATTATCGGGGCGGGGGGACTGCTGACGACGGTGGAGGACCTGCTGCGGTGGAACGAGAATTTTGTGACGAAGAAGGTGGGTGGGGAGAAGCTGGTGGAGGCGCAGCAGAAGCCGGCGGTGCTGACGAGCGGGCAGACGATTACGTATGCGGCGGGGCTGATGGTGAGCCAGATGGATGGGTTGCGCGAGGTGTCGCACTCGGGGGCGACGGGTGGGTATCGGACGTGGCTGGGGCGGTATCCGGAGAAGGGATTGTCAGTGGCGGTGTTGTGCAACTCGGCGCAGGCGGTGACGACGACGCTGGGGCGGCGAGTGGCGCGGGTGTGGACGGGGACGACGGAGAAGCCGGTGGCGGCGGTGAAGCTGGAGGAGGCGGCGCTCGAGGAGTTTGCCGGGATGTACAAGAGCCTGCGGAACAATGTTGTGACGACGGTGCGGGTGAAGGAGGGGCGCTTGCAGGCGGGCGCGGCGACGTGGACTCCGCTAGGGGCGAGGGTGTTTGCCGTGGGGGCGAGCCGCGTGGAGTTTGGCACGGGGACGCCGCTGCGGGCGACGATTGTGGGGCCGGATGGGAGCGAGGTGCTGGAGCGGGTGACGCCGGTGCAGCCGACGGCGGCGCAGATGGCGGAGTATGCGGGCGAGTATGCGAGCGAGGAGACGCAGTCGAAGGTGGTGGTGAGGGTGGGAGCGAAGGGGCTGGAGATGCAGGTGGCGGGGACGTCGCCGGTGTTTGGGCTGGAGCCGACGTTTGTGGATGGGTTTCAGGGGAATGAGGGGGCGGTGGTGTTTTTGCGGGAGGGTGGGAAGGTGAAGGGGATGCGGGTGGGGGATGGGCGGGTGTGGGATTTGCGGTTTGAGCGGGTGAGGTGAGGGATGAAAACGCCACGGCTGGGCCGTGGCTTTTGATCTTTAAGCAAGGCCTGTCCCAGCCGCTATAGACTGGATCGGTCAAGCCCTTTCATTGTATCGTCGACAGCGCTCACGCTGTATCCGGGAGGCCGCTCGAGGTGTTTGTGGGGCAAGCAATTCGAAATGGCGATGTTAGAGATTGGGCTAAGATCTTGTTGTATTGCTGAGTGAAGATCAGTAATCCGATTTACCCAAGACAATGAACG
>CAZBTA010000524.1:0-2325 GCA_964494515.1 uncultured Bryobacter sp.
GCAAGGGACCGGTTGCGACCATATTGGTGCAGCGCGGTGTGCTTCGGACCGGCGACATTTTCGTTGTCGGCACCGAAAGCGGTCGCGTGCGCGCGATGATGGACGACAAGGGTCGCCAGATGAAGGAGGCCGGACCCTCCATGCCGGTGGAAGTGCTGGGGCTGGGCGGCGTGCCCTCCGCCGGTGATACGCTGACCGTGGTGGAGAGCGAAGCCCGCGCCCGCGAAGTGGCCGCCTATCGCGCCAGTGTTGCGACGGCCAAGCGCACCGGCAGCGGGCCTGCCAGCCTGGAATCGATGTTCTCCGCATTGAAGGAGAAGCAGGCGGTCGAGTATCCGCTGGTCGTGAAGGGCGATGTGCAGGGCTCGGTGGAAGCCATTTGTTCGTCGCTCGCCAAGATCGGCAATGACGACATCAAGGTGCGCATCCTCCATTCAGGCGTGGGCGCGATCACCGAGAGCGATGTCACGCTGGCCAAGGCAAGCGGGGCGCCGATCATCGGCTTCAATGTGCGTGCCAATGCCAAGGCACGCGAAATTGCCGAGAAGAACCAGGTCGCGCTCAAATATTATGACGTGATCTATGATCTGCTCGACGAGATCCGCGCAGGCATGGCGGGCGAGCTGGGCCCCGAATATTTCGAAACGGTCGTGGGCCGTGCCGAGATCAAGGAAATCTTCCCGGCGGGCAAGAAGGACAAGGCAGCGGGTCTGCTCGTCACCGATGGCTATATCAAGAAGGGCATCCATGCCCGCGTCACGCGCGACGATGTGATCGTGTCCAAGACGGTCATCGCCTCGCTGCGGCGCTTCAAGGACGATGTCGCCGAAGTGCGCGCCGGCCTCGAATGCGGCGTGGTGCTGGAAGGCACCAACGACATCAAGCCGGGCGACATGCTGGAAGTGTTCGACGTGGAGGAACGTGTCCGGACGCTGTGAGGCTCTTGCGGATCCGGGTGTGGAACAGGACCATGGACAAAACAACGGTCTCGACCAGAGGGCAAATCACCATCCCAAAGACAGTGCGGGACTCGCTGGGCTGGTCGGGTGGCGATTATGTGCGCTTCTCCCGTTGCGGAGACTCGGTGATGGTGGAACGCGTCTCCACGCCTGAAAAGAGTCCTTGCTCTTGACCACCCCCGCCCCTCCCTCCGTCCGCACGCTGCGGGTTGGCGAACAAGTCCGTCACGTGCTGTCCGAAATCCTGCAGCGCGGCGATGTGCATGACGAGGTGCTGGCGAGCCATCCGGTCTCGATCACCGAAGTGCGCATGTCGCCCGATCTGCGCCACGCAACCGTGTTCGTGAAGCCGCTGCTGGGGCAGGATGAGGAGGCCGTGCTGAAGGCGCTGCGCACCCACACAGCCTATCTGCAAAAGACGGTCGCTTCCAAAGTGCGCCAGAAATATGCGGCCAAGCTGAAGTTCCTGGCAGACGAGAGCTTCGACGAAAGCAGCCATATCGAAAAGCTGCTGCGCAACCCGCACGTCGCGCGCGATCTGGATCGCGACGCCTGACCTATTTCCGTTCGAACCGGGCGGAAATGTTGAGGTTGACCTTGTCGCCCACCACCAAAGGCCAGGCCTTCATGCCATAGGCCGAACGCTTGAAGCGCGCGGTTGCCGTCAGTTCGAGCGCTCCGTCCTTCGCCATATCGGCCAACGGGCGCGGAAAGACCGCCTTCAGCGTAAGCGGCTTCGAAACATTGCGAACCGTCAGCACGCCTTCCACTGTTGCCGTGCGCGCGCCCGTGACAGAGAGCTTTGTCCCGCGAAACACCACATCGCGATATCGTGCGGTATCAAAAAAATCATTGCTCTTGAGCATGCCGGTATCGGTGGCGTCACCGGCATCCAGCTGGGTGGCGTCGGCCCTGACCAGAAGCTCGAACGGAACCTTGCCATCCACCTGATAGTGAAACTCGCCCTTGAGTGCCGGAAAACGGACGGTCTTGTTCGAAACGCCCAGATAGGCGACCTTGGCCGCAACCGCACTCGTCTGTTCGGCCAGCGCATATTGGCCTTCGGGCAAGCGGCCCGCCTGAACCGCGCCTGCCTGCACAAGCAGTGCGGCGAAAAGCCATGATCTTGCAGTCAGTCGGGCTTGCATGCTTCACTCCGGAACGGGACCAAGGTGCGGAATCTGCCTGACTGGACGCGCACAGGCAAGCCGGTTGACCTCGATCACGCAGCGGCATAGCCTTGCCCCGATGAACGCCACCTGTCTTCCCCGCCTCATCTGCTGCCCGTTGGGAATCCGTCATTTCAGCTGAGGCCGCACCTGTCGTGCCCCGAAAGCTGGGGCTGTGGATGGCCATCGCGCTGGTG
>CAZBTA010000525.1:0-2288 GCA_964494515.1 uncultured Bryobacter sp.
ATGCGGGTGGTGTGGGTGATGGGCTCGTTGATGTGGAAATTGTTTTTGGGCAACGTGGTGGAGAGAATGGTGGTGGGGGCGGAAGCGATGGGGGTGTGGGTGGGGGTGACGGGATCGAGCTGGGCGCGGCGCGTGTATTCGTTGGAAACGTCGAGGGGTGTGCCAAGGGCGACGAGCTCACCATGCCAAAGCAGCGCGGCGCGCGTGCAAAGGCGCTTGACGATGCCGAGATCGTGGGAGACGAACAGGATGGTGGTGCCTTGTTGCTTGAGCTCTTCAAGGCGGCGGATGCACTTGTTGGCGAAGCGGGCGTCGCCAACGGCGAGGGCTTCGTCGACGATGAGGGTTTCGGGTTGTTGGTGGATGGCGGCGGAGAAAGCGAGGCGGACGTACATGCCGGTCGAGTACTCGCGCACGGGGCGATCGAAGAAATGGCCGAGCTCGGCGAAGGCTTCGACGGCGGGCATGGCGGCATCAATCTCGCGTGGAGAAAGGCCGAGGAGCTCGGCGTTGAGGCGCACGTTCTCGCGACCGGTGAATTCCATGTTGAAGCCGGCACCGAGCTCGAGGAGAGCGCTGATGCGGCCCTGGGTGAGAACACGACCGTGTGTGGGTTCGAGGATGCCGGCAAGGACCTGCAAGAGAGTCGACTTGCCGGCACCGTTTGGCCCCACCAGACCAAAGACCTCGCCCCGCGCGACGTCAAAGGAGACGTTGCGCAGGGCCCAGAATTCGTTGGGGGCTTCGGCTTCGTGCGGAGAGCGCCCGAGCCAGAAGCCCCGGTTTGTTCGGTATCGCTTGGATACGTTCTGAACAGAGATCACAAACTCCCAGTATCGGGCAGGAAGTGATCAGATTTGCAGCAGAACCGTAAGATCGCGTCCCGGCGTGCCGACGGAGGCCGGCGGCACGTTGAGGATGTCGAAGGAGAGTTTGCCGCCAGCGGGCAGAGCCGGCTGGTTAAACCGGTTGACCGCGGTGGCGACATTGCTGCCCGCTTCGATCAGGAGCTCGCAGAGCGGATCACCATTGATGCGCACCATGATCTCGACGTTGGCGCCCGCGGGAGGCTCCTGCACGTAGGCGGAGACATCGCGGACCACCGTCAGCCGGTCGAGCACATAGCTGTTGCCAGCCGAGGACTCAATGGCGAGGTAGCCACCGAGATTCATCGTGATCTGCCCGCCGGAAAGAGTGCGGATGCCGAAGTTGGTGAAGCCCGTGTAATTGGCCTCGCCGCGCTCGCTCGGCCCCACGCGGTTGTAGAGCGTGAGGTCCGCCGCAGAGATCCGCACATTGGGCATGCGGAAGTTGAAGCGGAAGCCGCTGGCGGCCGACGTGGTGAAGTAGCCGGGGACGAAGGGGATCGTCATCTCTTCACGCGTGAGCACGAACACTGCCGTCGAAGCCGTGTGTGTCGCGGCGAAGGTCTGGTAGCGAGCCCGTTCGACCGGATAGGTGCCCGGAGCCGTTGGCCCGCCAGTGACGCGGAAGATCTCTTCGTCGATCTGAATGTGGTCGCCTTCGCCGAGAGGCGCGGGCAATCCAGCCAGCTTAACGCTGGTAACCAGATCATCAAGGGCATCCACAAGGCTCACCGGCGTGGGCGCCTGCAGCTCATCCCAGAAAAGAATGCCGAGCTGGCCGATGAAGACCGTGGCCAGATTGGTCGGCGTGGGGAAGCTGATGCCGGTGATTGAAACCGTGCCTTCTTCCACGAGGCCAAAGCCAAAGCTGGGCTTGGGCGGCACGCCCGTATCGCCCGTAGAAGGCGAGCCAATGCCCACCTGCCAAACAAGCGAAGGGGCCTCGAGAGCGTCGAGCTCGGCATCGTTCTTCGATACCGAGCGAAGGCTGATATCGAAGCTATAGGTGGGCAGCAAAGGCAGCATCACCTGCACGATGTCGCTCTCGGTCTCAGTCGAGAACGTCCACGCTGTATCGACGATGGCAAAGCGCGTGGTGGCATCCGGGAGAACGTCCCAGGGGCGGTCGATCGTAATCGTCTCGTCGGTATGAGAGACAATGTTGCGCTCCTGCCCACGGCCCTTGCCCGAGCGGAGGATCAGCTTCTTGCCGATCCACTGGTCGTCGACGAGATTCATGTCGGCCCGCGTGATGGTGGTGGTGGTCCAGGCCGTTGGCGCCTGATCGACGACAAAGATCTGACGGTACCAGGCACGCAGGCGGCTATAGTTGGAATCCGGCGGTACCTGTGCCTCGAGCGTATCGCCGTGATCGGTGATCGTGTCGCCAACCGGCCACGAACTGCGAACGCGTACGAGACG
>CAZBTA010000526.1:0-2278 GCA_964494515.1 uncultured Bryobacter sp.
CCGCGCCGATGATTTACAGCGCCAAGCAGCAGGCGAGCGTGATTGTGCCGGAGACGGTGGCCGGACTGACGCGGGTGAGGGTGGAGTTTCTAGGACAGACCAGCAACGAGGTGACCTTGCCGGTGGCGGCCGCGCAACCGGGCATTTACACCTATGCAGGCGGGACGGGGCAGGCGATCGTACTCAATAATGATGCGGCCGGGAGCTTTAACTCGCCGACAAGCCCGGCGTCACGGGGGAGTGTGGTTTCTCTCTTTTTGACGGGAGAGGGCAGGACGACGCCTGATCTGGCGGCGGGGCAGTTTCCGCAAGCGCCCTTTCCGCGGCCGACACAGAATGCGCAAGTGTTGTTTGGTGGGGTGCCGGGAACGATCGAATTTATTGGACGCATTTTGCCCGGGGTCGTGCAAGTGAATGCGCGAGTGCCGGCGACGGCCGCACTGGGCGATGCCGTGCCACTTGTGGCGCGCATTGGCGGATTCAACTCGCAACCGGGTGTATTTATCGCGATTCGGTAGTGAGTCGCTGATCGCCGCCGGCCGGAAGATATTCAGTTGTCAAATAACAAGCGCCCCGCGGGGCTGTGTTGTTTGTCGCATGAGGAGAGAGAGCCTTTGGGGCGTGGCCGGGGGAAGTTGTTGATTCGGGCGGAGATGGAGTTGGGGAATTTCTGGAACGGGTTATTTCATGGCTGTATGCGGAAGGCGAACGGTTGGCTTTGGGCGCCAGCGACGTCGAGGATGAGTGGATAGGAACCCGCGGGGAGGCTGGGCACGGTGAGTGTGACTTCATAGAGGCCGGGGATGGCCGGAGAGGCGATGGCGCGGGCGGGCGTGATAGTGAGGTCGCCGATGAGAATGCGCACGGCCGCGTTGAGAGAGCCGAGCCCGGTGGCGAGAATGGAGATGGTTTGCGCCGGGGCGACGGCTTGTCCGGCTGGCAAAGCCAGGCCAGCGCGAGTGAGCCCGAAGATGGCGGGAGCGAAAGAGGAGACGGTGAGTTCTACGCTGGTGGCTCCGTTGGGCGCCTCGATGGTGAGAGTGCATGGCCCCGTCATGGCAGGGGGCAGTTGGGCGTTGATCTGAGTGGGGGAGGTGTACAGGATCGTCAACGGGGCGGAGTTGAGACTGACCCGGACACCGGAGTCGAGAGCGAGGTTGCGTCCGAAGATGGTGATAAGCGAGCCTTCGGCGAGGGCGGGGGTGAAGTCGGCACTGTTGACCACGGCGGTGAGCACTGGGGGAGGCGTTAGCACGAGCCTGTCGATGTCGCCGCCATTGAGGCTGATGGCGCGGATGTTCATTGCGCCGCCCGCGACGTCGATGCGCATGTAGTGGAACTCGGAAAGCGTGACGGCGTTGGCGGAAGAAGAGGAGATGGGTTGGAGCCAGGCCCCGCCGCCGCTGGTGTTGATGAAGAGGGTGCCGGTGTCTTTGGGGTAAGTGCGCTGGTAGCTGTGCTCGTGGCCGTTGAGCGCGAGTTGGACGCCGTAGCGCTCGAGGAGCGGCACGATGACCTCACGGGCGCGAGCGCAGAGCGGGTCGTTGAGATGGTAGCCGCTGGGGTAAGGCGTGTGGTGGAAGAAGGCGATCTTCCAGAACTTTGTGGTGCGCTGGAGGTCTTGCTCGAGCCAGTTGAGCATGCGATTGAACTCGGCGGAGAAGTGGAGATTGGTATCGAGAGAGACGATATGGGCGGGGCCCCAATCGAAGGAGTAGTAGCGGCCTTTGTCTTCAGCGGGGGTGCCGCTATCAGGCATGGCGTGGACAGCGAGATAAGGGGCGCCGTAGCCGGTGTAGTATTCGTGATTGCCGGGCGTGGTGAAGAAAGGCAGGCGAGCCATGAGGGCGGAGTAGCCGGCGAAGTGGCGCGTATCGAACTGTTCGAAGGTGCCGAGCTCGTAGGCGAGGTCGCCCGTATGCAGAACGAAGGCGATGTCGGGCTCGGCGGCGAGCAGCCGTTGCATTTGGGCCTGTTGGGCGGAACCGGAGCCGCTATCACCAAGGGCCAGGAAGGAGAAGCGCCCGGGGCCGGCGGTATGGAAACTGGACTCGGTGAGCAGTTGGTCGTCGAGATAGACGCGGTAGGTGTAGCGGGTGGCGGGGCGGAGGCCGGCGAAATCGGCCTGGTATTGGTAGAAATTGGCGGGCAGCTGTGTCTCGACAGGGGTGAAGAGCCGGACGTTGGCTTCGTTTGTCCGGCTGGTCGAGCCGTCGCTGAGCGTGACCTTGCCGACGGCGGGTTGGGTGGCCGTCCAGAGGATGGAGGCGCGGTCGCC
>CAZBTA010000527.1:0-2245 GCA_964494515.1 uncultured Bryobacter sp.
TGTTATGGCCTGCCAGCGAAGCCGGGGGGAAAGGCAGTTCGACCTTCACGGCAGCAAATAGTCCAACGCGGCCTGCATGGTGGGGCGATACTTCTTGAGGCTCGCCACACTCTCGCAAGCGTGCATGATTGTCCTGTGGTCGCGGTTCAGCAGGCGACCGATTGCCCCGTAAGACAGGCCGCTACGGCGGCGCAGGACTTCAGCGCAGACCCAACGGGCTTCCACCAGGTTCTGCTTGCGCGAAGGCCCGCGAATATCCGCGATGTCGATCTTGTAGAACTTGGCGACCTTTTCGATCACCGTCCCGACGGTCTTGCGCTTTGGCGGCTGATACCACTTAGGAAACATGGCGGCACCCCTTCGACGTATTCGCGCCGCAGCGGGGGCAGACACCCCGGCTCACTCGCAGCGCGTCGATCTGCGCCTTGCGGGCCTTGTGCTGCTCGGCATATTTGAAGACCCTTTGAATGGTGGGGCCTTCAACCGGCGGCATATGGTTGCCGCGCCAAATCAAGCCGCCGCCAGCCCCCCGCCCCTGTAGCGCGGCCACAAAGAGGTCGTTCCCCAGCTTCATGGCGGTTTCGTGCACCCGCTGCTCCGAAAGCGTATCCTCGATCACCACAGGCCCAACTCCCGCCCCGCGTTGAAGGCCAGGGCAAAGGCAATCACAAGGATTGCGCCCACCATGCAGAATGCGACAATCTCAGCGTTACGGTCGTGGTTCATGCTGGCACCCTTGCTTCAAGCGACTTACGCGCTTCCAACAGGCCCGCTTCTGCGCGGCTCAAAACCGACAGCAGGTAAGCCGGGTCTTTTTCACGAGCGATGCGTTCCGCTCCGGCTTCGGCAGCGCGGCGCATAGCTTCATTGATGCTGGCAAACTCAGCCGAGAGGCGGTTTAGAGCGTCTCCGCCCTCAGGCGGGTTGAAGTGCAGATTGGCGGCCTCAGAGGCCCAAGCCATCGCCCGGAACCTCAGGCTGCGCAGATCTTCCCCCGCCGCCCTGAAGTCCCTTTCGGACCACCCCTCATGCGCAACAAACCGGGTAAGCAGGGTCTGCTCATATTCCTTCTGCTTCGCCGATTTGGTCGCAGCCCGCTTCCGCTTGCTCGGCTCCAGTTTCAGGTATGCGGCCTCAATCACGTCCAGAGGGTGCGAGGCGCTGCGCAGCTCTTCGATAAATTCCCGCAGGTCCGGCGTGGCGTTGAACCACTCGCCATAGGCCCGCGCGCTCTTGAAAATCCGATGCAGCTTAGCTTCTTCAGCCGGGCCGCCCTGAATCGTCAAAAGCTGCACAAGCTCTGTCGGCGCTTGCTTTTGAAGCGCCTCAGCCCGGCTCGACACGCGGGAGCTGTAGCCGATTTTGATCCGCGCAAACTCTTTGGCTTCGATAAAATAGATCATGCCGCCATCCCCAGATCAGCAGCGCGGGCGCGAAGGGTCGAAATGACACCGTCCGCATCGCGCAATTCAGAAAGCATCCCGGCGAGAGACTGATGGTTGATCCCGCCCGTCGCAGTCGCGGCAGCGGCCAGCTTAGCGGCAAGGGCGGTCAAGGCAGGAAGGGCGTTAATGGCCTGCTCCTGATTGCGGGGAACCGCCTTCAGGCCCATCAGCTGCATATAGCCCTGAATGTAAGAGTCCCCGTATGCCGCTGCGACCGCGCTAAACAGTGAGGCCGGAACCTTCTTGGTCTCAAGCCGCACCAGGCGCTCAATCACGCCCTCGTCCTTCTGGCCGATCAGGTTGGCAAACTCCTTGTCGCCAAGCCCCTTGTCAGCCCGGACAGCCTCAATCGTCGTTTTCGCGGCGAGGGCAATTTCCCCCGCAGTGGGAATCGGAAAGAGGTATTTTTGCCCCGCACTCATTGGCTATCACCTTGGATATGAAGGAGGTTAAACAGACCCGCCTGTTCAACGGCGGAACAACCCAGGCCCTCAAGAATGCCGTCTCGCCCGTTTTCACGATTGGCGGGGCGGCTCTGGGCCAGATACGAACCCCACTGGTCGGCCATGGCCGCGGCGATACCGGCGAACGTCCGCGCGCTCTCCAACCCCCCGCTCAACTTACCCTTTTGCGGTTTCCCCGCGCGCTTGGTAGCAGTCACGTTCGAGCGGATCAGAGGTGTGTAGTTTGCGTAAATATCCGTTGGCATCAGGGGCGGCAGGTTCTTCAACCAAAGGCAGGTGGCCTTGCTGTAGGGATGCCCATACTCCCACGGCTGAATTGTTTGGTCGGGCTTTCGC
>CAZBTA010000528.1:0-2235 GCA_964494515.1 uncultured Bryobacter sp.
GGTGGAGTAGGAATCGCAGCCGATCTGGCGCAGGTCAACTGGCAACATGCCGCCGCTCTGGGCGCCATCGATATGGGTCCAGATACCTTTTTCGCGCGCGGTGCGCGAGAGGCGGGCGACGGGGTAGACGAGGCCGGTGGAAGAGGTGACGTGGGTGAGCGAGAGGACTTTGGTCTTGGGGGTGAGGGCGGATTCGACCCTGGCGGCGAGGGCGTCCACAGAATCGATGAGCTGGGTGGCGGGGATGATGTTGAGCGAGAAGCCGACGCGGCGGGAGTGGTTCTTCCACGAATCGAGGTTGGAGGGGTGGTTGTCTTCGACCAGGACGACTTCGTCACCGGCCTTGAGGTTGAGGCCGTGGACGATGGTGTTGGTGGCCTCGGAGGTGTTGCGGGTGAAGGCGAGTTCGTCAGAGGTGACGCCGAAGAACTGGGCGGCACGGGCGCGGACCTTCTCGCGGATGGGGCCAAACTTGGCGCGGTTCTGGAAGCTGGGGTCGCGCTCGAAGTCGCGGAGGTAATGCTGGTGGCGATCGAGAACGGGGAGGCTGGCGGGGCAAACGTTGGCCGCGTTGCAATAAATCAGGCCGTCGCGGAGGGGGAACTGCTTGCGGATGAAGGTCCAGTAAGCCTCGTCGCGAGCGGTGCCAGGGGCGGAGGATTGGGCGAAGGCCTGCCACAGCGGGGAGAGACCGAGAGGGAACAGTGAGCGGCGCAACATATCGAGCGAGTATAGCCGAGGGCGGGGCGCGCAAGGTGGCCTTGACTTGTGGGTTAAGAAAAGTCTAAGATAAAAGTCTTGTTTTTAACAGTTTAGCGACTGCTTCAACTCTCCAGAGGAAACGGACCATGATCAAGCTCGACATCATTAACGAAGTGGTATCCAAGACTGGAATCACGAAGACCAAGGCGGAGATGGCCGTGGAGACCGTGTTTGAGAGCATGAAGCGAGCGCTCGGCCAGGGCGAACGCATCGAGTTGCGTGGCTTTGGAATCTTCAATGTGCGCCCGCGCAAGACGGGCATCGGACGCAATCCGCGCACCGGTGACGAAGTGGCCATCCCCCCCGGCAAGGCCGTGCGCTTCAAGCCCGGCAAAGAACTGCAAACCCTGTAAACCGTAGTGATTATCGAAGAGCAGCGGCGCCCCCGGTATGTGCTGGCTACGCTACTGCTGTTACTGAGCGTCTGGACGACGAGCGCGGCCGGTTCGCGCATGGTTTACAACTTCGAGCACAACCTTCCCCCGTTCCGGTTTGAAGAAGATGCGCTGGCGTTATTCAGCGCGCTGGCCGACCCGCAGGCGTTACTCGCGGGATTATCCTTTTCCCTGCCCCTGATTGTGATCCTGCTTGCGCATGAGCTGGGCCATTATTGCGCCTGTCTTTACTATCAGCTCGATGCGACGCTGCCTTACTTTTTGCCAGTGCCAACGTTTATCGGTACGTTCGGGGCGTTTATCCGGATCCGGTCGATCATTTACTCGCGCACGGTGTTGTTTGATGTGGGGATTGCGGGGCCGATCGCAGGGTTTGTGGTGTTGCTGCCGTTCCTGTTCTATGGGGTGTGGATGAGCAAGGTGACGCCGGTGGCGGCGACGGGCGATCTGGTGTTTGGCACGCCGCTGATCCTGCGGCTGTTTGAGGGGATCTTTCATCCGACGGCGAATCCGGATCACATCTACCTGCACCCGATGGCGAAGGGCGCCTGGGTGGGCGTGTTTGCGACGGCGTTGAATCTGTTGCCGATTGGACAGCTCGATGGCGGGCACATCGTGTATGCGCTGAAGAGCGATTGGGCGAAGAGGATTTCGCTGGTGGCGATTGCGACGCTGGTGCCGCTGGGGTACTTTTATCCGCCGTGGTGGGGTTGGGCGGTGGCGCTTTACTTTCTTGGCCGGCGGCATCCGCAGATCCATGACGATTCGCAGCTTTCGCCGCAACGGCGGCTGTTTGCCGTGGGCGCGCTGGTGATCTTTGTGCTGAGCTTCATGGTGGCTCCGCTACGCTATTAGTTTGGCGATGAAAATCTCGGCGGCCATCATCACCTATAACGAAGAACGCAACATCGCGCGGGCGATCGAGAGCCTGCGTTGCTGCGACGAGATTGTGGTGATCGATAGCGGGTCGAACGACCGCACGGTGGAGCTGGCGATCAATCATGGGGCGCGCGTGGTGGAGACGCACTGGCGTGGTTATGCGGCGCAGAAGAACTTTGCGAGCGAGGCGTGCGAGAAC
>CAZBTA010000529.1:0-2208 GCA_964494515.1 uncultured Bryobacter sp.
ACTACCATCTGCGTATGGCGTCCACTCCGCAAGGCTATCGCTACATCGTCCGCACACCAGGCGTACGCGCCGGCAATGCAGCAGTCGTAGGCACACGCGTTGGAGTCCATGACGTAATTGGCCTGCTCCAGAATGGTGAAACCATCGAATCGCTCCGCCAGAACTGCTTTCCCCAGCTTTCGCGCGCTCAGATCTTCGCCTGTCTCTCCTACTACGAAGACCACCGCGGCGAGATCGACCTCCTCGTAGCCCGCCAAATGATGCCTGCCACGAACTAAACTTCCCGCAACATCGGCAAGTTCAGCTAACCTGACACTTTCATGGCCACCATCGACCCCATTCGCATCGAACTGGAATTGGAACAAGATGGCCGCCTCATGGCTTACGGCTTCACCGAGCCCGAAGCAATCCGCAAGGTCAAATCAATCGCGCTCCAGGTACTCGCCGACAGGATCGAAAGCGACGAAGCAGTCCCCGAGTCCCTCCGTCTCTTGTTCGCCACCTGAACCGATCATCCCCACCTCACCCGATCCCAAACCTCCCCCTCAACTCCCGCCCCAGCCTCTCACACACCCCCGCATTCTCCTCCGCCACATTCACCGTCTCCCGCGCATCCGCCCGCTCATCATAAAGTTCCCGCGCCTTCAGTTCCTTCCCCGGCCAAGTCCGCCACTCCACATACCGGTACCTCTCCGTGCGAATCGTATAACCCATATACGGCACCCCATCCGCCGCCACCCAGATCCCATCCCGCAAAAACTGGCTATACGCCGCGCTCTTGCCTTTCGGATGCTCAAGCAGGTTCACCCCCTCCAGATCTGTAGGCGGCCTCACGCCCGCCAGCGAACAAACCGTCGGAAAGATATCAATCGACTCCACCAGCCCCTTAAACCGCTGCGGCCTCATCCGTGGCGAACGGATCATCAGCGGCACGCGGGTATCGATGTCATAGTTCGTCATCTTGCCCCAGCCCCGGTGCTCGCCCAGCTTGTAGCCATGGTCCCCCCACACCACCACAATCGTGTTCGCGTCCACCCGCTCAAGTAGCCGTCCAATCTGCGCATCGATATAGCTCACACTCGCGAAGTACCCATGCCGCAACAGCCGCGCCTGCTCCTCAGCCAGTGCGCCTTTGTCCGGCGTCGGCACCCCGCTGAAGTCGCGATACCCCCGCAACTCACGGTTCCGGTTATCAGCCATATACGGCGCGCCCTTCGGCAAATCCGGATTCGGCGCGAGCGGTATCCGCGAGCGGTCATACAGATCCCAGTAACGCTTCGGCGCATTAAACGGCAAGTGCGGCCGGTAGTAACCAATCCCGTAGAAATACGGCTTCCCGCTCGCCTTCAACTGCTCCAGTTTCGCCACGGCAACATCTGTCTGCGCCCCGTCAAAATACGCATTGTCGGGCACATCCGCCGCCTCCGTCGCGCTGCTCTTCAGGTACCACTCGCCATAGCGATCGATATGCCGCTGCTGCTCCCCCCGCGCCGCGATCTCTCGCTTCGCCGCTGCAATCCACTCGAGCTCCCCCTCGCTCCGATACACCGCATCCGGATCAAACGGATACCCGGGGATCCGCACTTCCTCCGACCACGAACGCGCATCCGGAAAGATGTTGTGAAAGATCTTCCCCGACCCCACCGTCTGATAGCCCTGCTCGCGAAAGCACTCCGGCAACGTCCTGCGCTCGGGGTTGCCCTTGCGAAAGTCCGTCTGCAAATCCCACACCTTTAGCGTGTCCGGCCGCATCCCCGTCAGCATGCTCGATCGCGACGGATTGCACAGCGCACTCTGGCAATACGCCCGCTCAAACACCACCGAGCCTCGCGCCAGCCGGTCCAGATTCGGCGTCTTGACATAAGCCGCCCCATACGCGCCAAACTCCGCGCGCAGGTCATCCACGGCGATAAAGAGTACATTCGCCCGCGGCTGCAGTGCGGCAAGTTGGCTTAGAAACAGGCGACGCGTCATCATCGCTCTGCCAGCTTACTCTACCGGTGTTGCCGGTGCCGACGGCTGGATAGCGATGATCCCGCCCTGCTCCGTCCCACTCAGCTCCAGCACCTCACGAAACGATTCTTCAATCGTGCGCACCGCATAGCTCAGCTGATGCAGCCACGCGCTCCAGAATTGCGGAATCGGCGGCACCTGCCGCGTCTCGCGAATCTCGCGCAACACATCCTTCTTGTGCGCCGCCATATCAAA
>CAZBTA010000530.1:0-2193 GCA_964494515.1 uncultured Bryobacter sp.
TCACACCGCTTCAGCCCAAGACACCCCAACCCGCCAAGGCGAGCGCCCCCGCACCCTCAGCTTCTGCGGCCGGCACTGTCACCGCTGCCAGCCTGAACCTTGAAGGCACCGGCTACTACCTCGACAAAGGCAAGTGGGCCGCCATCCACCCCGACAGGAACAAGGAGGCTTCGGTCAAGTTTACCGTCCCCGCCTCCAACGGACGCTACCGCGTCGTCCTTCATGCCGTGGGCGAGAGCGATGGCTCGTCGGAATTCGAGGTCCGGCTCGCTGACAAGCTCATCGGTCGCTTCGTCTGCCCGCTGTCCAACGCGATGTTCGAGGAAGGCGAGCGCTATACCCAGACTTGGTGGGATGTGGATGTAAGCGAGGGCACCTTGGTCGAGGTGCGCTCCCGCATCGCCTCCGCCGACGGCAAGGAGTGGAGCCGCGCCCGCTGGTCCAGGATCGAGTTTATTCCCGTGGGTAGCGGCGGCCACGGCCAGTCCCGGCTCGAGCTGGCCCGCGAGCAGCGCGCCAAGCTTTTCCAGCCGGCGCCGCGCCAGCCGGCCGGCGATGCGAGCGTGAAGGTTACCGGCGAACTGAGGGCCTGGCACAAGGTCACCGTGGATCTGGCCGGTCCTTTCGCCGCCGAGACCGACACCACCCCCAACCCCTTCACCGACTATCGCTACGACGTCACCTTCACCCATGAGTCGGGCGCCCCGAGCTACATCGTGCCGGGTTATTTCGCGGCCGACGGTAACGCCGGCGAAACCTCCGCCACCGCTGGCACGGTCTGGCGCGCTCACCTCTCGCCTGACCGCGGCGGTAAGTGGCACTACAAGATCTCCTTCACGCGCGGCACCAACGCCGCCACCTATGGCGGCGGCATGCCCCTAGCCCCCTATGACGGTCTCACCGGCTCATTCACCGTGAGCGGCTCAAACAAGCAGGCCCCCGACTTTCGCGCGGGCGGACGTCTGACCTACCAGGGCGGTCACTACCTCATTGCAGCCGGCAGCGGCCAGCCCTTCCTCAAGGCGGGTGCTGACGCCCCGGAGACTCTGCTTGCTTACACCGACTTCGACGACGCCCTCGCGCTGAAGAAGGAAGTGCCCCTCAAGACTTGGGCGCCCCACATCGCCGACTGGCGCGAGGGCGATCCCACCTGGAAAGGCGGCAAGGGCAAGGGACTCATCGGCGCGATCAATTACCTCGGCGACAAGGGTGCCAACGCCGTGTCGTTCCTGACCTACAACGCCGCCGGCGACGGCGACAACATCTGGCCCTTCGTCGCTCGCGACGAGAAGTTCCACTACGACTGCTCCCGCCTCGACCAATGGGCCATCGTCTTCGAGCATGCCCAATCCCGCGGGGTCTTCCTGCACTTCAAGCTCCAGGAAAATGAAAGCGACGACCATCGCGCCGGAGCCCGGAAAACCCCCAAGGTGATTCCGGAGGCGCTCGACGCTGGCGCGACCGGCCCGGAGCGGCGCCTCTACTTCCGCGAGATGATCGCCCGCTTCGGGCACAACCTCGCTCTGAACTGGAACCTCGGCGAGGAAAACACCCAGACGCCCGAGGAGCAGCGCGCCATGGCGCAATACATCCGAGACACTGATCCCTATGACCACCTGCTGGTCATTCATAGTTTCCCCGAACAGCAGGACGAAGTCTATGAAAACCTCCTCGGGAAGCAGTCCGAACTCACCGGCGCCTCCGCCCAGAACAGCTGGAAGCTGGCGCACCAGCAGACCCTGCGCTGGGTGCGCGCTTCCGCGGCCGCCGGGCGCCCCTGGGTCGTCTGCAACGACGAACAGAATCCGGCCAATCAGGGCGTGCCCCCCGACCTCGGTTACAAGGTCTACGCCGGCAAAAACAACCAGGGCAAGGAGGTCGGCTACGACGAGCACGACATCCGCAAAGCCACCCTCTGGGGCACGCTGATGGCCGGTGGCGCAGGCGTGGAATACTACTTCGGCTACCAACTCCCGGAAAACGACCTACTCCTCGAGGATTTCCGCAGCCGCGACCGGTCCTGGGACTTCTGCCGCATCGCCCTCGGTTTCTTCCGCGACCATGCAATCCCGCTCGCGCAAATGACCAACGCCGACGAACTCGTCGGCAATCCTGCGCACGACAACTCCCGCTACTGCCTCGCGCAGTCCGGCAAGCTCTACCTCGTCTATCTGCCGACCGGCGGTGAGGCCA
>CAZBTA010000531.1:0-2181 GCA_964494515.1 uncultured Bryobacter sp.
AGCAAACAGAGCAAAGATTGCCTTCAGGCCGTCAGGCAGAGCCTGCAGCACCACGTCGGCAAGTAGGACGCAGGCGATAAAAAATCCCACGTAAAGCGTGATAATCCTGATGATTTTCCAAACCACGGACATAGGCCTCATCTGCCAGCTTAAATTTCCAAGGTCACGCCGATTTTCACTCTTGTCGGGGGTCAGGCGGGTATTTGGGCCCAAATCAGATCGCGAACGGTGTCCCCCCGGACCCCAACTGTTGGAATGGGACACCATCCGAGTTGGCCGCACGGCCGGCCGTGAGCGCCTATGGGCAATCGTCACTATTGACTCGTCCTCTTGTAGGATCGTCCTCGCTGTCAAACTGTTCAGTTGTTTGGAAAAGAGGCGGCGGCTTCGGCGACATCCTTGGCTTGGCCGTCGCGCCTTCCGGCGGTAGAGCAATGCCCCATGAACCCCGTAGAAATCGGCGACGCCATAACCGACCTCGCGCAGCAGCCGTTTGACGCTGCCGAGTTCCCGTTCCAGTTCCTCGAAGCCTTCGGCAACAAGAAGACCGCGATCGACCGGCTGCGCAAGGGCAACACCAACCAGTCCGACATCCCCGGCGCCGTCCTCCAGCGCAGCCACATCCACATCGCCACCTGCCTCCCCGGCACCGTCGGCGACACCCTGACAGCCCTGCGCGGCAGCCCCAAGACCACCAGCCAAAAGGCCCGCTTCATCCTCGCCACCGATGGTGACCGGTTCGAGGCCGAGGATGTCACCACCGGCGAAACCGTCGTCTGCGATTACCCCGATTTCGCCAACCACTTCGGCTTCTTCCTGCCGCTCGCCGGCATCACCACCGTCGCGCAGATCCGCGAAAGCAGCTTCGACATCCGCGCCACCGGGCGCCTCAACAAGCTCTACGTCACCCTCCTGCAGGACAACCCCGAGTGGGCCGCAGCCGACCGCCGCAGCGACATGAACCACTTCATGGCCCGGCTGATCTTCTGCTTCTTCGCCGAGGACACCGACATCTTCCACTCCGGCTACAAGTTCACCGAGACGGTGACCCGGATGACCAGCGGCGGGGCGGACAACACCCATGAGGTGATCCAGGAACTGTTCCGCGCCATGAACACCCCGCTGGCCGATCGCACGGCGGCGGGCATCAAGACCTGGGCGAACGGCTTTCCCTACGTCAACGGCCAGCTCTTCAGCGGCAATATCGACGTCCCCCGCTTCAGCCGCACCGCGCGCGGATACCTCATCCACATCGGCAATCTCGACTGGACCAAGATCAACCCCGACATCTTCGGCTCGATGATCCAGGCGGTCGCCGACGACGAGGAGCGCGGCGCGCTCGGCATGCATTACACCAGCGTGCCGAACATCCTGAAGGTGCTGAACCCGCTGTTCCTCGACGATCTTCGCACGAAGCTGGAGGAGGCAGGCGACAACGCGCGCAAGCTGCTCAACCTGCGCAGCCGCATGGCCAAGATCCGGGTGTTCGATCCGGCCTGCGGCAGCGGCAACTTCCTCGTGATCGCCTACAAGGAGATGCGGGCGATCGAGGCCGAGATCAACAAGCGGCGCGGTGAGCCCGATCGTCGCAGCGAGATCCCGCTCACCAACTTCCGCGGCATCGAGCTGCGCGACTTCCCGGCCGAGATCGCGCGGCTCGCGCTGATCATCGCCGAATACCAGTGCGACGTGCTCTACCGCGGGCAGAAGGAGGCACTGGCCGAGTTCCTGCCATTGGACAGCCAGAACTGGATCACTTGTGGGAATGCCCTGCGGCTCGACTGGCTGAGCATCTGTCCGCCGACGGGGACGGGGGTGAAAGTGCGCGGGGATGACCTGTTCCAGACGCCGCTGGACCAGTCGGAGATCGACTTCGAGAATGCGGGGGGCGAGACCTATATCTGTGGGAACCCGCCCTATGTGGGCGCAACGGTCAAGCCGCCCAAAGGGGCCGATGCTGCGACCAAGGCACGGATGGCAGCCGAAGCCGAAGCTCGGAAAGCTGACCTAGAGCGGCTTTTTTCAGGTCTCACGAGCAAGTGGAAGTCGCTGGACTATGTAGCAGCATGGTTCTTGAAGGCAGTGCAGTTCGGCCAGTCTACAGCATCTAGAGCCGCGTTGGTAACGACGAACAGCATTTGTCAGGGACAGCAGGTCGCGACTCTTTGGCCAATAATTTTC
>CAZBTA010000532.1:0-2177 GCA_964494515.1 uncultured Bryobacter sp.
GCGGAAACGGGTAGCGGTCGCAAGCCGTGATGAGCCGCTGCACTTCGTCGGGCTCAAGGGGGAGGGTTTCCGAGATCGGCACCAGCGGAGGCCGGATACCAGCGCAGGGGTTCTCCTTGATCCAGCCACAGGACAACCAGTGCCGAAACGTCGACCGTAGCCGCTCAAGCTGCTTGGCGTGGCCGCTGCCTTCGTAGCTCCAGCCCTGCCGCATCTCAAGGATCATCTCCCGCGTGATCTGTGCTGGCACCCGGCACCCCTTGTCGCGCGCCATGGCCAAGAGAAGCTGCGACGTCTGGCGATACTTGCGGATGCTCGACTCGGCAAGCCCGCGCGCGGTTTGATCCGCGTGGAAGCGCTCAACGGCCTCGGCGGTCGTTACCTCTGCCACAACTGGCGGCGGCGGGGCCCCGGTGATCTCCATGTCGAGTGCCCGGCGATTTGCCAGCGTCCAGTTGCGCGTGTGCGCCGATTGGAGAATGCGAGCGCCGTTGAGGGTGCCGTCGATCCAGCAGGGGCAGTTGCATTTGGTCTGCTCGCGTGACTTGTGTTTGCACTTCGGCGAATGCCTTCGGAATACGGATAGCATGCGCTCCATGTTACGCGACCTGTCTTTCCCGCAAGAACCGCTGGAGCACGTCGTGCGGAATGCGGAGGGTGATCCGCAGCGGGTGGGCCTCGCCGTGGATGCGGATGACACCGGGATAGGACCGGAACATCTGCCGCACCGCATCAGGCGACAGCTTAAGGATGCGGGCGACTTCCTTAGGTGTGTAGATGGTCATTCATCCTCCCATTCGTCGGCCAGCGTCTCATACGTCTTGACTGGCTTAAAGGTGAAGCCGTGAAGCATGACCATGTACGGGTAATCACCGCCGACCAGCAACGCAAGCCACAGGATTAAATACGTCCACCATGCGCGATGCGCAAGCTCGACCATCATGTATTCGGTCGTATCGTTGACTTCCTCGGTTGACTGCACAACGATGCGATCACCCACCAGCAGCGGCACATTCTTGAAATACATGGCTTTCATCTCAAACATCCTTCCGTTCTTCCTCTGGACCCTTGGGCCAGTGGCATACAATTCGATTAACCGGATCGCCTCAAGCTCTGCAATCGCCTCGCTCAGTGCGTCTTGAGCCTCTTGAAGCTGCATGGATTGCTGGACTGGCTGCAGTTGCTCTGCCAGCGTCAGGCGCATCCTTGGCGCTGAAAGATTCCCGGGTTTGTTGCGCGGCTCCCGGCGCTCGCCTTCAGTCCTCACTGTCTTGGTCAAGCCCAACAACTTCTTGAGATCCGACAGGTTGTTGTCATCTGCCCGCGAATCCGAAGGCGTTGCGGCCCGGACAAACACCTTACCGTCTGGGAACTTCCAGACTTCATGTTTGCGCTTGCGCTGAAGCACCGCGCCGTACTCGCGCAAGTATTCATTTACCTGATCTCGCGCGTTCATTTCAGCACCCACTTCTCCGCCGCGTTAACGACCGCCTCGGCTTCCTCGGGCGTGTGCGCCACGGCCACCTGTCCCCGCCAGCGGCGATGCCATTCGCGCTGATCGGCGGTGAGTTGGCGACGGCTGGGCGCTTGCTCGCCGTCCTTAACCTCGATCAGCACGTTGACGGCGCGACGGCCTACCAGCAAATCGGGAACGCCACGCCCAACTGCGGCGAGGGTCTGGACTGAACAGCCGATGGCCTCAAGGTGGGCGACGATGGCGCGGTGGTTGCCGTCGATCTTGGCGCTGCGTCTCATTGGGCCTCCTCTGAACTGACAATCTCGGCTTTACTGGCATCAGCTAAAGGCGTCCAAAGCGCCATTAAATGCTTCATGCGCTTCTGGAGCCATTCGCGGACGGCTGGCTCATCTGCTCGGCAAACATCTACCTCAGAGCACATGAAAATGCCCTTGCGCTGAAGCATCCAGAACAGTTTCAAATTGCAGTCTTTAACTGACTCGTCGCCCTGCCATTGAATCGGAAGCTCCCAGTCGCCATCTTTATGAGGCGGTTCCCAATCCCAGCGGAACAGCAGGTTTAACTCTGGGTCTGAAGCGCCCATCTCTTTCAGAAAGTCCTCCCAGCTTTCAAAATGCTGGTGGCAATCCCGGCTGAAATAGTTGGCCTCGTTGCAGTAGTATGGGTGCTTGACGTCCCACAGACGAGTGTTTTCCTGCTG
>CAZBTA010000533.1:0-837 GCA_964494515.1 uncultured Bryobacter sp.
GGCCAACTGCGCACGCAGGATATCGCGGCTGACGTAATCCTTGTGCAGCTCGCAAAGCTCGATGCCTTTGCACAGTGCAGCCCGTACCTTGTACTCGAGCTTCAGATCCGCTTCGATCATTTCCGGCACGGTGCTGCCCACTTCCAGGTCATCCGCGCGCATGTCGGGGGTGCCTTCGAGCATGAGGATGCGACGCATCAGGGCATCGGCGTGCTGCGTCTCTTCTTCCATCTCGTGGTTGATGCGCTCGTAGAGCTTGGACAGGCCCCAGTCTTCGTACATACGCGAGTGGATGAAGTACTGGTCGCGCGCCGCCAGTTCGCCCTTCAGCAATGTAACGAGGTAGTTGATAACATCCGGGTGACCTTGCATCGCCCTGTTTCTCCATGTGAAAACGTCTATGCCACATAGTGTGAACCAGCTTTCGCGCGCGGTCACTGAAAAACGCGCAATTAGAAGTAAAAAATCGGCTAAACAGTAGTGATATTCATTGAAAAACCGCCCAATTGAGGGCGGTTCTCCTTATCACTTCGACTTAGGCGAGGTTTACGCCCAACGCCTTGGCTATCCCTTCTGCGTAGGCCGGGTCAGCCTTGAAGAAGTGCTGCAGCTGCCGCTGAACCACCTCTTCGCTGACACCGGCCATGGCGCCGGCGATGTTGCGGAAAAGAAGTGCCTTTTGCTGCTCACTCATCAAGCGGAACAACGCACCGGCATGACTGTAGTAGTCATTGTCCTCACGGTGATCGTAACGATCCGCGGCACCACTCAAGGGCAACGCGGGCTCGGCGTGACGTGCCGACTGCTTGGGCGCGTCCGCGTAGCTGTTCGGCTCAT
>CAZBTA010000533.1:847-2172 GCA_964494515.1 uncultured Bryobacter sp.
CGGCTCATAGTTCGGCGCACTGCCATAGCTACCGTTAGCCATCGAGCCATCGCGCTGGTAGCTGTGCATCGGACAGCGCGGCGCGTTAACCGGCAACTGCTGATGGTTGGTCCCGACGCGGTAGCGGTGGGCGTCTGCATAGGCGAACACGCGGCCTTGCAGCATGCGGTCGGGCGAGAGGCCAACGCCAGGCACCATGTTGCTCGGGCCGAACGTGGCTTGCTCGACTTCGGCAAAGTAGTTCAACGGGTTACGGTTGAGCTCCAGAACGCCCACCTCGATCAGCGGAAAATCTTTCTGCGACCAGGTTTTCGTGACATCGAACGGATTCTCGCCACGTCCGGCTGCCTCGGCTTCGCTCATCACCTGGATGCAGACAGTCCAGCGCGGGTAATCGCCGCGTGCAATGGCCTCGAACAGGTCACGCTGCGCGTAATCCGGATCAGTACCTGCCAAACGCGCGGCTTCGGAAGGTTCCAGATTCTTGATGCCCTGCTGGGTCTTGAAGTGCCATTTGACCCAGGTGCGCTCACCTTGGGCATTGACCAGGCTGTAGGTGTGGCTGCCGAACCCGTGCATGTGGCGATAGCCATCCGGAATTCCGCGGTCAGAGAACAGAATGGTGACCTGGTGCAGCGCTTCGGGCGAGTGCGACCAGAAATCCCACATCATCTGGGCATTTTTCAGGTTGGTCTGCGGATGGCGCTTCTGGGTGTGGATAAAGTCAGGGAACTTCAACGGATCGCGGATGAAGAATACCGGCGTGTTGTTGCCAACGATGTCCCAGTTGCCTTCTTCGGTATAGAACTTGACGGCAAAACCGCGCGGGTCGCGCTCGGTGTCGGCCGAGCCACGCTCACCCCCAACAGTAGAGAAGCGCAGGAAGGTCTCCGTTTGCTTGCCGACCTCCGAGAACAGTTTTGCATGGGTGTAATGGGTGATGTCGCGGGTGACCGTGAAGGTACCGTAAGCACCCGAGCCCTTGGCGTGTACACGACGCTCGGGGATGTTCTCACGGTTGAAATGGGCGAGTTTCTCCACCAGGTGGAAATCATCGAGCAGCAGCGGGCCGCGCGGGCCTGCAGAACGGGAATTCTGGTTATCGGCTACGGGTGCACCGCTGGCGGTGGTGAGAATCTTGCTCATGGGCTCTCCTTATGGGGTCTTGATGTGCCGACCAAACGGCTTGAGGAGAGTATTGGCGAACGAGGTCACAAGAACAAATTCATTGAATGACTAACATCAATAGATAATTACAATACATGTAAAGACAAAAAACCGGGCACTAGGCCCGGTTCTTTGTAGCAGACAGAACGTCTTACTCA
>CAZBTA010000534.1:0-2171 GCA_964494515.1 uncultured Bryobacter sp.
TCGAAACACGAAGACTCGGCCCATTTTGGTCTTGTTGATTCCGATAAGAAAAAGCGGTCCGATTGCGTTGCCACTATCGCGCCGGGACGAGGCCGGCTTTGCGAGACGGATCAACGTATCCAGCATTCCAGCTCGATTCTCCAACAATTCCAAAGCGCGAAGGATATCGAGGTCACCGGCTTCAAGCGGGTCGAAGGTTGCCTGCAAGCGGAAGGGTAGCTTGTTCAATCGCAAAGTGGGTCGCTCGCTGCGATCAATGCGGTCGCGATTGTCTTTCTGCAGCCACTGGACGATTTCGCGTAAGGCATTCAATCGACCTCGAACGTCATCTTCGACGTCGGCAATAGCCACATGATCCTTGCGCCCTTCTCGGATTCCACGTGTTACTTCAATTGAAAGCAGTGAGGAAAACGGGCGATGGAATGGTTCGCTAGGGGCATAGGGCTTTGGGATGAGCCGATCGTTTGCCATCGCCTGTGATACTTGCCGCAGGTCATAGGATACCGCTGCTGGGACCGCGAATAGCTGCTCGATAACTGTCCTCACCGCAGTCGCAGGCAAATGATTCATGCCCCTGAACTCGGGCTCTGGCACCAGTTCTTCAGGTGGAAATATGCGGACGAGATGTAAGAGACCCGTCCTGATCCTCGCGTCGGACAGATGTCTCTTCACCGCGTTCTGAAGCGCGTTCGCCTCGCTCGGCTCATAGAGATAGATATGTGCGAATAGGGCACTTGGATCATCGTCGGAGAGCGCCTGATTATGTGCATCAACAATCTGGAGGTCTGCGATAACTTTCGAAAACACCTCGATCAGCGCATCTGCCTCTGCCTTCCTATCCGCCGTAGGAAGAACCTTGATGGTCTCTTCTACAGACCCGTCTCGAACTAAGAGATAGCCAAGTGTCACAAGGCCGTCATCGACTGGATCATGGTCGGCCAGCAAGTAGATAGAGACGTCAGAACGCGGCGGCATCATAAAGGTCTGCTCTTCGGCCCCAGCTTGAATATGGCCGGCATTGATTGCGCGAGCACGGGCAATCAACTGTTCGGCTCGCCGCGAGAGCGACCAGCCTACACCATCCATTTTGCTGATGCCTTGAGCCTGCTCTGCCAAGGACTTGACTGATCGTATGCCGTGATCGAGAAGGGCTCTCTTACCTTCATGTGAGAGACCGGCAACAGCAGAGACATCTCGCTTGTTGGGCGGTCTTTCCGGATCGATTGCAGTCAAGCAGTGCGTCAAATAGGCGCATTGCTCACATTTGAAATAGAGGTGAAAAAAGGTCTCGTCACGACCAGGTGTCACTTCTCGCGCGGCGATCTGGGGCAGCGTCTGCCCGACGAAGCTTTCGACGAGCCGGATGTAGGGAGCAAGCGGGAAGCTTTCGATCTGGTAGGCGTCTCCAGAGGCATCCCCATCATCAGGAATTCGCCAGATTTCTCCAAACAGGGAGACGGTTCCCTCGATTTTCCTCTCTGAAAGGACCTGACTCAACAAAATCGCGTAGTAGGCAACCTGGGTCTTGTGAAAAGACCGGGCTGCGCGAGTCGCCTTGATATCGATAACCGTGAAGCTCGGTTTGCCGTCGATGAAATCTCGGCGAACGAGATCAGCGAATGTGTCTCGCAGGTCGAAATCGGCAATCTCGCCAAACACAGTAGGAATCTGTTTCGGGCGCACATTCACCTGAGCTGCAAACGTTTTGCTCCCTTCGCCTCTTAGAAAGGCATTGGTGATTGTCGTTGGGAGGCAAATCTCGGATCCATTGAGGTGCACCTGCCGCAGCCTCGCCAGTTTGGACACCACCCGATCTTCGTAGTCTACACCGAGGATTGCCCAACTCTGCTCGCGGGTATCTGATCCAATCGGGATCGAAGCCCGCTCAGTGGCATTCATGAGCTCATAGCGCGTCTTGCGCTCGCAGCGGTATTGGAACCACGATTTAATAGTCGAACCGCTGAGCCCTTTTGACAAATCTACGCCCCACGGATTGAGAGAATCTGGAGTGCGCCTTCATCGACTGAAGGTATTTGGCAATCAAGCATATAAAGCCAAAACATCTAGGCGCCGCGCCTTGCTTCTGTAGTCAGCATGCGTGCTCTAAGCGAACAATTCGCACAGCCTCTCTAAAATCGGAGATCACGTAATCCGGAGGCGTCGAGGCCTCA
>CAZBTA010000535.1:0-2166 GCA_964494515.1 uncultured Bryobacter sp.
ATGGCCCAATCCGGGTCGCCGTAAAACTCGGCATCCAGGATCAACGAGTCGTAATACTGCAACCACGAGAGACTCGGGCGAATGGAATCGCCACCGACCGTAAAGCGCGTCGGGATGAACATCGCCGCCGTCTCAATCGCCGCGCAGGCAAAGCCGCCAGGATTGCGCATGACATCAAGCACCAGCCCGTCGGTATTGGCATTCATATAGATCACTTCGTTAGCCAGCTGGCTCAGCTCGGCATCCGTTGAGAAATCGAAATCGCGAATGCGGATGTAGCCTATGCGGAAGCCATCCGACACAAAGGTGCCCGAGAAGAAGATATCGTTAAAGCCGCGCCCCAGGCGCTGCACAAATCCGGCCGGCGGCGTCCAGACAGGGGTGCGGCTACCAAAGCCGCGAACGGAAACCAGGTCCTGCTTGCCGGGGCGCGCCTGCAGTTGCTTGGGCAGACGCGAGATCTTCTGCAGTCTTGCGGCCCGCCGCCAGAATGGACGCTCACCGCGGATCGCCTCAAGCGTCTCGGCATCAACTTCTTCCACTTTCAGGCCTTCGGAGAGCACAAAGGGACTGGACGCCGCGCCCAGATCCTTAATCGCGTATCCATATTTGTCCCAATTGATCGTGTACGTCTCGAGCGTCCCGCTCTGACGACGGATCACTACCTGGCTCGCTTCCGGCAACAGAGCCGCCAGTGGATACTGCGACTGGGCCCGGTACGTGATGCCCGCCACCGCATAGCGCAATTGCGCACGGGGGTTGCCCCAGCCGATTCCGCGTTCAAGCTCACGAGCAACATCAAGGGCGGGTTTGCCATCAAGACTGACCAGCTCATCGCCCGTTACGAAGGGAAAGTTGCGGCTCGGCAAAAGGCTGCGGTCGATCTGATCGATGAGCACCTTGCCGTCATAGAGGTCACAGTAAAGGCCCAGGTCAGCAACAAAATTCGTCGGCATCGTCACCTGAGTGTGCGTGTCCTTGAAGCTCGCTGCGTATTCCATCAGAATCTGCACATGCTCGAGGTCGCTCTTGGCGGCGCGCACGCGGGCCACCCACGGCGACAGCTCAAAAATATTCACGTTCAGACTGACAATCTTCCAGTTGGCGGGGGCATAACTCTTGGCATAAATAGAAGCCAACGCCTGCAAATCCTGCACGCGCTGCGCCTCGGTCAAGGCGGCCTGCGCGCTTATAACGGCAATCAACATTAAAAACCAGCGAGCCATTCGAACTCCTTTGAAGGACAATAATGGAAACGATACCTTAGGAACACTCAGCTTGTCTCAAGTCCTTCTCGAAACCAATTTGCCGGGCATTTCCCTGCACGCACGCGGAAAGGTGCGCGACGTATATGCCATCGACGCGCAAACTCTGCTTTTTGTTGCAACCGATCGCATTTCCGCCTTTGATTACATTCTCGGCTCTGGTATTCCCGACAAGGGGCGCGTTCTCACGCAGTTGTCCCTGTTCTGGTTCGACTTCCTGAAGGACATCACGCCCAACCACCTGCTGACGGCCGACATCCGCGAATATCCGGCCGCGCTGCGCGTGTTTGAAGACCAGTTGGCCGGCCGCTCAATGCTGGTGCACCGGGCCCGGATGGTGGACGTTGAATGTGTTGCGCGCGGATATCTGTGCGGCTCCGGCTGGAAGGACTATCAGGCCTCGGGCGCCGTCTGCGGCAATCCGCTTCCCGCGGGTCTGCTTGATGGCAGCAAGCTGCCCGAGCCGATCTTCACCCCGGCCACCAAGGCGCAGTCGGGTCACGATGAGAACATCAGCTATGCCCAGGTGGTCGACGTCGTGGGCGCGGAACTCGCCGCCGAGCTCAAACGAAAGACTCTCGCGATCTATGGCGCCGCCTCCGATTACGCCGCCACTCGCGGCATCATTCTCGCCGACACGAAGTTCGAGTTTGGCTTCGTCGATGGCACGCTCGTGCTGGGTGACGAAGTGTTGACGCCCGATTCATCGCGTTTCTGGCCAAGTGACACATGGAAGCCCGGCGGCGTCCAATTCAGCTACGACAAGCAGTACGTGCGCAATTACCTCGAACAAATCGCCTGGAACAAGCAACCGCCCGCACCGGCGCTGCCTGGCGAAGTGCAGATCGAAACCTCAAACAAATACAAGGAAGCCTACCGCCTGCTCACCGGTAAATCACTC
>CAZBTA010000536.1:0-2158 GCA_964494515.1 uncultured Bryobacter sp.
TAGCTAATGGTGGAAGCAAGAGGCAGAACAACATCCGAACTGGACATCGGTAACTGAACGACGACAGCTCCTCGGAAGCGCTGTCAGCGCGGGTTGGTCACAGTTGGGATGGAAATCAGAAGCTCCGGTGCGTTCCAGAGCGCTGGTAAGGTGCCCAGACGTACCGGCTGCTGCGATTGGCGGAACAATATTTCTCCGCGATAAGGTTCGTGATCTAGCATCCCATATAGCAGGGGGCGGACACGTACACCGCACTCTGGATTTTTTTGCGGCCGCTCCTATCTCGCAAGCAACAGGAGGAACGCGAATGTCAGTAGTCGGCGATCTGCTATTTTACTCGGGTCGAGGAGCGGGATTATCGGACGTTCTTCGGCACAATCTTGACAAGGAGGTGCCGGCTAAGGTCGACCGCATCCCAGCATCCGATTTCGAATCCAAGTCCGATGAAGAACTCACGGCGGCGATTGCCGCGCAGGCTAGCGCGGAGCCGCTAACGCTACGGCTAGATGAGGCCGAGGGCGACGTTACCGAAAAATCCGTCACGGTTCGGGACGTCTTCGGCGATACGGTCGTGATCCCGGGGCTGCGGGTGACGAAGGTTGTTCCCTTCGACGGAGAGGCGCAGCTCTTTAAGCTGCAGCCCAACACCTGGGATATGAATCCGCCGCGCGGCGAGGTGCGAGGGCAAAAGCTTATTGTCGGAATGGACGTGAGGGAATCCGAAAGCGAATCCGCGATTCAATACATCGAGCAAACGATCGCCCGCGTTCAGGAGCATATAGCACGCCAGCAAGGGCAAATCGACGAACACAACGCCCAGCTTCCGGGCGTCGCGGCGGCGGCTATCCAGCGTCGCCGGGCATCGGTTGTGAAGGCGTCTGACTTGGCGGCTCGCCTTCGCGGCCGCTGAAGTCGACGTCCGGGTGATACTGAAGCTTTAGCGTCAGTTCGGTCATTGCGTAGTGCACGAACTGTTTTCCAAGCGCGGTTAGCTCGTACTGCTCTTCGTCGTCGAACGCAGATTTCGCCACCTTTGCCGCTCCTGCTGTCGGCTTCGACCGGGGGCCAGCTCGGTGCGGCGTCCGGTTGATGAAGTTGCCGTGGTAGTCCGTCTCACGATGCTGGCGAATGATGCCTCCGGTTGAGAGGTCGCGGATCAGAAGCTTGTAGAGATCCGCGTCAGCCGAATCCTCTCGCACGCGCTCACGGCCCAGGTTTTCCCAAATCTGGCGGCGGGTAACACCCTCCCGCTTATAGAGTTCGCCGATCACGGAGAAGTGAAACTCCGAGTAACCTTGGAGCCATTCCATAAACAGGAAGACTACGTCGTCACTCACGATCCGGGTCACGGCGGCGGTCGTGAGGATGTTACGAATGTACTCCTGCTTCTTGCGGCTTTCCGTACCGGCCCAGTTGCGGAAAGCTTTTTTGAGGAGCGACTGGTATTCGTCGGACCGTACGCGCGCGGCTATTTCTTCATCGTGCATGTCAAGGCGCGCCATGACGTCCAACATAGTTTGCTGTTTCTCGCGCAATTCGTCCTCGAGCATCTTCACCCACGCCCTAAGGACGTCCAGCGCTTCCTCTTGCTCTTTTTCGCTCCAGACTCCGGCGGCGGCTGAGATGAAGCCGCCAGCAAACGGGATCATGCCGCTCGCCGTATTCATGCCGGCCCTGATCCACTTGTTCGCGCCCGACTTTCGACAATCGTCGGGCGTCTCGCCGCTAGTCGGTATGTCGCTCATTTCTATACCTCTGAAATCAGACGGAGGGTCGCGGATCGGCCTAAAGAGACAAGGGTACGGCCGTTGAGTCAATGCGGCCATCGGCGCGTTGCTCCACATGGTCTCAAAAGCACAGAACGCTTCAAAGCTTATCTGCAGGCACTGGTCGCCTCGGCAGGCGCCGCTCTCTGGAACGTCCCGAGCGTCGAGGGCGGGGATCCTCGCAGACTTTCGTAGTCGAACCGTGCGAATGGCAAGTTTTGGAGTCGCGTTGGACCGGCTCAATGACCGATTCTAGGGCGCAAAGTTGACACGTTGCTTCGCCGTCGGGCACGTCCGCAAGTCCCCATCGGCGCGCCGAAAGGAGACATTCCGGATCGTCCAACAAAGCGGACATGGGCCTAGAGCGATCACGCAAAGGCGGATAGAAGGGG
>CAZBTA010000537.1:0-2157 GCA_964494515.1 uncultured Bryobacter sp.
GAGGAGCTGTTCAGCGCCGCCACCGCCGAATTCAAGAACATGGAGTTCTTCTACTTCCACAACTGCCTCTACGAAGGCGTCTGGAAGGACAACAAGCGCCGCTGGAGCGAGCGGACCAATACCTGGGATATCCTCCACAAGTACGGGCACGACTACAAGGTGGTGTTCGTCGGGGATGCGGCAATGAGCCCATACGAGATCACCCATCCGGGCGGCTCGGTCGAGCATTTCAACGAAGAAGCCGGATCGATCTGGCTCCAGCGGGTGGCGCATGTCTATCCCGCCACCGTGTGGATCAACCCGGTCCCTGAGAAGCAGTGGGGCTACTCGCAGTCGACCAAGATCATCAAGGAGATGGTCGGCGGCAGCATGTATCCGCTGACGCTAGACGGACTGGATGATGCGATGCGTGAGCTGACCCGCAAGAAGCATTGAGCGTCCGGGAACCGCTCAGCCCTTCTGGTCGAGCTCCTCGTTGAGCCTGAGGCTGGCGCGCCAGAAGAAGAAGGCCGGGATCAAACCGAGCCACGCCGCGCCAAACAGCACCCAGCGCACACTTTCTGTGCCCGCCATCGGCTGTAGCCAATCGGACAGGGCACCAAAGACAAACGGACCCAGGCCGAGGCCAATGAGATTCTGGCCGAACAGCATGACAGAGGCCGCAACCGCGCGCAGTTCCTTGCGCACCAGCCCCTGCACACACGCATAGGCCGGGCCATAATAGGCAGCATTGAGAATGGTCGGCACCAGGATCAACAGCCCCGCCACCCACCAGATCGGTGCGCCGTAGCCAAGAAACTGGATCGGTGCGGCGATTGCCATGCCGACTGCGGGAAGCGTCAGAATGTGACGGCGATTGACGGCACCAAACCGGTCCGCCGCCCAGCCACCGAGCCAGGTGCCGAATACGCCCGCGACGCCGATCGTGGCCGAGCCGATGAGGCCAACTTCGGTCGTCGTCATGCCATGGCTGCGGATGAACAAGGAGAGCGTCCAGAGCCCCTTGCCGTAACTCAGGAATGCCGCAAACGAGGCGGCGACCAGCAACAGGACATAGGCGCGAGAGGTAAAAACCTGCGCGATCGCTTCACGGACCGGAATTTGCGGAGGGCCTGACTGGCTCACTTCACCCTTGATCAAGCCGGAGCGACGAGGCTCGCGCAGCAAGATGGGAAGCAGCAAGGCCAGCAGCACACCTGGCAGGCCGACCAGCATCAATGCGATGCGCCAGCCCCAGATATCGTTCACCACGCCGCCGATGACGAGACCCAGCAGAGTGCCGATCGGCACGCCCATGCCATAAAAGGCAATGGCCGACGCCCGCTTCTCTGGGGCGACCGCGTCGCTGATCAGGCTGTGCGCGGCGGGTGTGCAGCCAGCTTCGCCCACCCCAACGCCGATCCTGGCCAGCGCCATCTGCCAGAAATTCTGGGCAAAGCCGCACAGCACGGTCATCCCCGACCAAATGGTGAGCGAAATCGAGATCAAGGTAATGCGATTGGTGCTGCCACGGTCGGCATAACGCGCGATCGGAATTCCGAGCACGGCATAGAAAACCGCAAAGGCGGGGCCCGCTAGCAGGCCGAGTTGCGTGTCGCTGAGCCCCAACTCACCTTTGATCGGTTCGGCGAGAATGTTGAGAATTTGTCGATCGAGAAAATTGAAAATGTATACGATCAGCAGGATCCAGAGCGTCAAACGCAGCGAATTGGGCTGGTCTTTGCCAGCAGCAACTTCGTTCATCGACAAACCTCTCAGCACCGGGCGATCGATGTCGCCGCGATTCCCACCCCGCTTGCAAGTTGGACGCCGCAGCAGGAGCGGTCAAGCAGGGTTTAATCGAGTGGCTAATAGAGGAGATGGAGAGCCGACGCTTCGCGCCAGGCAGCCTCATCTGCACCGGCCAAAGCCTCAAGATCGCCCGGCAGCGCCGCCGCATCGTCGACCCATTCTCGCAAGGCCGACCCGCCGTTGATCACGTCGATCGCCAGCCGCTCGAACTCGTACTCGTAGGGGAAGTCACGCCAGATCTGATAGTCCGGGTAAAGCCGCCGGATCGCCTTGAAGGCCAGTGCCTGCAGCCGCCAGGGGCGGAAGGCGTGGTGATCGTAGAACTGACCCTCGGCGTGAATCATCAGGCCGTTGCAGAGCTCGCCG
>CAZBTA010000538.1:0-2145 GCA_964494515.1 uncultured Bryobacter sp.
TCGAGGAGATAGCGACAGAAGGGTTCGTTTGTCAGAACCTGGGCGGCGATTTGCCAGGCGGATTTGCCGGACTTGCGGATTTCCGTGACGGGCAGGGAGACGGGGATGTGGGCCTTGTCGTTCATCAGATACAACTCGTTGTGAACGTCCATGGATGAGTAGCGATCGGCCTGGAGTTTTCTCAGCTCCCTCATCGCCTGATCGGCGCGGCGCTCATAGGAGGCCGCGAGTTTGGCCAGTCTTTCCATCTGGGAGAAGAGCTGGGCGTTATTGGGTTCGTTTGTCCACGCGTCTTGCGAGGTGATCTCGAGGGCGCGGGTACGTTCAGCCATTTTGAGCGCATGAACATAGCGCTCGTAGGCAAGTTTCTCTACTTCGCCGTAAGGGCGAATTTCGTCATGAATGGTGGTGATATTCATGCGCCTGTTGTCGCATGCGGGTGGGACGAGTTTGGTGGGGAGCGCGAGTAAGGTGTTGAGGAATGGGGAGATATAGTTAGAAAATTTTTGGAATGGGTTCTTTACTGCTTGCTGGCGGTGAGTTCGGCGAACAGGGAGAGAACCGGGTTCGCGCTGCGGAGTAGCTGAGGGGCGTGGTGGTCCAAGAGGGGGCGAGCCGCCGAGTACCAGGCGTTGTAGCTGGGGGCGGAGGAGTAATTCTGTTCGAGAAAGTGCAGGTGGTGGGAGATCACGATGTCGCGGTGTGCGTCATCGGGGGCGAGTTGGGCGAGGCGCTGGAAGGATTCGGAAACGACGAAGAGGTGGTCCTCAGCGGAGGGCTCTTCGGAGGCGGGCCAGGATTCGACCAGTTTGAGGGTTTCGGCATAGCGCAAGCGCCAGGTGGCGGAAGTGCGCTCCGCTGGTGTCCATGGCTGGGATTGACCGTTCCGTACGCGGTTGCCGTGGGTGAGCCACTGGAGATGAGCGAGGAGTTGTTTGCCACGAGGGGAGCGCCAGGCGAATTCATTGGTGAAGCGGGACAGCGGTGCGGCGGGTCGTAGTTCATCAGCCTGGATGGGCTTGAAGCGAGTGGCTTCTGGATCGAGGTTCTGCACGAGGCTATTGAACTGGCGAATGGCGAGGGGCGCGCGGCCCGAGGGCGGTACGTTGTCGAGACAGCGGGGCTGATTGGTGTGGCGGAGGATGTAGGCGCGGAGGGCAGGGAGAAAGGAGGGAGATGCGGACAGGGCGGGGGAGGCAGGGGGGATGAGTAAGTGCTCGTTGGCGCTGAAGGCGCGGTCATCGCCGGGAAGGATTTCGAGGATGCCGGCGAGTTGATTGAGTAGCTGGGCGCGGTAGGTGGGTGGGAGATCGAGTTGGAGGATGAGTTGGAGGGATGGATCGAGTTGGGATGGGGAGCGAACGGTGGTGAGGATGGTGGTGAGGAATTGCAGATCGATTTCGCGCTTGCGATCCGCCGGGGTGAATGCGCCGCGGTAGATGAGAGCCGCTGTGCGGTAGAAGGCGCTGGGGTCGGGGATGAGCGGGCGCGGGCAAGGAGTTGGTGAGGTTGGAGCGGGGGTGGAGGCAAGGAACATTTGGAGGGCGCGGGCGGGAGCGAGGGGGAGGATGGCTTCGACGGCTTGCAGTTGGAGAGAGAGGGCGTCGAGGCCGTTGGGCGCGAAGGCAAAGCGCGAACGCGAATCGGCGGGGAGGCCGATGATGAAGTGGGGGTGGGGGAGTTGAGCGAGGCGCGCGATGCGGTGGGCTTCTTCGGCGAGCTCGATGCGTGAGGTGGGATCCGAGATGCGGGAGCCCGAGAGAAGCAGGAGTAGCGCGTGGGCGGCGAACTCTGGCGGGAGAGCGAGGGCGCGATCGATCAGGTCGGTGGGGCGCTGTTGTTGGGCTGGCAGTTCAATGGAGAGGGCCAGGCAGAAAATCGCGGCCAGCCAGAGGTGGCGGGGTGGCCGAGGATTGGTGGCATTGCCTGTCATGGTTACTGAGACGATTGGGATGGGGATAAAGTCGATTGCTAACTTGAGATGAAGCTTGCTTACCATGATGGTGAGATAGGCGGTAGAGTGCTTTCAGGTTGGATTGGAGGTGAAGCTCGTGGGATTGGTGATGGGGTTGGTGGTGTTGCTCGGTTGGCAGCTGCTTGTGTATGAGGCGGGGATTGTCGAGGCGCGGCTGGAGATATTGCTGC
>CAZBTA010000539.1:0-2129 GCA_964494515.1 uncultured Bryobacter sp.
GGCCGTCGAAGTGATGCAGGCGGCGACGCTGGTTGAGGCCAATCAGGAACGGCTTGAGACCGCGCGGACGGCGATAGAGGCGGCGGGGGAAAGTCTGCGCATTACGCGCGACCGGTATGAGGCGGGGCTAGAGAACATTACCTCGCTGTTGCGGATGGAGACGGCGCTGGCCGAGGCGCAATTGCGCCTGCTGATGGCGCGGCACGCGGTGCGGATCGCGAAGTTGAATCAGGAAGCGGCGCTCGGCAAGCTCGGGCCCAATTCGGAGGTGTTGCAGTGAGCAAGAAGATCTGGATGGCGCTAGTGGCGGTGGTGCTTGCGGGATGCGGCACCCAGACGGAAAAGCCCGCCGAGCCGGTACGCAAGACGGTAATTGCACCGGTGGCAACACTGGGCGAGGCGGCACGTGAGCGCAAGGCGAGCGCCACGGGGCGCATTGAGGCGCGGACGCGAACGGTGGTGGCGGCGCAGGTGATGGGCAGCGTGCGCAAGGTGGGATTTGAAGTGGGCCAGAGTGTGCGCGAGGGCGATGTGCTGGTGGAGATTGATGCCGCACAAGTGATTGCGAATCAGGCGCAGGCCGAGGCCGGCCGCCGGGCCGAGACGCAGATGCTGGTTGAGACGCAGGCGAGCATTGAGGCCGCCAGGGCCCAACTGGAGCTGGCGCAGACCACGCACCGGCGCATGGCGCAGTTGTTTGACCGCAAGAGCCTGACGGCGCAAGAGATGGATGAGGCCAATGCGCGGCTGAAGCAGGCCGAGGCGAACCTTGCCATGGCGCGGGCGCGCCAGACGCAGGTGGAGGCGCGCATTGCGCAAGCCGAACAAGGTGTGGCGGTGGCCAGCATCCAGGCCGCATATACGAAGATTCGAGCGCCGTTTAGCGGCGTGATTACCGAGAAACAGGTTCAGCCGGGGGCGATGGCGCTGCCCGGGGCGCCGTTGTTCACCATTGAGCGGGCGGGCGGATTCCGTGCCGTGCTGGATGTCGAAGAGCGACTGGCGGGAACCATCAGATCTGGCCAACGACTCCTCCTCCACGTCGAGGGCCAGGAGCCGCGCGAAGCAACGGTGAGTGAGGTCGTCCCATCGCTAGACCCTGCTTCGCGCAGCTTACAGATCAAGGCGGATCTGCCGGCGATGGCGGGGTTGCGCACGGGGGCTTATGTGAGTGGGGAATGGACGCTGGGCCAGAGCGAGGTGCTGATGGTGCCGGTGGCGGCGGTGCAGGAGCGCGGGCAGATGCAGCTGGTTTATGTGATTGAGGATGGCGTGGCGCGATCGCGCATGGTGTCGCTCGGGGCGGCCAGTGGCGGGCAGCGTGAGGTGTTGAGTGGATTACGGGCTGGCGAGCGCGTGGTGGCGCAGTTGACCGAAGGCGTGACGGACGGCGTGCGAATCGAGGTGCGACCGTGACGACGAAGATGGGGCCCGCCGGCAAGTTGGCCGCGGCCTTTGTGCATTCAAAGCTGACGCCGCTGGTGATTCTGGCGTCGCTGGCGCTGGGCGGGTTTGCCGTGTTGATGCTGCCTCGTGAAGAGGAGCCGCAGATCCAGGTGCCGATGGTGGATGTGATGGTGGAGATGCCGGGGCTCGAGCCGGTGGAGGTGGAGCAGCGGTTGACGAAGCCGCTCGAGAAGGTGCTGTGGGAGATCCCGGGGGTGGAGTACATCTACTCGACAACGATGCCGGGGCAGGCGCTGGTGATTGTGCGGTTTCGCGTGGGTGAGGATGAAGAGCGCAGCCTGGTGAAGCTGAACCAGAAACTGGGTGGACACCCGGAGTGGCGTCCGCTGGTGAAGCTGCGGTCGATTGACGATGTGCCGATCCTTGCGTTGACGTTGCACAGCAAGCGGTACACGCCGCTCGAGCTGCGGCGGGTGGCGAGCGAACTGGAGAACGACATCAAGGAGGGCGCGGATGTATCGAGCGTGCAACTGATCGGCGGGCAGCGCCGCGAGATGCGCGTGACGCTCGATCTCGAGCGGATGGATGGCTATCGCATCCCGGCGCGCGCGGTGTGGGCGGCGATTGGCAGCCAGAATCAGAACTTTGATGCGGGACGTGTGAGCAGCGCGAATCAGGAGCGCGTGGTGGCGGCCGGTGCGCTGATCCGTGGGGTGGAGGAT
>CAZBTA010000540.1:0-2120 GCA_964494515.1 uncultured Bryobacter sp.
GCTCTGATTACTGAGGATGGATCCTATGTGAAATACGCCCATGAGGCGCCGACCGCGTATCGGCGAAAGTTCTATCGCGGACCATCGTCGCAGGGACCGTGGACGTTGCTTGACGATAGAACGGAGCCAAGCGGGCTGCCGGAGAAAGAGGAGCTCTTTGATGGAGACCTTGAGGCGTTGTCAGCGGATGCTTATTACAAAATCGAGCTGCTGGATGCGGCTTCGGTGCACATCAAGACGCTCAGCCCCTTGCTGGTGAAGGCGAACAGCTCGCCAGCCGAACTGGTTCTGGATATGAATCCTGTTCGAAGCCGCCGGGCTATTGCCATTTCTGAAAGGAAACGTCGCTATTGAGGGGGCAATTCCCTGAGGATCCGTTGCTATTGCTGGATGGGGAGGGAGGCGAAGGTGGCGATGTAGACGTTGCCGGAGGATTTGGCGATGTCGAGGAGGGTTTGGCGGTCGGTGGGGGAGAGTTCGGTGGCGGTGAGGGCGCGGCGGAGCATCATGCGCCAGACGGGTGGGTTGAGAGTGCGGAACTCTGAGGAGGCGAGGCGCTGGATGTGTTCGCGCATCAGGGCGAGTTGGCGGGGGCGGTCTGTTACCAGGATGATCAGGCCGCGCAAAACGGCGCACTGCTGGGCGAAGCGGATGAGGGGTGGGTCTTCGGAGTGGCTTTCCCATTCGTGGAACTCTTTCATGTAGGCGTCGAGGGCGGCTCGCCATTCCATGGTGGAGCGCTCGGCATCGCTGAGAAAGGCCTGGAGATTGTCCGGGCGGCGGATGACCTTCTCATCGCGCTCCTTCATCTGCTCGGGCGTGCCGAAGCGCAGAGCGCGCAGGCCGTCGAGGAGACGCTGCGTCTCGGGAGTGGACCACATGGAGATGACCTGATGGCGCTGATCGTCGATGCGGTCTGGCACCAGGTCGTCTGGGGTGAGCGGGCTGAGGTTGGGGTATTTGGGGGCGAGCGAAGTGTTGAAGATTCGGACGATGCCCGGGAGTGATTGGGAGTTGACGAAATCGGGGCAACGGGGGGCCTTGAGGTGACGCAGCAGCCAGGCGCGCCAGGTCTGAATCAGGGGGAAGGGATCGATGCCTTTGGAGCGCAGCTCGGAATCGAGCTCGACGAGGGCCTGCATGAGGCTGAAGTCAATAACGCCCTGGAAGGAGCGATTGTCGGAGGAGAGCTGGGCGAGCATGCTGGTGAAGGTGGAGAGGAGGGAGCTGAGCTCGTCGGGCCGCCATTGGTCACGAAGGAGCAGCGAAACAGCGGGGGCGATTTGGGAGGGGGTGGTGATTTGGCTGAGAAGGAGCTGGGCGAAGGCGACGTGCTTGCCGTCGGCGAGCTCTTTGGGGGTGAAGCCGCGGTGGAGGATGGCCTGGCCGACGTTGTAGAAGGGCTGGACCGAAGCACCGAGAGAATCGCCGCAGGTGAGAGCGGGAATGCGGAGGGGAAGCATGGACTCGAAGATCTGGCGGGCTTGCGGGGCGTCCAGAAGAAGGAGTTGCTCGATGGCGCGAGAGCGGAGACTGAGCGTGTCGAGGCCGTAAACCAGCGCCCCGGTGATGAGCCCAGAATCGGTATCGGTGCTGCTTGTGCCACGAGCAATGCCCTTTAACGGGAAAGGATAGTGGGCGCCACTGCTCATGTCGAAGGCGTTGTTGAGCAGCTCGAGGCGCTGCTTGCGGGGGCGAGTGGTGTCGCGTGAGAGCGTGATGAGGAGATCGGCGCCGAGCTCGGGCGCGGCGGTGTAGGCGGCCTGGATGAGAGGGTCTTGGGGAGGGGCCTGGGCGGCGGGGAGGAGGGTGGCGAGCCAGAGGACTGCAAGGATTGGTGGGGGTGAAAGTATGCCGCGAAGTAAGGGTGTGGATCTTGGTGGCATGGATACCTTCCCGGTTGACTTTGACTTCTTTACTTTATGCGATTGGTTCACTTATGGGAAGCACATTGGGGATTGTATGTTGTTGCGGGGTTCAGGGTTTTTGAGAGGTCCGCGATAAGCTGGGATTTGTCCAGCATGGGTTATGAAACGAAGATGCGGCTGACGTCGGGGGAGTTCTTTTCGGCTTTCGGTGCGCTGGCGGGGGTGTTTCTGGTGGGGAGTTGGATGGTGGAG
>CAZBTA010000541.1:0-2119 GCA_964494515.1 uncultured Bryobacter sp.
CGCGATCGGCCCATCACTCTGCTCGGCCAGCGGGCGATGCAGTTCGATATCATCATGCGTATCCCACGGCTGGAAGTTGCCAAAGTAAACCTGCACCATGCGCACGCCGCGCTCGATCAGGCGCCGCGCGATCAAACATCCCCGCCCAAAGTCGCCGTCCCCGTAGCGCGCCCGCACCGCTTCTGGCTCCCGCGTAATGTCAAACGCATCCGGCGCCTCCGCCTGCATGCGAAACGCGATCTCCGCGGCCTGGATCGTCGCCTCCAACTGCGGATCCGCGCCCTCCTTCTCCATTTGATGCCGGTTCAGATTCTCGAGCAGGTTCAGCTCCCGCCGCTGGCTCGCCTCGCTGAGCTTCGTATTCTTGATGTGCGAGATCAGCTTCTTCGGGTCCTTCTCGGTCAGCGGCACATAGGTGCCCTGGTAGACGGCGGGCAGAAAGTTTGCCGCCCAGTTCTGATGCCCCAACACCGGAAGCCCGGGGCACAGCACCACATATCCCGGCAGGTTCTGATTCTCGCTGCCCAGCCCATACGTCAGCCACGACCCCATGCTCGGCCGCCCCGGCAGCTTGTCGCCGCTGTTCAGCATCAGCAGCGACGGCTCATGATTCGGCCGCTCCGTATACATCGAGCGGATCACGGTGAACTCATCAATCAGCGCCCCCAGCTTCGGAAAGATCTCGCTCACCTCAATGCCACTCTTGCCACACCGCCGGAACTCAAACGGGCTCCGCATCAGGTTGCCCGTCTTGCGTTCGGTCTTGAGATTCCCCGCCGGCATTGGCTTGCCGTGATACTTGGTGAGCATCGGCTTCGGGTCAAACGTGTCCACCTGCGAAGGGCCACCGTTCAAAAACAGATACACCACGCGCTTGGCTTTGGGAGCAAAGTGGGGCTGTTTGACGGCCAGCGGATTGGCGGCTTGCAGCACATCAGCCAGCCCATACATGCCGAATCCGGCGCCAACCGATTTCAGAAAATCTCTACGTTCCATGGCCGCTTCTCCTAGTTCACAAACAAAAACTCATTCGCCCCGAGCAGCACGCGCGCATACTGCACCCACTCGCCGCCCTCCAAAAACTCGAGCCCCAACTTCAGTTCCTTCGCATCAGGCTCCCGACAGTACAACAACCGGTACGCCTCGCGGATCTTCTCTTCATTCGTCCCCTTCAGCCGCCCCGCCAGCGCATTCGCCCGCTGCTCCACAAACGGGCTGTTCATCAAGAACAGCCGCTGCGGCGGCACCAGCGTCGACATCCGGCTCTCGCTCGTCGCCTGCGGATTCGGGAAGTCGAACAACGCGAGCGTGCCATCCACTTTGCGCCGGCTGATAAAGCCGTACACCGTTCGCCTAAAGTTCTTCTCGTCATCAAGCTTCTGCGCTTTGCCAGCCGGCGTCAGGTCGAGTTCACCCGAGGCAAACAGCAACGTATCGCGCAGCGTCTCGGCATCCACCCGCCGGCGATTGGCGCGCCACAGCAGGCGATTCTCCGGGTCCTTCTCAAGATTGCTGGCCACCGGCGTCGCGCTCAGCGCATAAGTCGCGCTCATCAGAATCGTCTTGTGCAGCTTCTTCAGGCTCCAGCCCTGCTCCATGAACTCCTTCGCCAAATTGTCGAGCAGCTCTGGGTGCGTCGGCCGCTCACCAAGCTGCCCAAAGTTGCTCGGCGTCGCCACAATGCCGCGCCCAAAGTGATGCTGCCACACCCGGTTCACAATCACGCGGGCCGTTAGCGGATTCGCATCATCCGCAATCGCCTCGGCCAGTTGCAATCGCCCACTGCCCTGATGGAACATCGCCCGTTCCTTGCCGCTCAGGATTGCCAGAAAGCGCCGCGGCGCGAGCGGCCCCTGCTGATTGCGATCCCCGCGGATCCACACCTTCATGTCTTCGGGCTTGTCTTTATCCTTTAGCGTTTGCAGAAATGGATACTGCTCCGGCAAGGCCTTCTTCTTGTCTTCTTCAATCTTCTTTTGCTGCTGCAAATACTCAAGCCAATACCCGCTGAGAAATCGCTCAATCGTCCCCTTGCCATAAAACATCACCCCGGTTCCATACCGGAAAGACCCGCCAGCGTCCGAGATCGACCGCTCAAACAAATCGCGCCACAGCACGG
>CAZBTA010000542.1:0-2105 GCA_964494515.1 uncultured Bryobacter sp.
GCAAGGCAGTTCAGTACGCCAAGTCAAAGGGAATCCCTGTGACGGTCGGCGAAGAGGCTGGGAGCCCCATGCTACAGCGCGTGGAGCGTGCTGCCGAGAACGTGCCGGGATCTTCCAGCATTGCCACCGACTTCTACAACGCTCGCAATCAGGCCGTGGCAGACCAAGGCAAACGACTGGTTAGGCAGGCTGGCAAGGTAGCGGAAGACGAGACGGCGGCGGCACAGGCGGTCATTGACCGCGTGCAGGGCCGCGCCACCGACCTCAAGGACTGGTACGCTCGCAAATACGATTCAGTCGAGAAGGCTATCGAGCGCAATCAGGCGAAATTGCAGGCGCAGCAGGATGCGGCCTATCAAGCAAAAGTTCGGCAGATCGAGAAAGCGAATCGCGCCGAACTGGCCTACGTGAACACGCGTCGCCAGCTAGGGTCAGACGCTGGGATCGACATCAGCGTATTTAAGCCACGTTTGCAAGAAGTGCCGCCGCCCCCAGAGCCAGTCATCGCCGCCGAGGTCAACCTGCGCCCCGTCAAAGGAAGGCTTAAGGGCCTTTATGACGAGTTGACGGAGACAATGCCTGAAACGCAGCGAGCGGCCAGCCCCGGATATCAGCGCCTCAAGAACATCGTTGAGGGCCCAGACAACAAGCCTGCTATGGCGCTTGAGCGCGACCTTGGGGAACTGAAGCGCGTTCTTCGTGTGGAATCCGAAGGCTACGAGACGACGAAGAGTGGCCGCTACGCCGCCGCCGTCATTCGCGAGCTTGAGAAAGGCGTTCAAGCATCAATCGAAAGAGCAGGAGGACCAAAGGCGGTCGAGGACCTGCTAAAAGCTCGCAAGGGCGTCGCCGAGATGCACCGTACTTTTGACGCGCTTGAGGATCTTTTGCCGCAAGGCGACAGCCCGGCCAACCTGTTCATGCGCGCTACGGCCATGGAAGACCGGGCATTGAACAAAATCATCGAAATCAAGAAGCGCGCGCCGCAGGCCGTGAAAGAAATCGGCGCTACCTACCTTGACGGAGCTTTGCAGAAAATGGCCGGGGAAGCTGGCACCGCCGACATGACAGCATCCGTAAACCAGTGGAAACGGCTTGGCAAGCGCACCAAGATTGAGTTGTACGGCCCTAAGCTGACCGAAGAGCTTGATTCATTCTTTCAAGCAGCCCCCAACTTGGTTCGCAACATCAACAAAAGCGGCACGGCAAACGCATCGGCGGCGGGCAAGCTGCTGGGATCTGGGAGTTTACTGCTGGGCGCATTCGTGGGAGGGCCGGAAGGGCTCATGCTTGGCGCTGGCTCGGCGGTGGCTGGAGCAGGTAGCGCACGCGCCATCGCGAACTGGCTATTCACGCCCGGCAACGCGCGCAAGCTTAAACAAGCCGCTCAGTTCGGCGCAAACGCCAAAAGCGGCAAGTTCTACATGCAGCAACTCAATCGCGCGGTAGAAGCCGATCCAGACCTGCTGGCAGCTCTCCAAAGCGCACGTACCGCCACACAAGCTCGGCAAGCCAGCCAAGGACCAGAGGGGCAAGGCCCAACGCAATAAACCACCGCCAATCATCTTCGGTGGTATGCGTCAGCCAACTGAACAGCGCCGACAGGCAGATGAACCACGCGGCGAGCAGTACTCGCCAAGCTCTACGCAGCATTCAAATTCTCCCGTTCCATTTTCGGAACATTTGCATCAATTATCCCTATTTCTCCTGAGGAATTGCGACCATGATTCACAAGATCGTTATGGCTCAAAACGACAACGAACGTTGGCAAGCGCTCGCCGAAGTGCTTGACGACATCCGCAAATCCTCGTCCTCCACCGCCGACCGTCTCGCGGCGGTGGAGATCCATCTGAAAACCCTCAACGGTCGTGTCGGCAAAGCCGAAACAACCATTCAGGCACACGAGGGCATCATCGCAGAGGCGCGCGGCGCTGCCCGCGCTGGTAAATGGCTATGGGCGCTGATTACTGGGATAATCGGCGCTGCCGGGGCTGTCATTGGCGCAAATGCCAAATGAAATACGATCATTTGCCCGCCACCTTTTCTCCCCGGTCAATCGCCAGCATTCGCCGGGAATCGAAGTAATACCTCCCTTCTTCGACTTC
>CAZBTA010000543.1:0-2095 GCA_964494515.1 uncultured Bryobacter sp.
CTTTCCTCGATGCATAATTTCGCGACTGGACAAGCGGATCGCACCCATTGGGGCCTGCCGATCACGATTCTGGAAACGACTTCACAAACCCCCTACTGGTTCAACTTCCACCGTCGCGATATCGGGCACTTTACGGTGACTGGCCCGACAGGATCCGGCAAGACCGTAGGTTTGACCTTCCTGCTGGCTCAGGCGATGCGGGTTTCACCCACGCCTCGCGCGGTGTTCTTCGACAAGGACCGGGGGGCTGAAATCTTCGTCAGGGCGATCGGCGGAGCCTACGAGGTTCTGTCTCCGGGAACGCCCACGGGCTTTAACCCGCTGCAACTGGAAAACACCGGCGAGAACCGGGAGTTTCTGGTCCGTCTGCTCAAGGCCATGCTGCGCGGCGATCGTCGCACCGACTTCACGCAACAGGACGAGGACACGCTGGAAAAGGCAATCGTCCGGATCATGCAGGAGCCGGCAGCTCAGCGGAACCTCCCGAATCTTGCCGGCCTCTTGATGGGGCGGTCCAAGGCCGATGCCAACGATCTATACTCGCGGCTTCGCCCTTGGATCGAAGGCGAAAAGGCCTGGCTGTTCAACGCGCCCCATGACGTCCTGTCTTTCTCGGGTCACAGCGTCTTTGGCTTTGATATGACCAACATCCTCGGAAACGAGGAGCTAAGAACCCCTGCGCTGATGTATCTTTATCATCGGCTGGACGAGCTGCTGGACGGAAACCCCGTCATGTTCTTCATGGATGAAGGCTGGCAGCTGCTAATGGACGACACTTTCAGCGCCTTCATCGTCGACAAGATGAAGACGATCCGAAAGCTCAACGGCATCGTGGGCTTTGGTACGCAATCGGCCGCTGACATCACCAAATCCAAAGCGTCGCACACGCTCATTGAGCAATCGGCGACCAACATCCACTTCCCGAACCCACGGGCTGACGAAGAGAGTTACATCAAGCGCTTCGGCCTGACGGTGAAGGAGTTCAAGTTCATCAAGAACACGCCTCCTGAAAAGAGAACCTTCCTGATTAAGCATGGCAACGACTCTGTCATTGCGCGTCTCGACCTGTCGACAATGCCGGATCTCGTGAAGGTGCTTTCAGGACGCAAGGAGACGATCGAGGAGTGCGCGGCACTTCGCGAGCAGTACGGAGACGAACCCGAAAACTGGTTGGCGAAATTCTGCGGATGGGAGAAGGCCGAATGAGGAACAGTCGGACTCTAACGCTGCTGGTTGCAGCCTTGGCTTGTGGAACAGCGCCCCCCGCCTCCTCGCAGGTTCCTGTTACGGATGGCGCCCTCACTTCAACAGATGCGGTGCGCAATGAAACGACGAAGCAGATCGAAGAAACAGACAGTCGCCGGCACTCCGTGAGCAAGAGCGTCACCTGCTCGATGTACCGGCCGGGGCGCGGAGGTGACGCCCCCTCGGCAGCACAAGCCAATCCGGAGATTGTCGGGCTCGTGAAGCGCGTGGCGCGTGAGGAAGGGGTAGACGAAACCCTCTTCATGTCTCTCGTCTACCAGGAGAGCCGGTTCAATCCCTGCGCAAAGTCGCCTGTCGGCGCCATGGGCTTGTCGCAGCTGATGCCGGGCACAGCCAAGGATCTTGGCGTGAATCCTCACGATATCGAGGATAACCTTCGTGGCGGCGCACGCTACCTGAAGCAGCAGCTCCGGACCTTCAACGGCAATACCAACCTTGCGCTCGCCGCGTACAACGCGGGGCCAGGCAACGTTCGGAAGTATGGCGGCATTCCTCCGTTCAAGGAGACGCAGGGATATGTAGCCGCGATCAAGGGCAAGTGGATGCCTCAGTTTGGAGGCTCTGATGTGTCGAACATCCCCGAAAACTTCGGCGGAGGCACGTCGGGCTTTTCAGGTGCGAGAGACGCAACGATCAACTCAATGGCAACCAGCCAGTCGATTTCCGAAAACAGCGGGAACGTCGCGTCATGGCTTCAGCAACTCGGCCAGATGGAAAGCGGCACGATCCAAGACAGCTGGGACCACAATTCCGGCGCACGCAATGCAAACCTCGAGATGATGAACCAGGTCATCCGCCTCGGAACAACGATGGCGGAGCTTATGAATTC
>CAZBTA010000544.1:0-2083 GCA_964494515.1 uncultured Bryobacter sp.
CGTAGCAGCCCCGTCATATCTGGCCCGGCGTGGCCATCCATCTCATCCCCGCGACTTGGCCGCTCATGCGTGTATGAGCTACGCCTATCGAGCACGGAGCCAGGTGTGGCGTTTCACTCACGATAATGGCAGCGAGCAAGATGTGGCCCCGCGCGGCCCCCTGCGCGTCACCAACTCGGATGCATTAGTCGCACCTTTGCTGGCGGGGGTTGCAATCGCTGAGCTTCCGGAGTTCATCGCCGCCGAATATCTCGCCGATGGACGTCTACAGCACATCTTGCCTGAGTGGCGCATGACGCAGGGCGGTCTGTATTTCGTGACGCCATCAGCCCGTGCACGGCCGAGAAAAGTTCAGGCCCTTTCCGACTTCTTCGCGGAGCACCTTTCAAGCCCAGCCTGGAGGTAATCAGCGCCAAGCTGGCGCAGGGAGTATGTTAGTCGCGGGAGGACATGGCGTCTTACCTCCTGGCCCTCCTGAAGTTTTCACCCACAGCGGCGGAATGACGTGGATTTCAATCCCGTTTTCCTACCGACAAATATCAATGCCCCGCATCAGGACAGTTTGTACGTAAACCCCGCCCGCGCGAGCTCGAGGGAGGTGCTTGATATTTATCAAGTCCGTCTACCTACATTCGTCGAGACTCTTTACCAAAGGACATCGGAGCGTACACAGAAGCTCGACCTCGAGAAACACAGTTTGGCCCCCACTAAACAGCCGAAGAACCTTGGCGGTTGCAGGAGCTGAGTGCAACACGGTTATTGAATTAAAGCTGGAGCATCATGCCGCATAACCAAGGCTTCCTGCATCACCTCGCCCATGACTTCGATCGGGCACTTGAAATCAAAGCGTTTACGGGGGCGCATATTCAGTTCCAAGGCGATGGCATTCAATTGCTCTTGGCTGTGTACCGACAAGTCAGTCCCCTTGGGCAAGTACTGGCGAATCAGGCCGTTGATGTTTTCGTTGCTGCCGCGCTGCCAGGGGCTGTGCGGGTCGCAGAAGTAGATCGCCACGCCGGTTCTTTGGGTGATCTCGGCATGTCGCGCCATCTCCCGGCCCTGGTCGTAGGTCATACTCTTGCGCATCGCCAGCGGCATGCCATTAAGCGCTGCACTGAAGCCCTCCATCGCCGAGGTCGCCGTTGCGTCGTTCATCTTCACCAGCATCAGGTAGCCACTGGTGCGCTCCACCAACGTGCCTACCGACGAGGCGTTGGCCTTACCCTTGATCAGGTCGCCCTCCCAATGCCCCGGCATCAGCCGGTCTTCGATCTCTGGCGGGCGCACATGAATGCTGACCATTTCAGGGATCTGGCCGCGCCGATCCACGCCACCAGAGCGCGGCCGGCGCGTCGTCTTGCCTTGGCGCAGGCAGACGATCAGCTCCTTGCGCAACTCGCCGACCGGCAAGGCATAGATCGCGTTATAGATCGTCTCACGACAGACGTAGGCGTCTCTGAGGTTGGGTATGGTCATGCTGCGCAGCTTGCCGGCAATCTGCTCGGGAGACAAACGCTTACGCAGCATGTGGGCCACCAACTTGAAGCGCTCGCTACCCGGCAACAGCTTTCGTTTCGGTCGACAGCGTTGGCGGCGGGCCTGCATCTGCTGCTGGGCCACGCGGGCCGAGTAGCTGCCACAGGCATCTCGATTGCGGCGCAGCTCGCGACTGATGGTCGAAGGGGATCGGGTGATCAAGCAAGCAATCTTGCGTAGGCTGAACCCTTGGGCACGGCCGATTTGAATGGTGGCGCGTTCTTCAACGCTGAGTTCGGAATAGGACATAGGGGCAGCACGGTACCGGAAAGGTCAGGTGTTGCACTCAGTTTTCGCGGCCGCCCTGCATTCGAGGCACCGCGAGCTTTGAAGGCTCCCGCTTTTTGCAAATTCTCGCACTTAAAAAACAGCTCTGCGCCTACCAGATCGTTGATAAAGCGTGATGTGAGAACTGGAGTCTTATGCACATACGGGGCGATCCGTTCCCGTGCTTCAAGCATGTCTTGAATCGTCGGAATAATCATCTCTTCCACCGCTTTTGACTATTTGTAAATATGGTTTGACGGATCAATTGCAACGGCGTCCA
>CAZBTA010000545.1:0-2067 GCA_964494515.1 uncultured Bryobacter sp.
GCTGAGGCCACGGGCACGGCCTTTCGAGAACTCGTATGAGGTCCAAAGGGCGCCGGTGTTGAAGGGCGTGCTGATGATGGAGTTGCCGGGGCGGTAGACGTTATCGCGCGTGATGAGAGGCGAGTTGTGGGCGTAGTTGAAGACAAGGGTCCAGTTCTCGCGGGGACGCCCGAGGAGGTCGAACTCGAGACCACGATTGCGCTGCTCGCCCACCTGGATGGAGAAGCCTTCGTTGAGGGGATCGGAAGTGAGGATGCCGGAGCGGCGGACCTGGAAGAGAGCGGTGGTGGCGGTGAGCTTGCGATTGAAGAGCTCGGCCTTAAAGCCGCCCTCGTAGCTGTCACCGCGCTCGGGCTCGAAGGTGGAGCCGGTTACGGTGAGGCCGCCCTGGGGCTGGAAGCTTTTGCCGTAGGTGAAGTAAACAGAGGTGGCGGCGGTGGTGTTGAAGACAACGCCGGCGCGAGGCACGAAGGCGGTGTTTCGGTAGTTGGTGCGGGCGTTGTTGAGGTAGTTGCGAGTTGCGATCTGGGCGATGTCGTAACGACCACCGAGAAGGACCTTCAGGCGACTGGTGAGACGAATCTGATCCTGCACGTAAAGGCCACCGTAGCGATTGAGGCCGAGGGAGGCACTGGAAAGGGTAAGAGGAATCGCGTTGGGGAAGACGCTGTAATCGGGCTTGAAGATGTCGATGCGGACGGTGCGACGGCCACCAGCGTACGTCTCACTATCGAAAGACTGGCTGTTGAGGTCGAAGCCGATGAGCAGAGTGTGCTCGATGGAACCGGTGCGGACGCGGCCGGTGAGGTCATTGAACCACTGGTGGATGCGGAGGTTTTGATCGGAATAGCCTTCGGTGACCGACAGCAGAGTGCCGCCGGCGATGTTGGCGAGGAGGCCCGTGGGCTGCCAACCGTTATAGGCGGCGAAGTTGACGCTGGAGCGCTCGGAGGAGCGGAAGCTCCAGTTGGGGCTGAAGAAGTGTTCAAAGGTGAGACCGATCTTGCCCTGCTTGTAGGGGTAGGGGACTTTGTTGCTGCCGAGAAAGCGAGAGACGGGCAGAGGAGCGGGACGGTCGCCAATGGCAACAATTCCGCGATCGATAAAGTTCTCGCCGCCGAGGTATTCGCTGTAGAACTTGAGCGCGGTGTTGGCGCGAATGTTCCAGGTTAGAGCAGGGGCGACGAAGACGCGGCGGTGGTAGAGGAAGTCACGAAAGCTGTCGCTATCGAGCCAGGCAAAGTTGAGGCGGTAGAGCAGCGAACCATCGCGAGTGAGTGGGCCACTGGCGTCGAGAGTGGGCCGCCAGAGGTGAAAACTGCCGTGCTGGAGTTGGAGGTTGAGATAGTGGCGAGGCAGGGGTTGTTTGGTGACGAAATTGACCATGCCGGCGGGGTCGAGGCGACCGAACATGGTGGAGCTTGGACCTTTGACGACCTCGACGCGTTCGATGTTGGCGACCTCATTGGCGGTGCGATTGGCGAAGCCATCGTTGCGAAAGCCGTCTTTAAAGATGGCGCCGGTGGTGAAGCCGCGGAAGTTGAGATCTTCCGCGCGGCTGCCAGAGCTATTGGGGACGGTAATGCCGCTGACGTTCTTGACGATGTCGGCAACGCTGAGCGCTTGCTGATCTTCGAGGAGCGCGCGGGGGATGATCTGGACGGATTGGGGCAAATCGAGCAAAGGAGTGGCGGTGCGGGTAGCCGTGGAGGAGGCAGTGGGCACGAGGCCCTCCTCGGCGGTGACGACGACTTCGGTGCGCACAGGGGCGAGGGGAAGGACGATTTCGAGATTGGCGGACTGGCCAGGGGAAAGGATGAGAGTATTCTGGGCTGGCTGGAAGTTGGGGGCGGTGGTTTCGATCTGGTAAGTGCCGGGGGGAAGACTGGTGAAGGTGAACTTACCGTCGGCGGCGGTTAGCCGGGTGAAACTCGCGCCGGAGGAGCGGAGGTGAACACGAGCCTCGGAGATGGCGGCTCGATTGGTGTCGAGAATTTGACCATCAAGGCGTGCGGAAACAGGAGGAGTTTGGCCAGTAAGGGTGTGACAGAGCAAGGCCAGCGACAA
>CAZBTA010000546.1:0-2066 GCA_964494515.1 uncultured Bryobacter sp.
GGCCAACTTGCGCGGGTGGTTGTTATCACGAGTCGTTTATTCATCACGGCCAGACGGCGGCATCGACGCTGAATCAGTGTGACCGTGTACGCGGGTGGATTGACCTCTGCCTGCGCATCTACGGAGAAATTGCGGTGAGGAACCCGAAGTTCCTCGAACGGTTTGACGAGAACTAAGGAGAATGCGATGAGCTCGCTGAATGCATTGAACAAGAAGGCCAAGCGTTTTGCCGCCGAGCGGCAGGCGATGGTGAATGACATCGAGGCGCTGCAGGACAAGAAGCATCGCGCCAAGAAGCAGGGGCGTGTGTACTATCCGCTGGGATGTACGTTGCACTTCAGCCCCGGCTGGGAAGTGGACGTCAGCGGTGGCACGGCGGGATTGTGTCAGCCCGTGGAGCGCGACCTGTTTGACTGCTATCTGGGTTGTGCGTGGCCGGCACAGGTGCCAGACCACGTGAGCAACAATCCCGACTGGACGTCGAAGTGCAGCGCGGCGGCCAACGACTGGCGACAAGTAGACGTGATCTATCCGTAAGGAGGCAATGCTGATGAGAAGAATACTGATAACTGCTCTGCTGGCTTGCGGAGCGATGATGGCGGCAACGCCAGGCGTGCCCAAGGGCGTGATGTACGTGGGCACGCTCGACCACAAGCTGCTGATGATTGAAGAATCGAAGGGCGATGTGTTGGGCGAGATCGCGCTGAGTGGCATTCCTCGCTCGGTGGTGTTGTCGGCCGATAAGTCAAAGCTGCATATTGTGACGACGAAGGTGCAGGTGGAAACCGTGGACCTCGTGACGCGCAAAGTGGTGAGTAGCTTTAACCTTTCGGATGGCCGCAGCACACCGCGCATGTTGCGGGGCGCCGGTGGCCGCAACTTCTCGGGGATCGTCGTGGACCCCGATGGCCGGCACATCTATCTGACGCTGTCGGTAACGGTGAAGGAGCTGGATCACTTTCGCACCGAGCCGCCGCAGTGGGTGAAGGTGGATCTGGTGGACAAAAAGATCGTGAAGTCGACGCCGTTCCCGAAGGGGTACGACCAGGGCTTCGGATTTGGCGCCACCTACAAGCTCTCGGCCGATGGCAAGCTGCTGTACGTGTTTGATGAAGACATCGTGGTGTTCGACATGGCGAGCTTCAAGGAGCTGGAGCGCATTCCGCTGGCCAAGCCCGAATACCCCGGGGCGAGCCCGCACCGGCTGACGGTGACTGATGATCCGAATGATGCACCAAACCAGGTGACGAGCGTGTTCACGAGTGTGGATCCGTTTGTACACAAGGAGACGCTTGGGCTCGGGACGATTGATCTGGCGACGCGGAAGGTGAAGTACCTGCCGATTGGGCCGGCGTTCCCGATGGTGGGCTTTGCGCTCACGCCCGATCGCAAGAGTGGCGTGTCGCTGATGATCAACCGCACGGGCGGCAATCGTGAGGCGGAATGGTGGGTATGGGATATCGCGAGCCAAAAGGTGGTGAAGCGGGCTCCCGTGCCGGCGCGCATCAGCTTCAGGCTGGGCATGAGCAGTGATGGCAAGACGCTGTACCTGTACGGGGCGGGGTCGACCATCGAGCTGTTTGATGCCGAGACGTTGCAATCGAAGAAACTGTTGTACCTGAACAAGGACACGACAACGAATCTGATTGTGATGGCGGGCAGCGAGTAAGCTGAAGGATTGCAGTAGAGCTTGGGATGGCGAACGGCAGCTCGAAGCGGGCCGTTCGCCATTTCGCATTTCAAGGAGAGGGTGAGGATGTTTGAACAGGCGACGGGGCGTGGGGTGAAGGTGGCGGTGATCGATAGTGGCGTGAATGCGCGGCATCCGCACATTACGCGGGTGGCGGGAGGGGTGTCGATTGTCGACGGGGTTGAGGATTATCTCGACCTGATGGGGCATGGGACGGCGGTGTTTGCCGCGATTGAGGAGAAAGCGCCAGAGGCGGAGATCTATGCGGTGAAGGTGTTTCACCAGTCGTTACGCACGAGCATTGGCATGCTGGAGGACGCAATGCGATGGGCGATTGAGCAGAAGATGGACCTGATCAATCTGAGCCTCGGCACGC
>CAZBTA010000547.1:0-2066 GCA_964494515.1 uncultured Bryobacter sp.
CATGAGCCAGCGGGATGTCGCCAGTTTTTGGTACCTCCACTGCATCAATTCGGCTCTCGCTGACCTGAAGCACGAAGCCACCGTAAAGAAAGGCCACCCCGAAGAGCTCTACCGCATGTTGCTCAAGCTCGGTGGCGCGCTGTGCACCTTCAATCTCAAGAAGGATCCCGCCGACCTCCCGCTCTACGACCACCTCGAGCCCGAGAAGTGCTTTCCCGCGCTCGATGCCCATATCCGCGAAGCACTCGAAACCATTCTGCCCACCAGCGCCGTGTACATCCCGCTACGGATGTATGCGCCCTACCTGTATGAAGGCGCCGTCACCGATGACCGCACGCTCAACAAAGCTCGCTGGATCCTCGGCATTCGCGCCCAGACGGCCGAAAGCGTCATCATTCTGCGTACGCCCCAGCTTGTCAAAGTCTGCTCGCGCGACTTCATTGAACGTCTCGTGCAGGGCGCCCACCCCGGGCTTGAGCTGACGCACATGCCCATCCCACCCAGCGAAATCCAGACCAAAACCGAGATGCAGTATTTTTCCATCTCCCGAGTTGGTCCATGTTGGCAACAAACGTCGCGTATCAAGCAGGTGGGCGTGTACGTTCCGGGCGAATTGCCCGCCGCCGAAGTCGAATTGATCGTAATCCTTGAAGCATAGAGGGGAGGCTCAATGCCAAGTCTGATGGAGCGCGAAACCCTGGCCGTCATTTTCCAGGAGCCGCTAACCGCCGTCGTGCGCGTCTGGTCGAATCCGCAAATGTCGCAGGACCCTTACAACCTGCGCGAAAGCATGAAGAGCGCGCTGAAGGCCGCCATCGATGATGCCCGCCGCAAGGGCTTCACCGATGAAGAGACCCGCCTCGCCATGTTTGCCATTGTGGCTTATCTCGACGAGACGATCCTCACGCAGAACCAGCCCACCTTTGCCGACTGGCGCCGCAAGCCGCTGCAGGAGGAGTTCTTCGGCGTCCACATTGCCGGCGAGATCTTCTTCCAGAATCTGGAGAACATCCTGCGCCAGCCCGACAGTCTTTCTAACGCCGACCTGCTTGAGCTGTATGCCCTCTGCATCAGCCTGGGCTTCCAGGGCCGCTACAGCGCTGGTGGCCGCGCCGAACTCAAGCGCATCACCGATGCCTGCATGGATAAATGCCGTCGCATCCGCGGCGCCATGCCGCCGCTCGGCCCCAGCGGTTTGCTGCCCACCAACGATGCCGTGATCGCCTCGGCTGACCCCTGGGTGAAGCGCATGCTCTACATCGGCGTCGGTCTGCTCGCCACCGCCGTTGTCGCTTTTGTGGTCTTCAAGTTGATGCTCGGCTCGAGCGCCGATGAATTGCGCTCGATCGCCCAAGAGATTACTCGCAGATAGTCAGGGACATCACCAATGCTCTTTTACGCAATCACCGCGTTGTTGTGGATCGTCTGGATGGCGATTGGATACATGCTGCCCGACTGGATCGGCGTCACGGGCAAGGAAGCGTGGTTTGTCCGCATCCTGTTCTGGTTGATCGGCACTGGCCTCGCTGGCTTTGCGATCTTCTACAAGCTCACCCAGGACAAAAAGCGCAAGGCTCTCGCCCAGGCGGGAGAACTCGGCGCCGAGCTCGAATTCGTCCTCGCCGAGGCCGACAAGAAGTTGCAGGCCACCGGCTCAAGCCTCGGGGCGATGCCGGTCGTCTTTGTCCTCGGCTCGCGTGGCGCCGCCAAGACCACCCTCATCACCAATTCCGGCCTTGAACCTGAATTGATGGCTGGCCTCGTGTACCAGGAGGGCAACCAGCTTGTCCAGACGCGCTCGGCCAACGTGTGGCTCGCGCGCAAGACCGTATTTGTCGAAGCCGCGCCGACGCTGCTTGAGAACGACAAGCTTTGGCATGCGTTCTGCCAGCGCTTTGCCCCCGGTGGCTTTACCGCGCTGAGCGCCAATGCGACGCCTGCTCCCCGCAGCATTCTGATGTTTGTCGGCGTTGATGAGTTCTACCAGCAGGGCGCGGGCGAGACGATGACCGCCAAGAGCCGCGTGCTCAACCAGCGTCTCGTCGAGATGTCGCGCAGCCTTGGCG
>CAZBTA010000548.1:0-2040 GCA_964494515.1 uncultured Bryobacter sp.
CAGGGTATCACGGGTGGGGGCGGGTATCGATGAGATGAGTGGCGTAGTGGCCGGGGGAATTGGTGGCGGTGATGTAGAGGCAGAGGCAATTGGGGAGAGGATTGGTAAGAAGGTCGTGACGACCGGGGAGATTGAGGATGGGGTCTGAAGAATGCAGTGCGAATTGAAGAGGGATGCTGATGCCCCAATCGAGGGCGACAGGTTTGGCGGCGGGGTGAGCGGAGACCTGGGCGAGGAGGGAGGCGAAGTGGGGGTTCCAGTAGGGGCCGGGGCCGTGGACGGCAAGGGTATGCGGCAGGCGCAGGGTGGGGATCAACAGCAAGGCGGCAAGGAAGGGGACGAGGGTGGGGCGGATCGCTTTGGCCAGTAACAGCGCGAAGGCTAGCTCGATCAGGATGGAGAACAGGCCGGTATGGTGGACGCTGTAGGCGAGCGGAGAGCGGGAGGCCATGAGGAGAAACATGGGCAAGATGGTGGCGAGGAGGATTAACGATGGGGCCGGCAGGCGAAAGCGAATGAGCAATAACGCGAGGATGAGGACCGGGAGCAGGAGACTGGAGGGGCCGGAAGGGGCAGCGATGAGGTAAGGGTAGATCGCGGAGCCGTCGAGCGTGGCGAGGAGGACGGTGAACTTGTAGGGGATTTGGGACCAATCGGCGGTGGTGTGGGAGGAGAGAGAGATGCCGGGGGAGAGGAGATTGGCGAGCAGGAGCGGGGTGGAACCGATCGCGAAGCCGGCGAGTGAGGCGAGATGAGGGCGCGAATGATGGATGGCGAGCGCGGTGAGAGGTAGCAGGGGGAAGACAAAGAGGAGCTTGTCATAAAGACCGAGCGCGGCGAGGAAACCGAAGAGGGCCCAGCGCCAGGCGGAACGCGCCGTGGAGGCGATGGCGAGATGGAGCATGAGAGCGAGCAGCAGGGAGGAGAAAGCGAGGGGGCCCCAGTCGAGGATGCGTGGGAGAAGGAAGGCGGGGTTGGTGAGCAGGAGGATGAGCAGCAGCAAGGCTGGAGCGGAGCCGTAGGCGCGACGAGTGGCGAGGCAGGAGATAGCAATCGCGCAGCCCGTTGCGAGGAGTGGCAAGAGGCGGATGGCAAGCAGAGATTGGAGCCATGCCGTGGGATAGAGCTGATAGAGCCAGCTTTTGAGGTTGCCGAGGTAGGGCATCTCAAGCAGTGGCCAGGTAGCGCCGGCGAAGGAGAAGGACAGGGCGGCTTGTTCCGGGTGGAAATGGAGGGGAAACCAGAGGAGCTCATCCTGATGGGGACCGAAGGAGCGGAGCGCTGGGATGCAGACGCACAGGAGCGCCGCAAGGAGAAGGATTGGGGGTACTGCTTTGGTGATGGCTCAGGTTGGATGGATGCAGCGGGGAGGAAGTTTCAGCAGGAAGTGATCTGGGCGAAGGCGTACGACTCAAGAGAGTTGATGACGTGGACCCAGCTCATGCGCATGCGGTCGAAAAAATCGAGCCAGCGGGTGTCGAGTTCGTGAGTGACGGTGAGGTGGCAGCCGAGCTCAGTGGGCGTGAGTTCGAGCGTGATCGTGGAGGGATCGACGATGTCGACGTCGTCGGTGAGCCAGGTGGTGACAATGCGGTGGGGGCGGGAGAGCTCGACGTATTGGCCCCAGTGGCGAACCGTTTGCCCGTCGCGGAAATAGGTGGAGACGAAACCGCCGCCGATGGTGGGCTCGTTGGTAAAGGAGACGAATTGTGAGGTGGTGCCCGCCAAACGCAGAGACTCCGTGCGCCAGATGCTGACCGCCTCAGGGTCAAGCCAGGCATCGTAGATGACTTCTGCAGGGATCAGAAAGTCGTGGTCCATCGTGAGCTGGATCTTGTCACGGAGCATTGGGTTTGCAGGTATCAAGCATATCGACTCACGAAAATGATTGCTTGAAGAAAATTTTGGCGCTATTCAAGGAGATGAAGATGCGCAAGTGGATGTGGGTGGGAGTCGGGATCGCGTTTGGCGCGGGGCTGTGGGGGTATACCCAACTGGAACGGATTCGGGTAGAGGTACCGGAATACCGTGATCCGGGGG
>CAZBTA010000549.1:0-2021 GCA_964494515.1 uncultured Bryobacter sp.
GACAAGGCCAACTCGAGAGTGGCCAGCATCGCGCCCTGACTCAAGCAGACAAGACAAAGCATGAGGCAGTGGGCACGGGCCAAGCGGAGCGTCCTTTTGAGCTCAAGATACAGGCGGGTATCTCCGATGGGGCTGGTAGTTCGTGCGCCAGCCGCATGACTCATTATAGAGATTCAGTTAGAAATTACCAGCGACAATAGTGCGCTGGATTACTGACGACTACCGTCAAAGAGAGTTTGCTGACTTCGATGTTTTGTGACTTCGCAGGCGTTGGATTCGAATGCAATCAGGGCCGCCGGAAATCGATGTGACAGGTCAGGCCCGTGGATTCGATGATGCATGGGACATGGTGATCATCGAAAACTGGATCACAGTTGTCGAAGGCCGCGGAATGATTTTCGCTTTCAGTTGATTGGCGAGGAAAAACACAAAGGGATGTTGCCAGTGTTGATGGGTCGGGTCGCCGCTCCAATCGTATTGAGAGCCCCAGTAAGCGAGATCAGAAGAACAGCGGCTTCTTTGAGATGGCCTGAAGGAACGTGAGGACGAAAGCGCCGTAATGGAAAAGGGCGAGGATGAAGATGCCGGCGCTGGCGCCGATTTCGCTGAGGAGGAAGCCGCCGAGGGGGAGGACCTGGAGGCCGTGAAGACCAATGAAGTGGGAGATGCGGAGGTCGCCGGCTTCGACCGACCAATTTAATAGCGGCAGGCCGGGGCCGCCGTCCTTCATGCCGACCGTGTGGGCAAAGATTGCTGACATGTAGCCACCTTCTATGCTGCCGAGGATGGCTAGCAAGACACCGAGGCGGCAGCCCCAGAGGGCGCCGGCGGGCATGGCCACGGGACTGGAGAAGAACCAGTAGAGCAGGATCACCAACAGCAGCGTGTTGATCACGATCATGATGCCCATGGTGGAGAAGATGATTGCATTGAAGGCCGTGGAGATGTTGAAGTGGCTGCGCTCGCCCCGGAAGGCCTGGCCGGAGATGGCAATATTCTCGCCGAGGATGAGCAGACTCGCCAGCAGGCCGAGCCAGGAGCGATACATCATGGGGACCTCAACGTAGTTGAGCAGCCAGCCGAGCGTCCAAAGATAAATCGTCGAGGAGATGAGGAACTTGGCGGGCTTGAGCCAGATGTTGACGCCCAGGATCTGGCGCTGGTCGAAGTACATCGCGACAAGGACCACAAAGAATGCGATCAGATGAGCGGCGCCCAGCAGGCCGCAAGCTTCGCTGCCTTCACGGGCACGCTGAAGCCAATAGAGGGGATTTAGAGACCAGGTTCCCATTGTTTTTTGGTGATGCCTCGCAGGAGTAAGTATAGGAGCAAACCGAAGGGGCCGAGCATGAGCGTGAGGACCTGGCAGGGGAGAAGCTGCCAGCGGGGGATCGCGAGGCGCATGGCGTCGCGCGTGGCCCAGGCGCCGATGAAGAGATCGAAGACGAGATAGTGGACCCAGCCGGCAACGACGTTGCGGGGGTAGGAGAAGAGCTTCATGACGCCGGCGAGGGAATTGAAGTCCCCTTCGCCGAAGCCGCCGGAGACGAGCCATGTGTAGAGCGAGCCGAGGATGAGCGGCACGGCGAGGGAGCAGAGCGTGTGCGTCCAACGCCAACGGGGGGCGAGGATCAGGAGCAGCCAGAAGGGGAGGATGCTCGTGTTGGCGATGGAGAAGAGCTGATCCATCAGGCGGCCTCGTAGACGAGCTGGCCCGAGAGCCAGGTGCGAACAATCTCGATCTGCTTTGTTTCGGGGTGGAGCGTGAATTCGACGAGGTCGGCGCGCTCGCCCGGGTTGAGGCCGCGGAGGCGAGCACCGATACGACCGGCGCGAGCGGCGTTGATGGTGGCCATGGTGACGGCATCGCGGAGTGAGAGGCCGCAGAGGGTCATGAGGTTTGAGACGCCGTGGTGCATCTTGAGGGCGGAGCCGGCGAGTTGGGGGCCGGAGCGGAGGGTGACGCGATCGCCCGGGGGATGGAGCGTGACCTCGACCTCGCCGAGAGCGTAATCGCCGGG
>CAZBTA010000550.1:0-2020 GCA_964494515.1 uncultured Bryobacter sp.
TTGTTCCCTGCCGCGCGTCGATCTGGAACGTGCAGAGGCCAGCGGAACACGAGGTATCTACGGGCGTCCCATCTGGCCACATCACGCGAATCACCGTTGAGGTCGAGCCAGCCGGGGGCGTATATTGCAGCGTGCGGGTGGTCAGCGCTTGCGGCAGCGCCCCGCCCTGCGTGGCGACAGACCACTTTGAGCCGAAGCCGTAGCCGTCTTTGTACCCAAACCACTTGTTCACCTTGTAGTCGCCGGGGTTCAGGTAGAAACCCTGCGGAGGATCACGGAAGTAGTCGCCGTAATAGCCGAGGTAGCCGGGTGAAGGACACGCAAACCCCAACGGCTGAGCACACCAGATGGCGGCGAAGGCGGTATCAGTTGACGTCTTAAGGCTTGCGCTGCCAGAGTGACCATAGGCCGTCGCCCAGCCGTTCACGGCTTCGCTGTTGAGTATGGAGCCGCCAGCGCAGTTGGAACTGTTGGGAGCTGCTACGCAATTGAGGAAGTAGGAGCCGCCGTAAAGGCCGTTGATCGACGAATCATAGTTGCTGGAGTTAAACAGGAAGCTCGACCCATCAATGCTGAACTGTCGCGCCTTCGCGGCCTCCGCCGTAGCTCCGGCATCGGTGAGCGTTTGATAGGCGTATCCACCAAACACACCATTGAGAATGCCCTGCATGAATGGGATCACGCCGAAACCGGCAAAGTTGCTGACGATGGCACCCTTGTCTCCGCTGGTGCCTTCATAGGCGCGGTCGAGCGTCGCAGTGGTGGAACTGGTGACGTTTGTGACTCGATAGAAAGTCGAGTCCCCACCCAAGTCCGCGTTGCTGTTACCCGGCAATTCCGAGTTGCTGGCGTTCGTGAAAAACCACACGCGAGCCTGATAGTTGCCAGCGCCGGGGCAATCGTTGATGCAGAAATCACTCACGCCCCAAGTGCCTCCCCCAAGCAGCGTAATGGAGGTTGATCCATTGGTAACGCGAACGCGATTACTCCCGCCACTGATGTTCAGGTTGCTGATGGATGTGCTCTGCCAGCCGCCGTTTGCAAGCTGACGCGGTTGCCACAGAAGGTTGATGTAATCGCGCAGGTAGCCGAGGTAGTCCGAACGTGTCGTGCCGTTCGGGTTCCACTTGGCGTTGAGCGCATATCCAGCCGTGAGATAAGCCTGCTCGCGGATGTCCCCAAGCTGCGGCGTAGTCCACCCGCGATTGTTGTAGTAATCCCACCCAGAGCCCTTCTGGTAGCTCATCACGTTGGCCATGCCGGGCCAGATGTTCTCACCCGTCTCCAGCGCCCACAGAAACAGGCCCGTCAAGGACTGTCCACGCGCCGGGCCCGCGCTGATGAACGATCCGCTGATGTAGTTGCGACCTCGCCCATAAAACGGCCCTTCCCACCAGTTGCGCGCCAGCGTTCGAGCCGCGTCACGATACTTGGTCAAGCCAGTGGCGTAATAGAGGTAGTAGAACGCCAGCACGTTGTCATAGTAGTTGCCGGGCGATGGGCTGAATGTCCAGCCGCCGCAAATGTCGTCATCGCAGCGGGTATAGTTGCGACCGGCCTGAGTGCCAAGCCCGTGAATCCAGGTGTTGTTGAGCGTGAGCTGCGTTTGCGAGTTGCACGAGGCGATAGTGTACACGGCAAGCGTAGTTTCGCCGGGGTACTCCGGGGCTTCGTACTTGGCGTACAGCTTGCCGAATTTGGAGGTGGGCGACGTATTGCCAGCGCCCCCACAGAAGTCCGTTTGAAACTGCGTGCCCGAGCCCGTGACGACGTTGCTGCCATTGACAAGCGTGATGGTCCCGCCGAGGTTCGTCGACCAGTTGTTCGCCCAGAACGGCGGACTCCCGTTTGTGCCGTTCAGCATGTTGATTTGCAGTTCAGCAAACCTCACCGCCCGGTCGTCGTACCATGGCCAAAGATTGCCGCCATAGCCAGCGGAGCCCCTGAGGAACCATTCAGCCGTCGCGTTCGGCCAAACGATTGCGCCGCGAGAGTCCTGCACCGATACCCCGACCGAGAA
>CAZBTA010000551.1:0-2007 GCA_964494515.1 uncultured Bryobacter sp.
CGCAGTTGGGCGTGGCGTTCCCGATTTGCTGGTAGGCCGTCGCGCCGTCAACGTGTTGATTGAGGTGAAGGACGGGGAGCAAGCGCCCAGCCGTCGCCAGCTCACCGCCGATCAGCGCGAATGGCATCTCCGCTGGCGGGGGCAGGTGGCCGTGGCGCACACGCCCGAGGAAGCCGAGGCGGTTGTGAACGCGGCGGAGAAGTGGGTGCTGGGATGAAGCTGTACCATTTTTGCGGAGAAAAATTCTTGCCGTCGATACTCAAGAACGGCATCAGTGAAGGCCGTACTCCGATTATCAAAACGTGTGTGGATGATCCAGACTCATTTGAGCTTATTGGATGGCACATAAGAACGCAGTGGCTGACGATTAACCCCGACCCACAAAAGCAGTCTTGGGCAACGCGTGAATCAATTTCATACAGTAGGACGGATTATCGACTGACTGTGTGGGTTTCAGTGGCAAGCATCCACAAGGTGCTCACGCCAGCTCAGGCCATTAAAGCAATGAAGGTTGCCCCCATGCTGTTCGAGAAGTTTTCTGGCAGCGAAGACTGGAGGATTTATCGTGGCGTCATTCGGCCCGAGAGCATCACAGCGGTTGAAGATTTGCGCCGAAAGCAGGTGCAGCAATGACCATCTACACCCCCAAGGAAGTCGCTCGCATCCTCAAGTTGTCGCCCGACGCGGTGAGGCAGATGTTCAGGTCCTACCCCGGCGTCATCCGCATCCACGGCGAGGCGCACCCGTTGAGGATCACCCTCCGCATCCCGCACGACGTGCTCCAGCGGTTCTTGCGGGAGAGACAGGTCGCGTAACATGGAGCGCATGCTAACCGTATTCCGTCGACATTCGCCGAAGTGCAAACACAAGTCACGCGAGCAGACCAAATGCAACTGCCCCTGCTGGATCGACGGCACCCTCAACGGCGCTCGCATCCTCCAGTCGGCCCACACACGCAACTGGACGCTGGCCAACCGCCGCGCTCTTGACATGGAGATCACCGGGGCCCCGCCGCCGCCAGTCGTGGCCGAGGTATCGACCGCCGAGGCCGTGGAGCGCTTCCACGCCGATCAAGCCGCGCGCGGGCTCGCCCCGGCCAGCATCCGCAAGTATCGCCAGACGTCGCAGCTACTGTTGACTATGGCGCGCGACAAGGGTTGCCGGGTGCCATCGCAGATCACGCGGGAGATGATCCTTGAGATGAGGCAAGGCTGGAGTTACGAAGGATCCGGTCACGCCAAGCAGCTTGAGCGGCTACGGTCGATGTTTCGGCATTGGTCGTCGTGCGGCTGGATTAAGGAGAACCCGTGCGCTGGAATCCGGCCTCCGCTGGTGCCGATCTCCGAAACTCTCCCGCTGGAGCCCGACGAAGTGCAGCGCCTCATCACCGCTTGCGACCGCTACCCGTTTCCGCAGCATGAGGAAGCGTGGCGGCGGCGGCGGGCGGTGGCGTTCATCCTGGTATTGAGATACACGGGCTTGCGTCTGGGGGATGCGGTGCGGCTGACGGCGGCGTCTATCGACGGCCAAGGCCGCATCACGGTCGCCAAGATGGGAAAGACTCAGCGGCCTGTCAAGGTGATGGTGCCGTCGTTCGTTTTGACCGCGCTCGAAGGATGCCAACAGGCCGATGGGACCTACTTCATTACTGGCCGCGATCCCCGCGCCGCTGAGGGTGCGTGGTGGAAGTTTCTCAAACGTTTAGCAACGTTTGCCAAGGTCGAGAACGTGCATCCGCATCGGTTTCGGGACACGTTCTCGGTCGAGCTTTTGAAAGCTGGCGTGCCACTGGAGGATGTCAGCCGCTTGCTCGGCCACACCAGCATCAAGACGACCGAACGGCATTACGCGCCGTGGGTGGCATCGCGACAAGAGCGGCTGGATTCGGCGGTGAGATTGGCACTCGGCGATACAAATTCGATACAGGATCGGACGACGAAAGGAAGGGTAGTATGAAAATCAATGACTTAGATGTGGTGGCCAGGGAGGGATTTGAACCCTCGCCAT
>CAZBTA010000552.1:0-1972 GCA_964494515.1 uncultured Bryobacter sp.
GCTTGGTGTCGCGCGCGGTGACCTCGAATTCCTGGATGTGGATCGAGGTGAAGATATCCTCCTTGAGCACCTTCTCGGAAATCAGGATGGCGTCTTCGAAGTTGTACCCGTTCCACGGCATGAACGCGACGAGCACGTTGCGGCCGAGGGCCATTTCACCCTGATCGGTCGAAGGACCGTCGGCGATGATCTGGCCGGCCTTGATCTTCTGGCCGAGCTTGACGATCGGCTTCTGATTGAAGCAAGTGCCGGCATTCGAGCGCATGAACTTACGCAGCTCGTAGACGAAGACGTGGTTCTTCGGATCGGTCTTGAGATTGCGGGGCAGCTCGCCGTCCTTGGTGATGACGATGCGCTTGGCATCGACGGAAGCGACGATACCCGCCTCTTCGGCGACCATGACAATCTTCGAGTCGCGAGCGACGCGCTCTTCGATGCCGGTGCCCACAAAGGGCGCCTCGGCCTGCAGCAGCGGTACGCCTTGGCGTTGCATGTTGGCACCCATGAGCGCGCGATTGGCGTCGTCGTGCTCGAGGAAGGGGATCATACCCGCAGCGATCGAGATAACCTGCTTGGGCGAGACGTCCATCAGGTGGACTTCGGCCGGCGGGACCTCGAGGAAGTTTCCATCCTGACGGACGGTGACCTTGCCGATGAAGTGGCCCTTGTCATCGATCTCGGCGTTGGCCTGAGCGATGACCTTGCCCTCTTCCTGGTCGGCAGTGAGGTAGTCGATCTTGTCGGTGACGCGGCCTTCCTTCACGACGCGGTAAGGCGTCTCGATAAAGCCAAACTCGTTCACTCGCGCGTAGGTCGACAGGGAGTTGATCAGGCCGATGTTTGGACCTTCAGGGGTCTCGATCGGGCAGATGCGGCCGTAGTGCGAAGGATGCACGTCGCGAACTTCGAAGCCCGCGCGCTCACGATTGAGACCACCAGGCCCGAGCGCAGAGAGGCGGCGCTTATGCGTGACCTCGGCGAGGGGGTTGATCTGGTCCATGAACTGCGACAGCTGCGAACGGGCAAAGAAGTCGCGGATGACCGTGGTGAGAGCCTTCGGGTTGATCAGCTTCTGCGGCGTGATCGAGTCGACCGACTGGTCGTACATCGTCATGCGCTCGCGCACGAGACGCTCGGTGCGGCTCAGGCCGACGCGGCACTGATTGGCGAGGAGTTCGCCGACCGTACGCACACGGCGGGAGCCGAGGTGATCGATGTCATCGACGACGCCGACGCCCTTCTTGAGGCGCACGAGATACTTGGTGGCGGCTGTGATATCGGCGCTCTCGAGGATGCGCTGCTCGAGATCGGCCTTGAGGCCAAGCTTCTGATTGACCTTATAGCGGCCAACGCGGCCGAGGTCGTAGCGCTTGGGATCGAAGAAGAGGCGCTTGAGGAGAGCCTTGGCGTTGGCCGTGGTCGGCGGCTCGCCCGGACGGAGGCGCTTATAGATTTCCTTGAGCGCTTCCTCTTCGTTGCGGGTCGGATCCTTCTTGAGCGCGCGGATGATCGCGCCCTCGTCGACCGATGTATCGATCACGCGGAGGGTGGTGATATCGTGCTTCTCAAAAGTGCGGACGACGGCCTTGGTGAGGGGCTCAAAGGCGCGGGCGAGCACGACGCCCTTCTGGGCGTCGATGGCGTCTTCGACGAGCACCAGCGTGGAGACATTCTCCATGTCGAGCGCCTTGGAGACCTTGAGATCCTTGATCTCGTAGAAGAGATTCAGGAGATCGATGTCGCTCGAGTAGCCGATGGCGCGAAGCAGCGTGGTGATCAGGAACTTGCGGCGGCGGCGGCGGCGGTCGAGATAGACGTAGAGCAGATCGTTGTTGTCGAACTGCACTTCCAGCCAAGTACCGCGGTCGGGGATGATGCGGAAAGAGTGGAGGGGCTTGCCGTTCGGATGCGGCGTGACTTCGAAGGCAATGCCAGGCGAACGATGGAGCTGAGAGACTACGACGCGCTCGGC
>CAZBTA010000553.1:0-1972 GCA_964494515.1 uncultured Bryobacter sp.
GGAGGAAGGAGTCGACGCCGATCGAAACGATCAGGCCGCCCTTGACCTTGGCGCGAACGCGGCCGGAAACGACCGAGCCCTCGGGGAACTTGGTGAGAATGTTCTCCCAGTTCTTCTGCTGCTGAGCCTTGTCGTACGAGATGACGGGGTTGCCGTTCTTGTCTTCGACCTTCTCGATCAGCACTTCAATCTGAGAGCCGACCTGCAGCTCACCGAGATCGATGAACTCGTTGGCGGGCACGACACCCTCAGACTTGCCACCGATGTCGACGACGACCTCGTTCTGGCGGATTTCAGTGATAACACCTGCGACGATGCTGCCTTCCTTCAATTGATCGAAGGACGACTGCTTCAGCAGTTCTTCCATGATGGAACTCATGACGAAAAAACGGAATCCCGTCGCCTGCTCCGCAGCCCCGGTCTTCCGCATAGCCCTTGCGGGCCGTTGGTTGATGGTTGGACTAACGTGAAAGACCGGTGGGAGCACCGCGGCGTGAGCACCGGCCTGACCAAAACAAATGCCGCGAACGGTCAGCATCGCCCGGGGCGCACCCCGGCCGCAAGAGGAAAATGCCCGCCCAATCGCGGTTTACGGAGCCGCCGGTTCCTTGAGCACCTGCTCCAAGGTCGCAAAAAACGTGTCGTACAACCCGTGCGTGCGCAACGACTTGATGCTCACACCCTCGGTCGTGAGACCGCCCTCAATCTGCTCCCGGACCCACACATAGACCTTGGTCTCCGTTGGCCCGAATTCGCGGACATTCACCTCGATCTCATACTGGATCTTCTCCGCAAACGCCTCGTTTCTAACGATTTGACTGCGCCCCAGCACGACGCCCTGCGCCTCCGCTGCGCGGGCCAGCCGGAAGCGCATGCGCTCCAAGGTCTGTTCCACGGCCGTGTAAACTCGGGTGCGTTCCTGGCTCAGGACGCGCTCCTGGGCCGGGGCCGGCTCGAAGCGTTCACTCACGCGGGCCGGGACGAGGCTGCAACCAGCGTTCAGGGAAAGAGCGGCAAGGCCGAGGGAAAGAAAAAGGGTGCGCACGGGTGAAGGGAGCAAGACAGCGATGTGCTAGGCGGGGTGCCAGCATCCGTCCAACTAAATGCGCGCGGCCGGGTTGCAGGCGGAGCGCAAGCGGGCCACCACGGACCCGATCTGGCCGCACGCATCCAATGTTCGAACCCTGTAGCTGGCCTCGGTGAGGCCGGCCCCTTGGGGACCGGAAATGCCCGCGCTCGACGCGGCCATCCCGAAGCCCAGCGCTACAGGAATTCATGTGAAAACATCGGTCGCAGGGAAGGATCAGGCGGCAATGCTTTCTACGTGTGTAAACATAGTCACTTGCACCGACTGAAACGTATCTGGGATCGGCGGCCGGTGTGCTTCGTCACGACTTGTACCGCAATGCGTCGCCCAATTCTGGACACGGTAAAGATCCATGAGGTCCTGCGAGACGAATGGGAGGGGATGCACCGACGTCACGGCTGGCTCATCGGGCGCTACGTCATCATGCCAGACCACGTCCATTTCTTCGCAAGTCCCCTCTGCGAAGCTAGCCGTCCCTTAGAGCATGCCATCGCTAAATGGAAGGAGTGGACGGCGCGTCAGTGTCTACGAGTCCTCGCTGCCAAACCGCCGTTTTGGCAGGCGGGATTTTTCGATCACGTACTTCGATCTGATGAATCACGATCAGCAAAATGGTCCTACGTGCACGCGAACCCTGTGAGAGCAGGCTTGGTAAAACGGCCCGAGGATTGGCCTTACGCAGGCTCTATCGACTTCGACTAGATTCAATGACCTCGGCCGCCCGGCCGGTCCCACATGGGGCCGCACAAAACACCTTGCCGGTCTCCCGAAGTCAGCGGCTCGGGCCAAAGCAAAAGACTGAGCCCCCGTGATCCTTGCCCAAAGCTGGCCTCGCTGAGGGCGGCTCAGCAATCCGCCTGACCCGGGGTCAGCGACCCCGGCTAC
>CAZBTA010000554.1:0-1969 GCA_964494515.1 uncultured Bryobacter sp.
AACGGCACGAACATCCTTGTGGCGCCGCACTCGGCGGAAGAGTGGATTGCCTACACCTCCGTGTGCTCGGAGGACTCGGCGGTCAAGCGGGCCGTCGGGAAGCTCGCAGCTTCCGATCGCTGACCGGGCGGACGCCCTTTCTCCAGAGGGCAGCGCAGACTTTGTCGACAGCGGCCTCCCCGAAACCGGGAGGCCGTTGTCTTTTCTAGAATCATCGTTCCCCTAAATCGGCCTGCGCTCCGCCGACCGACCCTTCATGCTCCTCGGCGCAGCCTGCTGGCTCGTAAACTTCCGGACGCACATGCGAAAGGTGGATGAGGGGATGACGATACCTAGCGGTGACTGGATGTGTTCGCGCAAGACCTGACCCCCATTGCTCCGCGATCAAGGAGCGCCACCCCAACGCTCTCAAGAAACGAAAAAAAGTTCTAGCGCCAATCCGGGCGTTTCGGCTCGGGGGAGACAGCTAGGGTGCAAGACTAGAGGGGTGACTTCACTACTTCGAGGATCACGCGGGAAGGCCGAGGCATCCATCCTTACGGGAGGTCGAACTCCACTTGCGGGACCCTTCGATTCCGCGATCCGGGGACGCTACGCAGGTGTGGCCGAACACCCGATACGCCGAGTCAAGCGCGTACCTCAAGGACTGAAGCCGAAAATTGACGCAAGTGTTGTTGCAAGACCAGACCCCCGCCATACTCCGAAAACCTGCCTGGGGCGTGCCGGGGGGGTCACTGAACGTCTGCCGGGGCTGGGCGCTACGCGCTGGAGAAGGGCAGCCTTGCGACTCCCAGGCCGTCGGAGCTATCGGTGAGGCATTTCGTTCGCAGCGTGCGCCCCCGGCAGGGGGCGTCGGCCGGTGCGGCCGCGTTCAGCCGCCGGTACCCTTTCGGCGCGGAACGAATCTCCAGGCGGCCAGACCAAGCCCGAACAACGCCAACCCGCCGGGCTCGGGAACGGCGTTCGGTGCCCGCAATTCGAAATTGAAGGTCGAGACCGCTTCGGTGCCGAATCGGAAGGTCGGATTGTCGACGTATCCGTTGAAGACTCCGTTCCACCCCGACCCGATGCCGAACTCGATGCCGAGAATCGCCGTGATGGCGGACAAGACATCGCCGTCAACAGGCCGCGGCCCGTTCATCCATTCGTTCAGGTTGGTTTCGTAGTTTTCGACGGTGAACCCCGGGGAGAACTGCCGCTGCCAGAAGTTCCCTCCCAGCATGTTGCTGGACACCCACTGATCGGTGGCAACCGTGGCCCCGCCCCCGTTGTAGGTCGACTCCCAAATCAGGTAACCCCGATCGTCGACCGTGGCGCTGGCGCCGTCCGCGTCATACACCAGGCGGAAGGCGGGCTGCTGGGCCCCGGGATTCGTGCTGGTGCTGCTGCGATACCAGTCATAGCTCAGGGTGTTCAGATTTCCCAGCGTGCGTCCGCTGACGAAGCCCCAGATGTAGGCGAAGTCCACCTTGCCCGTTCCGTCGGTCGAGGTCATCTGCACCGACCCGTTGCCGTCGCGAGGGTTCGCACCGGTGATGGCGCCGGTGGTATTCGACGTGAATCCCGTCGAAACGTCGCGGAAGTTCGTCCGATACCACTGGTTGAGCCCCGGCACGGTACCGACATCCGCCGGCAACACGATCACCGGTGCCGCGACGGCCGCTGACGAAAGCAGCGTCGCGCAAAGCGCAATGGTTAATCCAGAAAGTCTTGAGTTCATGTCCGCTCCTGTTGTTACGGGGCCAAGGCACGATCGCGTTAACCCTTCATTCATGTAAGTTCCGAGCCATGAAGAACATGTTCCATGAATTCAGAATATCGCACATCTAGACGTTCAATTCTTATCTCGAAGTGCAATGTTTGTCGACATTTGCGTATCCGCTTGCAGGGGAGGCCCGATGCACCCATAGACGCATCCCTATGCTCACGAAACGCATTCGCCCTGCGTCGACCGAGCCCCCTGCTCCCC
>CAZBTA010000555.1:0-1966 GCA_964494515.1 uncultured Bryobacter sp.
CATCATAGGCAAGGTAATAGGGCGGTGTTGGTAGCTTTTGAAATGCGGTCCAGTTACGATCCAGCTCTGACTCGAGAGCTTTCAGAACCGGGCCCGGTGAGGAAACGGGAGCCTTGGTCTGCGGCATGAGAGTTGTTCTCTCTGCAATGACGTCGAGCTCCCCAAAAGGTTCCCAAATCTAGAAATAAAGTTTGAGTGCCATCTGTAACTGGCGTTGGGTGTTGGTTTGATCGACAACTACCCCGAATGTGGTGGCATCGAGGTTGGTGCCGCCGTTACCGAAGCGAACGCGGTTAAACAGATTGAAGGCCTCGGCGCGGAAGTCGAGCCGCATCTTCTCGGTGAATGAAAACGTCTTGCCGAGGCTGATGTTCTCGTTGAGGATGGGAAACTCGCGGAGCTTGGGGTTGAAGCGAGTAGCGTTGCCGAAGTCCACCGGCTGAGTGGGGAAAACGCTGCGATTGATGCGGCGATCAACCGCTGGGTCGAAGCTGCCATTAGCCCAATTGGGTTGCCAGCCCTCATAGCTGGTGATGGTGGGGCGGGTGACGCTGTTGAAATTGACAAGGGGATTGTTGCGGCTGATGGCGATGGGAAACCCGCGGGTGTAGCTCTGGATCATACCGAGCCGCCAGCCGCCGGCGATGCCGTTGACGATGGCATTGCGGGCATCCCAACGCTTGCCCTTGCCAAAGGGAAGCTCATAGATGGTGTTCATTTTGAGGTTGTGCGTCTGGTCGTCGCGACCGATGGATTTCTCTAGACCACGATTGTAGTGGTCCTGCGAGCCGGACCCGTCGACCCCGTAGCTGTCGCTATCGGTAAGGATCTTCGAGAAGGCGTAGCTCCAGTTGAACATCAGACCTGAGGAAAAGCGGCGATCGGCCTTGATGACCATGGCGTGATAGGTGGAATGGCCGCTCTTGTCGCCTTCGCGAGCGCCAGTCTGAATATTTAGGTACTGCGGGAAGGGGCGCAGTGCCTGGCCAGCCGTGCGATTCAGCTGTACGCTCGAATTTGTGAAGTTGGCGTAGGGCGGCTGAATGCCGGCGTCGATCGCGGCCTGGGCGGTGATCTGCGCACGGAGGATGTTGTTGGCCTGGGTGGCGCCGTAGCGGCTGACAAGGCCGTTGTAAACCGACTGCGGAATCTGGTTGAAGTTCAGGAGGTTGGTGGGGAGATGATTGCCGACGCTGGCGTTGTAGGCGATTTCGAGAACTGTGTTCTGCGAGAGTTGGCGCTGGATGCTCATCGTCCAGGTGATGTTCTCGGGGGAGCGAACGGCGTCGCGGCCATTCCAGAAATCAACCGTCTGGTTGTTCTGGAAGGCAGGATTGATCTGTGGGGGTAACGCGTAGGGCGGCAGGCCTTCATCCGCGCGGAAGGCCGGATTGATGCCGTTGTTCGGAGAGCTGAACGAATACTGCCCGATGAAACCGGCGAAGTGTCCGCTCGAGCCTACGACGGCAACACGGGAGAAGCTACGACCCGCGCCAAGGCGAATGGTCGTTTTGTCGTTCACCGAGTAGGCAAGGCCAAGGCGGGGGCCCCAGCCGGCGTTCCAGGACGGCACCAGCGACCGGACACCTTCGCGACCCTGACCATTGCCGGCAAAACGCAGCGCGCCGGGGAAGTTGTTGACGGCGGGATTGGGCCGGTCGGGCGTGAAATCGGAATAGGAATCAGTAGCGGAGATTGGCGGGCGCGTGTTGTCGTAGCGCAGACCGATGTTGAGCACGAGGCGACGGTTGATGCGCCAGTCGTCCTGCACATACATGCCGTGGTAGCGGTAGAACTGGGTGACCTGACGGATCGTCTCGGTATTGCCGCCATTGGCTTCGCCAAGCAGGAAGCTTGCAAAGGATGACCCGGAGTTATAGGTGGTGACGCCGGGAACGCCCGTGCCGAGGGGGTGTCGACCTCGGCCACCGCGCCCTGCGTGGCGGCGAAGCCTTCGAGCGTGAAG
>CAZBTA010000556.1:0-1949 GCA_964494515.1 uncultured Bryobacter sp.
GTCACCCCAACCGCCACGGGGAGAAGAGCCCAGGGCCGGTTCTCGGCCAGGGGAAAGACGGCTTACCCGGCCCCGGTTGGGGTGACGGCCGAAATATACGCCGTGTTTAATTCAACAGTCAACACCGCGTGTAGTTTTGACCCGCGCGCGGCGTTTCCTTAAAGTCGGAAGGAGGAGGTGCCACGTGAAACGAATGATCTCTTTGGTCTTGGTCAGTCTTACCGGCTGCGCCTTCTTTACAGGCGCCGATAGTGAGGGGCTGTCTGATCTGCAGCTATGTGCGGCGTACGGTGAGACGAACCAGATATATGCCAGGCAGACAGCCCGAGAAGCTTACAAGAGGGAGCTGGAGCGGCGGGCCTTGCTGCGTAGTGACGAATGGCAGGCGGTCGATCGCAGGCAGATTTTCGTCGGGATGTCGCAGTGCGGGCTTTATGCTTCTTGGCGGTACCCGACGCGACAGAACAGAACCGTCACCGCCCGCGTTGAACGCATTCAGCACGTATACGGATCAGTCGTCGACCCGTATGTGCGATCAAGGTATGTTTACACCGAGAATGGGCGTGTAACTGCTTGGCAGGACTAGCGTTTGGTGGTGACCGTGCGCTTGCTGGGCGGTAAACCGTAGTTCTCTTCGACCCTTTTGTTGCTGGCAGGGCGAAGGCGTTTCTGCCCTTGGAAGTGTTTGATTACAGCCAGATTCGCGGTCACGCTGGCCTGCAGTTCTTCGAGAACTGTTTCCTGTTGATCAACCGTCAGCTGATCGAACAAGTCCAGGACTTTCTTCTGTTGCTCTGGTGGCGTGGAGTACAGCGACAGAGCGACACCCTCGCCTGACACATCTGGTGGGCGCCGGCCCAGCAACAAGTAATCGAGAGACAACCCGAGCTTCGGTCCGATAGTGATCGCGGCCGGAACCGACAGGCCGCGCCTTTTCCAGTTGTTCAGCACCTGCTGCTTAATTCCAAGGCGCCGGCAAAGGTCCGCGTCCTTCCATCCTCGTCGATTGGCTTCGGCAAGAAGTCGATTCAGCGGTGTGTCCAGATTCTCCATTCGCCCAGTGTAAACATAGGCTTGAAACGGCGCGTTGACACGGTTACTAAACGTCGTGTGTAATCCCGGCATGAACTGTTCCGAAAATCAGCGCGACGCCCTATCTAAGGCAGCGGCGATCATGGGGTCTTGGTCCGCTCTGGCACGAGCACTGGGGTTGTCCCCGATGGCGGTCAGTCATTGGAAAACCCGAGGTGTTCCGGTGGAACGGTGCAAGGCCATAGAGGCCGTGACGGAAGGGAAAGTGCGCCGCCACGAGCTGCGCCCCGACCTCTTCGATCCGCCCGCCGAGGAGGCTGCTTGAGCACGCTTCGGCAACTCTGGTGCCGGCTGTGCCAATGGTGGCCGCTCATGTTTCGGGCACGACGGACAACGATCGTGGTGGACGCTGTGTCGACACCCGAGCAAGTGCGTTCGCAAATCACGCGGAGCGTCTAGTGCTGATTTCCATCCCGATCTCTCATTTGCTTCGCGATGAAGTCGGCTTCCTGGCTCTTGGCTCGGTCGAGGATGAATTGAGCGAGGCCGATCGCTCGTTTCGCACTGTACGAGAACGCCATCCATCCGATTCCGGCGTGGCGTATCCACAAGCGGAACGCCCCGTCGGCAGTGCTTGCAACGGTCAATTCGGGGTCGTTGCCGAACAGAGCGCCATCGCCATCGATTGCTCGGGTTCGCGGCACAGCGGGCGACATCTGCTCTCGTCGAATCGCGAGTTGTCGGATCAGTTCCTCGACGCCTTGCACATCGAGGGTGCTGCTGATGGCAACGGTGAGCAGCGTCTTGTCCGGATTCAGTTCCATGAGGAGCTCCTCGGTGTCGGTTGATGGTCTGGGCAACTGTCAGTCTACCGCCGGGGAGCGCCTCGCCCCTGTCTCCTCCCCTGCCGCAGTCCA
>CAZBTA010000557.1:0-1948 GCA_964494515.1 uncultured Bryobacter sp.
CGAGGGTGTCGAGAGTCGCGAACAGTTCGAAACGCTCCACACCATGGGCTTCGATTCACTCCAGGGCTACTTCCTCTCCAAGCCCCTCCCCGCCAAGGATGTCCCCCGCCTGTTTGAAGATTTCGCCCCCGTCCCGCGCTCACGCAAAAGCTCTGCCTGAAGCATGCCCATCCACCTCGATCGCTTTCTCTCCTTCACCGGCCACCCCGATTACGCTTCGCTCCACCACTGGTCTGTCACGGCTCCCGCCGCGTTCTGGGCCACCTTTCGCGAGTTCGCCGCGCTGCCCGCCGCCGGTGAGCCGTTCAATTTCACCGAGCTTCTCCTCCGCTATGCCGGCCCTAATGAGTCGCTCGTCTACCACGACGAGTCCGGCGCCACGCTCCGCTGGTCCGGCCATGATCTGGTGGCTGCTGTCACCGCCTGGCAGCAGCTCCTGCTGTCCCACCACATCGCCCCCGGCGATCGCATCGTCGCCATCACCACCAATCACCCACAGGCCATTGCCATCATGTTGGCCACCGCGAGCATTGGCGCCATCTTCTCCTCCTGCTCACCCGATTTCGGCGCCCAGGGCATCATCGATCGCTTCGCCCAGCTATCCCCGCGCCTGCTGTTCTACATCCCTGCCTACACCTTCGCTGGCAAACCTCACACCCTCGCCGATCGCCTCGCCGCCGTCACCGCCGCCATCCCCTCGCTCGAGGCCACCTACGACCTCTCCACGCCGCCACCGCCTTCGACACAACCCCTCTCCTTCACGCCCTTCCCCCACCGTCACCCGCTCTTTATCCTGTTCTCAAGCGGCACCACCGGCCTGCCCAAGTGCATCATCCATTCCACCGGCGGCACGCTCGTCCAGATCGTCAAGGAACATCTCCTCCACGTCGATCTCCACCCCGGCGAAAAGCTCTTCTACTACACCACCTGCGGCTGGATGATGTGGAACTGGCTTGCCCTCGGCCTCGCCTCTGGCGCGACGCTCGTGCTCTATCACGGCTCCCCGATGCACCCCGACCCCGGCGTCCTCTGGCGCATCGCCGCTGCCGAATCGATCCCCCACTTCGGCACCAGCGCCAAGTATCTCGCTCTGCTCGAGAAGTCCGGCTACACGCCGCGCGCCCATCACGATCTCACCGCCCTGCGCCAGATCCTCTCAACGGGCTCGCCACTCGCGGCTTCAAGCTTCGATTATGTCGACCAGTCCATCAAGCCCGGCGTCCACCTTGCGTCGATCTCCGGCGGCACCGACATCATCTCCTGCTTTGTCCTCGGCAATCCCCTCGCTCCCGTAACGCGCGGCGAGATCCAGGTCCCCGGCCTCGGCATGGATGTGCAAATCTGGTCGCCCACCGGCGAGCGCCTCTACGACACCCCCGGCGAACTCGTATGCGTGAACCAGTTCCCCTCGATGCCCCTCGGCTTCTGGAACGACCCGGCCGGCACAAGGTATCAGCAAACCTATTTCTCCCGCTTCCCCAACGTCTGGTGCCATGGCGATTGGGCGAGCCAGTCCTCCACCACTGGTGGTTTCCTGATCTATGGGCGCTCCGACACAACGCTCAACCCCGGCGGCATCCGCATCGGCACCGCGGAGATCTACCGTCAGGTAGACACCATCCCGGAGGTAGAGGAATCGGTAGCGGTAGGCCAGCAATGGCAAGGCGACGTGCGGATTATCCTGTTCGTCAAGCTCCGCCCCGGCCACCAACTCACCAAGGAGTTAACGGACCAAATCCGCCACACCTTACGCACGCAAGCGAGCCCCCACCACGTCCCCCGCAAGATCCTCGCGGTAACGGCCATCCCCCGCACCGTATCAAACAAAATCTCCGAAGCCGCCGTCACCGACGCCATCCACTCTCGCCCCACCACCAACCGCAACGCCCTCGCCAACCCCGAAAGCCTCGACGAATACACCAACCGCCCCGAGCTCCTCACCGACTAA
>CAZBTA010000558.1:0-1946 GCA_964494515.1 uncultured Bryobacter sp.
CGCTCGATGTCCACGGCACCGCCTTCCAGCAGCGCGTCTGGGAAGAACTGCGCCGGATCCCGCATGGCGAGACGCGCAGCTATGGCGAACTCGCCGCCGCCCTCGGCAATCCCAAGGCCAGCCGCGCAGTGGGCGGCGCGAACGGGGCGAACAACATCGCGGTGCTCATCCCCTGCCACCGCGTGATCGCCGCGGACGGCACGCTGGGGGGCTATGCCTATGGTCTGGCGATCAAGGCGGAGTTGTTGAAGCGGGAGGGGGCGTGAGGTGGATGACTGAAGCAGCCGACCTACGCCGGAAGGGACGGCTCCGTTTGTCACTCCACTGCTCACGAAGATCGCAAAGATCAATGGCGTTCACGGCAAAAATCTGCTGTGATTGAAGCAGGTTGAGCTGCCTGTACGACTGGGGAATATCCTTGTACTGAACACGTCGTTGATCTCAGCTTGATCATCCATAAGCAATCGGAATGTCGAGCATGGTCAATATCGCAAATGTCAGACAGGATCCGGTCTCAGAGAAGGATCTTTTGGAGTTTCTGGATTTTATATCGAACAATGAAGGTTCTGGTGAATCATCATATGGACTAGAGCTGGAATTCTTCGAGCGGAACGATTTCTCACCGAAGGTCGCAAACCTTTTATATTGGGATTTTCCCTACTGGGTTTCGCGTCCGGTATCGCCTTTTGCCATTCAACGTCCGGACGGTTCTTATCGCGAGGCCGTATGGATCGAAGGCAGTTACGACAGAGATGAAAGCTATGATCCGGAGGGCCGCGACCGCGCCTTTTGTTACGGTCTGGCGTTGCAACTTCGTAACTATTTTCGCGAAAAGTTCGCTAAACCGAGATTGTCGGAAGAAGAAATCGATCAATTCAAGTTTGGAGATTTTCCTTGGCTCAACTCACACAAAAGGTTGCCGGAGAAGTTTCCATTTTATGAAGCCAGCGATGATGAATTACGAACCGCATTCGAATATGCGAAAACGCATTACCCTGAGTACATCGATTATGACCGTGGCCTGACGCAGCTGGCTTCGGCGCAGGGATACCGCCCTTGTGACGTATATGGTCGCGCAATAACAACAGCATATCTGCACGATTCTCTGCTGGCGGTAGTGCCTGATGCTGGCGTGTACGGATATCTGTACGCTTCCCCTGAACTCTTGCGAGAGCTTGTGTTGGGGCGCGCCTCGGAGATCAGCGATCGTCACTCAGATGCCGCCAATCCTGTCTTGAATCTTGTTTCGAAAATCTGGCCTCGAAGATAGCTCGCGAGGGCCGATGCCATGCTTTGGGCACCGCCGACACATGGCCGCGGAGCGGCATCACCTGGTCGACCGGCTGCATTGCTGAAGAAATGGGGCCCCGGATCAAGTCCGGGGTCACGAAGCTAGTCGAGCTTCGGCGGCATCCCCGGCTCGCACTTGGCCATGGCGCGCTGGTAGGCGGGGCGCTCGCCGATGCGCTTCAGGTAGACCTTGAGGTTGGGCAGGTGATCGATGCTCATTCCGCTCATCGCTCTGGAGGTGGTGAGCTGGAAGCCCATCATTATGTCCGCCGTGGTGAGCTGCGAACCGCCGAAATAGTCCGCCTCGCCGAGGCGCTGTTCGACGATCTTCCAGCCCTTCGCGACGCGGTCCGCGACGAAGGCGGGCAGCTCGCTCGCGCCCATGAACTGCGCCACCAGCGCCATCATGCCATTGGTCATGAAGGTCGCGTTGGCCCAGTGGTAGTAGAACAGGTGGTCGGCAAAATCGGGGTGATCCGCGCCCGGCACCAGCGGCGTATCGGGCGCATATTTCGCCACGATATAGTCCATGATCGCCCCGCTCTCGCCCAGCGTCAGGTCGCCATCGGTGATGACCGGGGCGATGCCCATCGGGTGCAGGGCCTTGTATTCGTCAGGCGCGAGGCGGTTGTCGGTGCGGCGGTTGTAGAGCTTGA
>CAZBTA010000559.1:0-1940 GCA_964494515.1 uncultured Bryobacter sp.
AGGAGAAGAGCGGGTGATGCGGGCGCTGCGGTATCTGAGCGGGGGGCGGGGCGTGTTGACGATGGGACAGGCGGAATTGGCCACGTTTGTGGGAATGACACGACCGCATACGACGGTGGTGCTAACGAGACTGCGGCGTGAGGGCAAGATCGAGTACCGAAGAGGCGGGCCGATCCGACTGGTCTAGCTTACGGCGCGGAGAACTCTGTGGTGATTTAGACACTGGTGTGGACATGAAGTGGGGATAATGGACTGATGCGTTTTTTGTTGTTTGTTGTGTGTTGTGCGCTGGCGATGGCCGATGAGGTGCGACTGAAGAATGGGGACCGACTGACCGGTGTGGTGACGCGGCTCGATGAGAAGGAGTTGGTGCTCAAGACCGAGTATGCGGGGGACCTGAAGATCAAGCGCGACGCGATTGCCGGGATTGAAACCGTGGACGCGGTGGCGATTGGCCTCAAGGACGGGCAGAACCTGATTGGCAAGCTCAAGCTCGCCGACGGGCAGGTGGCCGTGACGACCGAAACGGCTGGCGTGGTGGCGGCGAAGGAAGCCGACGTGACCGCCTTCCGCTCGCGCAATGAACAGGAACAATACACGCGCGAGATCGACCGCATGAAGAACCCGCGGCTGGTGGACCTGTGGACGGGCACAGTGGACCTGGGCTATGCGCAGGCGCGTGGCAACGCGCAGACGAATACGATCAATTCGGCGGCGCGCGTGGTGAGGACAACGTCGCGCGATTCGATCAATGCGTACTTTCAATCGCTGTACTCGAAGAACCTGAATGCGGGGCAATCGGTGCTGGCGGCGAACTCGATCCGGGGCGGGTTGAAGTATGACCTTAACGTGACGCCGAAGATGTACACGTTCGGCTCGACGGATCTTGAATTTGATGAGTTCCAGGGGCTGGACCTGCGGTTTGTGCCGGCGGGTGGTGTTGGTTATCACTGGTTCAAGACGGAGAAGACGAAGTGGGATCTGTTTGGCGGTGGATCGCTGAACCGCGAATTCTTCATGAGCGGACTCAAGCGTACGTCGGGCGAAGTGCTGCTGGGCAATGAGTTGGCGCGCAAGTTTGCGGGGGTGTTTACCTTCAGCGAGAAGATTGTGTTTTATAACAATGTGACCAGCTCGGGGAACTATCGTCTGAACGGCGATGTTTCGCTGGCGGCGACCATCAAGAAGTGGCTGAACTATCAGGTGACGGCGAGCAACCGTTATCTGTCGAACCCGCTGCCCGGGCGCAAGACAAATGACCTGGTGATTACCACCGGAGTAAGGCTGATCTTCAATCGATGAACACAGGCGCGATCGACAAAGCGGCGCGGATTGTATCGCTCGACCAGTTTCGTGGTTACACGGTGGCGGGCATGTTTCTGGTCAACTTTATTGGCCGCTTTGGTGGCGTGCATGATGTGCTGAAGCATCACAACACCTACAACAGCTATGCGGACACGATCATGCCGCACTTTTTCTTTGCGGTGGGATTTGCCATGCGGCTGGGGGCGCTGAAAGGGGCGACCTCAAGCGCGATGATGTGGCGCTGCCTCGGGCTGATCCTGCTGGGGATGGTGGTTTACGGGCTGGATGGCAATTACAAAACCTGGGCTGAACTTGAAGCGCTGGGGTGGTGGGGATTTATCGAGAAGAGCTTTCTGCGGAGCCCGTTTCAGGCGCTGGTGCACATCGGGGTGACGGGGCTGTGGCTGTTGCCGGTGATCTACCGGCGGAGCCGGGACCTGGTGATCTTTGGGGTGGCGAGTGGACTTCTGCATCTGTGGATCAGCAAGGCGTTCTGGTTTGAGTTTTTGATGCGGGTGAAAGTGATCGACGGGGGGCCGCTTGGATTCATGAGCTGGGCGCTGCCGACGCTGGCCGGAGCCCTGGCTTATGACGCGGTGAAGAAGTTTGGCGCGCGTGAGGCGATGCGACCGATT
>CAZBTA010000560.1:0-685 GCA_964494515.1 uncultured Bryobacter sp.
AAGACGAGTAAGAGGATGGCGGGGGAGCCGGTGGAGGTGGGTTGGCCGGTGAGCGTGAAGTGGACGGGGATGGGCGCCTGGTCGGCGGGCCAACGGAGCACGAGACGGGCAAAGGTGGCTAGTAAGAGGCCGAGGCCGGCGAGGTGCAAGAGTTTGTCTTTCATCGGATACCTTGACGGCCATGATGATAGCGCCGCGGATAATAGGATGCAACGTGCTGCTCTTTTGTCTGGAGCCGAGGTGATTGTGTCGCCGTGACGTGGAAGCAGTGGCTGATTGCAAATACGGGGTTGGTGCTGGATTTTCTGGCGTTTGAGTTGTGGAAGCGGTTGGTGGGATGTGTGTTTCTGTTTTTGTGGTTTCGGGGGTGTTATGCGGTGGGGGATCAGCAATGGAATTTATTTCAGTTTGATCAGGAGCGGACCCGGTACACCGTGCTGAATCACTGCATCATGGGGGGCTTGCTTTATGGAGATTGATAAGAGTTTCGATGTATTGAACAATGAGCCAGGGGCATTGTGTGCCGCAGATTGTGTTTGGAATCCGTGATCGCAATAGCTACGGCATTTGATTTTGTGAAATGGGCTGCCAGAGGCCCTGTGTGCACCTGAGGGGCTGGAGGATAGGAGCGATCGCCGCAGCGGCCTGAGAGGCGAGCGAAAGCGATTTGGCCTCAGCGATCTGG
>CAZBTA010000560.1:695-1938 GCA_964494515.1 uncultured Bryobacter sp.
GGGGTTGGAATGGGATTACCGGATGACGCCGTCCGCTTATATCTGCAAGGAGCAGGATCCGCAGCCGCGATATCCGGCGCAGGGGGTGATCGCGGCGGCGGCGGGAGAGGACCAGATCGTGGAGCTCAGGTGAGGGAGCGCATGCCGATGCGGAGGATGAGGGAGATGAGTTCGCTTTGGCGGGTGGTGGAGGTCTTGGAGAAGATGCGCTTGAGGTGAGTGCGGGCGGTGTTGTCGGTGATCTGGAGTTCGGTGCAGATGTCGGCGACGGAGAGGCCGGCGGTGAGGCGTTCGGCGAAGCGGGCTTCGGCGGGGGTGAGGTCGAAGAGGGCTTGCAGCGCTTCCGTATTGACCGGGAAGGGTTGGCGGGGATCGATGAGGAGGGCGAGCATGACGGGGGTGTCGGGGCCGAGGAGGGTGGGGCGGGGCGCGGTGACGCGGGTTAACAAGAGGAGGAGGGCGTCGACGCTGGTGGAGAGGTCGCGGCAGACGAGGAATTTCTTCCAGGTGTCCCAGGGGAGGGCCGAGGAACGGAGGGCGGCGAGGAATTCGCGTTGCTGGTCGCGATTGGCGAGGGTGAGGGTTTTGCCTTCGGTGTGGAGATAGGGCGAGTCGAGGATGAGGCGTTCGGCGATGGAGTTGAGCTTGATGATCTCGCCGGAGGCGTTGAGGAAGATGAGGCCGGTGCCGGCGGATTCGAGGCTGGAGGAGAGGATGGTGTTTTCGTCGCGGAGGCGCTGGGCCTCGATGGAGAGGGTGACGGCGTCTTGAACGGTGGGGACGATGGAGTGCCAAAGGTCGCGTTCGGAATCGGAGAGGGGGCCGACTTCGCGGGGGCGGAGGACGGTGTGGATGGCGGAGACGGCGGTGCCCATGTGATAGTTGACGCCGCCACCGTAGTGCATGCGGCGGGGGAGGAGGAATTGCTCGTAGATGGGGAGGGACATGAGTTTGTCCTCGGGGCAGAAGAACTCGTTGGGGATGACGACGCCGGTGGGGAGGCTTGAGAGGTCCTGGCCTTTCATCCACGGATCGTCGTCGACCCAGCGGGTGTGCCATTCCTGAATGTCGGCGGGCGTCATGCCGCAGACGAAGGAGGCGCGACCGAGGGCGCCGTCGTTCTGCCAGAGGAGGAGCGAGGTGGAGGAGGCCTGAAAGGTCTTATAGAACTGGTTGACGAAGCCCTGCCAGGCTTGGTGGTCTTTGACGGCACCCAGCGCGAGGCGGCAGAGTTCGATGGCTT
>CAZBTA010000561.1:0-1924 GCA_964494515.1 uncultured Bryobacter sp.
CCCCGCTATATCGAAACTGTCCCCAAACGTGGCTACCGCTGGATCGCCCCGGTGGAGCGCGTGGATCCGAATCCCCCGCCAGCCGCTCCGGCCCCAAACCAAACGAAGCCAATCCCTTCGCCAGAGGTTTCAAGGCGTCGATTTTGGCCCCTTGCTGGCGCCGCCGCAGCCGCGACGGCAGGTGGATTCTGGCTTTACCGCAAGCCCACCCGCCGGCCAATTAGCCATACATCCGTTTTACTTCCGGCCGGTCAGGAGTTGCCTCGTGCCAATGCCAGGGTTGTTACCCTGTCTCCCGATGAGCGCACTCTCGCCTACGTCTCTTCTACCCAGGACGGGATGCGGCTTTTTCGTCGCGACCTGACAAGAGGCACCACCGATCTCGTAAGCGAAATCTCCCGACCGCTTTGCCCCTGCTTTCACCCCAAAACGGGCGAGCTTTACTGGACTTCAGGAGAAGCGATTCTCCGTCAGACGCCCACCGGCGTCGAAACCGTGAGCAGCTTTGGTAAGTTCACCCCCGTTTCCGCCATGCATTTTGATCCGGCGGGCAACCTGACATTCCTGACCCCAGGTGAGGTTGATGGCCAGTCCACTACCGGGCTTGCCAGCACCTGTACAATCCTGCGCGATGGAAGCTCAAGCGCCACCAAAGCAGACATCCCATATGGGGGCCGTGGCCTTGAAACGCTTATCCCGCAGCAACTGATTCAGGGTCGATACCTGCTCTACAACTCAGTGCTCGGTCCGCAAGCGCGCACATTGCATCTGCTCGATACGCAAACCGGACGGCGGGCCGAATTGACATACCCGGCAACGGGCGGCTGGTTTATTGAGCCGAATCGCGTCATCTATTTCTGGGCAGGCAACCTGCTCAGCGCCTCGCTGGACCTCGCGAATATGAGGTTGGCGAGCCCGCCCCGCGTTGTGCAGTCTGGTATTGCCAATGCCGGATGGACAGGCCCTGACGCCTGGCTCACCGCCGAAGGCACGCTCGTGTATGTGCCGGAAAGACCATTCGCCGATTGGCGCCCTGTCTGGCTCGATCTGTATGGCCGCAAAACTCCCATCGCCATTCCGCCCGCGCCGTACATGGCCGTGGATATGACTCGTGATGGCTCACGCATCCTGATCGCGCGCCGCTATTCGAATGGCCTTGGCAATCTTTATCTCTTTAACGTTAGCGATGGCAGCGCCAAAGAAGTGGCGCGCGACGTGGAGTGGCGCGCCTGCTTGAGCCCGGACGCCACACGCCTGGCTTACGGGGTGACCAATCCCGGCCAATGGCTACCCAGTATTCAGACGCGCCCCCTCTTTGCCAACGCGCCGGAGTGGTCAGTTCCATTCAACGGGCTGGGCCAATCGGCAGCACAATGGCTGCCGAATACCAACGAACTCATCTACGTCACCGGTTTTCATCCCCGCAACCAGCTCGATATTCTCTCTGCTCGCATTGGCGACTCAAGCGCCTCGCAGGACATCGCCACCGGAGCGGTCAGTCAGTTTCACCCTGCCGTGTCGCCGAACGGCCGGCTACTGGCCTACGCGGTGAATGAGAATGGCGTCCAATTGCGCGTGAGAGATCGCGCGATCGGGGTCTCAAGCGAGGTCGTCATTCCACGCATCAAGTCGCTCCGCGATCAGGTGCCCATGTGGGATGACGATAGCTCCACGCTGTACTATGTGTCAGACCGGAGCGTCCGCCGCACCCGCATCACGATGAACGGCAATCGCCTCGCGGCAAGCGTGCCCGAAACCCTCTTCGAGACCGAGATCGAAGCGCCGACTCAATGGGATCGCCAGATCTTCTTTGACTCGCACAACAAGCGCTTTCTCGCATCCCTGCCCGCCGAAGAAATGCAGGTTACCCGCCGCATCGACATCATCACCAACTGGCTCGATTCCCTCAGCTAGCCGTTTCATG
>CAZBTA010000562.1:0-1919 GCA_964494515.1 uncultured Bryobacter sp.
TGCTTCGCTTTCATCCTTTGGTATCACCACCGCGCGATACACAACGTTCTCGGGATGCAGGTATGCCTCACGAAGATCAATTTGAGTGATCCACCGCACCGCCGCTCCCCCACTCAACAAATCCAGCAACGGCCGACTCCACATCACCGGCTCCACAAAACACGACCTCACCGTTAAAGCCTTCAGCCCACGAGTCGTACCACTCGGATCCACACAACGGCCATCCTCGAGCGGAGCCAGCCTCGAAATCAACGCAACCAGCGGGCGCAGGTCTTCCTTCGTTCGCCCCACGCGCAATTCCCCTTGCTCTACTCGCACCGGAGTCACACTCGCCGCCGCCCCCAGCCGCGCCCGTAAGTCCTCGATATCAATCCCCGACATCCCCATCCCGGCCCGAACGTTCCGCTCGTCCACCACATCGACAGTCATCACATCGTGTGCCAACAACACTCGCAGCGGTGCCACCACGCGCTCGGCCACCAGGTAACACCCATAACCGCCAAGCACTGCAAGAAAGCTCAACACACAAGCCGACAAGTAAGTTTGCCGCAAAGTGACCACAGGATAACTCAACTGATATCCTGAACCCTTATGCTTGGACGTATCCTCCGCGCCGGCGCTTTCGTGGCCCTCGCCGCCTTCGGCGCCACCTATTTCTACACCCACCACGAAGAAGTCGAAACCCTCCAGTTCCGCCTCATCGCCGCCTCCATCCTCATGTGTGTCGTCTTCACCCTCTGCTCCATGAAGGCCGCCATGATCGCCCTCTCCCCCGACATGCTCGAAGCCGAGCTCCAGGCCGGCAACCTCATGGCCAAAACCATCCTCCGCTTCCGCCACGACAGCGCCCGTTTCCTCATGGTCGTCGGCTTCATGACCACCCTCGCCACCCTCTTCCTCGGCGACCTCACCGAAGCCGCCATGCCCAGCATCTGGGGCAAAATCGGCGTCGCCCTCCTCATCGCCATCGTCGCCGAAGTACTCGCCGATTACGTCGGCATCAAGTACAAAATGCGCATCGCGCATGCCCTTGCCCCGCTCGCCCAGTTACTCTTCGATCTCCTCATCGTCGTCAAGCCCCTCAGTTGGCTCGTCACCCGCATCCTCGGCCACGAAGAGCAGGAACACATGAAAGAAGACGTCCTCGCCCACATCATGCGCAAGCAGTCCGAGATGGGTGGCGAACTCGGTCGCTCCGAGATCCACATGGCCCTCCACGCCATGGAGAGTGACCACCTGCCCATGAAACAACTCGGCAACCCCATCGACGCCCTCTCCACCATCACCTGGGATCGCTACGAAGACGGCCTCCCCGTCATCCCCGCCGACGACTCGCCCGCCTACGCCGACCTGCTCTCCCGCATCGGCGCTTCCATGAAGCGCTGGTTCGTCTTCCTCGATCCCGCCGGCGAACCCCGCGCCATTCTCGATGCCCGCCGCTACGGCGCCGAGCTTGCCTTCAAGGCCAGCGACGCCGCGCCCATCTATCACTTCCTCCACCGCGCCAAAGTCGTCGACGGCAATACCGAACTCGGCGACGCCATCATGCACTTCGAGCTCGAATCTGAAAACCCCATCGAGAACATCGTCAAAATCGACGCCCTCCTCATCCGCGCCGCCGATGGCCTCCGCATCTACACCGCCGCCGACAACTTCGGCGACAAGGTCACCGGCCTCGTCCGTGTTCGTGGCGCCGCCGGTCGCCCCTGACGCTAAAGCGCATACGTAGTGTTAATCTGACAGTGTCTTTGTAAGACTACTGCGGAGGTTGACACTCACCATGCGGCTTTTCCTGCTGCCCCTTGTCTTGGCAACACGCCTGCTCGTCGCGGACGATACGCCCACGCTCACCATCGCTGGCGACGTCCCCACACCGTTAACCCTCAGCGCGGCCGACCTCGCCAAGCTTCCCCGCACCA
>CAZBTA010000563.1:0-1918 GCA_964494515.1 uncultured Bryobacter sp.
TCACATCCACAAACTCTCTACGCGCTAGGCAGCTTTACGAACCGGAATAAACCCTTCCACCGTCGCCACCTGCAGATTCTTGATCACGCCAATCTTCTCAAGCAGCCACAGCTGGATGTACGTAATATCCAGCTCATACCAGGCCAGCCCGTGACGCGCGCTCACCGGATGCGCATGGTGGTTGTTGTGCCAGCCCTCACCAAACGTGAGCAGCGCCACCCACCAGTTGTTCCGCGAATCGTCCGTCGTCTCAAACCGCCGCGCGCCCCACAGGTGCGTCGCCGAGTTCACCAGCCACGTCGCATGCAGGCCCAGCGTCACACGCAGAAACACGCCCCACAACACCATCGTGAAATCACCGAACACCCACAGCAGGCCACCGAGGGTCGCCAGCGGCACCCAGTGCCAGTTGTTCAGCCACACCATGAACGGGTCACGCGCGAGATCCGGAGCATACTTGCCCAGGCCCTTCGTGTCGCTGTGCTTGGCGTCGCCCACGCACATCCAGATCAGATGCGCCCACCACGCGCCATCACGCGGCGAATGCGGGTCGCCCGGCTGATCGCTCTTCTGATGGTGAATGCGGTGCGTCGCCACCCAGAAAATCGGCCCACCCTCAAGGCACAACGCCCCGAGGATCGCCACCAGGCGCTCAAACCACATCGGCGCCTTGTACCCGCGATGCGTCAGCAGGCGGTGATATCCCATGCCGATCCCCCACGAGATCGAGAACCAATAGATCACGAACGCAACCGCGAGGTTGGTCCAGCTGAAGTTGAAAAGTGCGGCGATCGCGCCAACGTGGAAGATCGAGAAGGCCACGATCGTGATCCAGTTTGGCTTGTCGGGGTTCGTATGAACGGTAGAGACGTTTGAGGCCATAAGGTTTACATCGACCAAACTATCAGCGGCACCCCGCCCGCTGTGTAAGAGTTGTGTAATAGCTCAGGGGATTCGATAACCCGCTGGAAAATAAGGGGATATTGTTCCGCTGAATTTGAACTTCCGCACCAGATTTTCAAAAATCGGACGAAACTCCCGCGCCGTTGCCGCCTCGCGCAGCGCCTCCACAACGGCCGCATCATCGCCCTCCCCAGTGGCATAAACCAGCAGCACCAGCATCAGCCGCGTCCCACGATCGGCATCCGTATACTCCTCAAACGGCACCCGCGCCACCTCGGGCCCCTGCCACTGCCGCGCCGTCGGCTGCGTGGCAAACCGCAAAAACACATTCCGCCCCAGCGCCACCTCCGCCTCGCGCTCGCTATCCCCGCGCGAACCCACATACCACTCGATCGACCGGCACGCCGGCTGCAACACCTCCACCACGCGCCGCCCCAGGCTCTCCGGTTCCACTGCATAATCGAGCTGCCTCACCCCACGCAGCAACACCGCCTCCCAATCCGCCTGCATCCACTCGCCCTGCCAGCACCGGGCCCGCGCCTCGCGGAACACCCGCCCAAACGTCATCAGATTAAACAGCGCCGTCCGGCTCAGTGGACCCGTGCTTTCGGGCTTCAACTTCTCCCCCGCCATCCCCGGCATGGGCTCGGGATCAATGGCATTCAGACTGCCCTTGACCATCGTCACGCGTCCCCGCGCCGACACCGCCTCCACTTCAATCCTCACCACCCCGCTCGGCGCATCGAAGTAATAGTTGTAAGGCGTGGTCGCGCGCGGCGCCACTCGCACCCGGTACACCGAAATCACGCGCCCCTCGGCGTTCAGCCCCCTCGTGTCGAGCACCGCCTCCGCCCCGCTCACCCCCAGCCGCACCGACAGATACAACCGCGACGACTGAGCGATGCGCACATCAAGCGACTCCCCCGCCCACATACCCAGCACTAACAACCACAGCATTCCGAAAGAATGGCACAAATTATTCTGCGATTCCACGCAACGCTCGCCACCTTCGTTC
>CAZBTA010000564.1:0-1905 GCA_964494515.1 uncultured Bryobacter sp.
CGAATCCGGTGAGAACGAATACCCCTCGGCCATGCGCCGCTGCGCATACAGCTTCAGCAGCTCATCGGCCATGTCCTTCATCTTGGCCTTCACGCGGCTCTTCGTCTTCTGCCACGTCACGCCGCCCAGCTTGTCGAGCGGCGCCTTCGTCTCCCCGCCCGATCCGCTCCGATACTTCGTGATCAGGTCCAGCCGCGTCACCGGCACATACAGCTTCGAGTCCCCGGCATACTCCAGCAGCAGAAACTCCCCATTCCCGCCGCCCTGGTTCATCAACTTGATGCCCAAAAACTTGCCCACCCCGTGCGTCTGGTGCACCACAAAATCGCCCACCTTCAAATCGGCGATATCCGCGGCAAACGCCCCCATCGACGTCACCGGCCCCCGCGAGCTCGACCGCGCCACCGCATCCGACGTCTCAAACAAATCGTCACACCCAAATAGCGCCAGCTTCGGCTCGCGGAACACCGTGCCCCTCGAGAGCCTCCCCTTGATCAGCATCACGCTCGCGTCCGTGCCCGCATACACCCGGTCCTTCAGATACTGCGGCATCACCTCTTCCGGCGGCAGCAACACCTGATACGGCACCTTGTACTCGCTAAACACATCCGCAAACCGCTCCACTTCACCGAGCGACGCCGCAAAGAACACCACCTTGTGCCCACCCGTCACCAGCGTCCGCGATTCATCCACCGCCATCCGCATATTCCCGCGGAACGTGATCCCCTGCCGCGTATTGAACTCAAACGCATGCGGCCCCGTCTCGAGCGACAACTCGCGCAACTCCACCTCGCGCATCCGCGCCGCCCCATGCGACGCCAGCTCGCCGTAATGGAAGTAGAATCCCTCCGGCTCTACTTCATGCGCGCCCTCTTCCAGCCGCTTCCAGAATCGCTCCGCCGCCCCGCGCACCTGCTCCGGCTCATCCCAACACAACAATCCCTCGCCCACCAGATCGAGCAGCGACGTCTCCCGCGGCCCATCCGTATCGAGCGGCGTCTCCACCAGCGGCAACACTCTCACCTCGGGCACGCGCGCAATCGACCGCTGCGTCTCCACATCAAATCGCCGGATCGACTCAATCGTGTCCCCAAAGAACTCCATGCGGATCGGATGATCCGCCTCCGCCGGAAAAATGTCCACAATGCCGCCGCGCACCGAGAAATGCCCCGTCATCTCCACCGGCTCATGCGGCTCATAGCCAATGCGCTTGAGGTGCGCCGTCAGCTCATCAATGGGCACCTCTTCGTTTTCCTTGATGGCCAACACCAGCTGCCGGTAATAGCTCGCCGGCGCCACGCGCAGCATCGCGCTCGCCACCGGCGCCAGCGTCACCGCCGCACGCCCCGTGGATAACTTCCACAGCCCGATCGCCCGCTGCTCGAGAATCTCCGAGTGCGGCGTCAGCTTCTGATGCGGCAGCACATCAAGCGCCGGCACCAGTTGCGCCCGCAGTCCCTCAGGCTCAAGCAGGGTCAGGAAAGTATTCGTTGCCTCAAGCAGCGCCTCGGCCTCGCGATTGCCGCCACTCACCACCAGCATCGGTCGGCGTGCCTGTTGCCACAGCAGCGCGAGCATCAGCCCCTTCGCCGCCGTCGTCAGTCCGCCCAGCGCGAGCGTATGCCGGTCCTCGCCCTTCAGCAGGGCCAGGATCTCGGCAAACTCCGCGCGTTCCCCAACGCTGTTGAGTAGCTGTCGAATCACTTGTGGCGTTCCAGGATCTGTCCCACCAGGTTCGTCGTCGAGAATCCCGGCTCAAGCGGCAGCGCCTTCACTTCACCACCCGCCGCTTCTACTTCCTCGCGTCCGGCGATAAAGTGCGACCAGTCCGCCCCCTTCACCAGATAACCGGGCAACACCTCGGCAATCAGCTCCCGCGGCGTGTCTTCGTTGAAGAACGTCACC
>CAZBTA010000565.1:0-1905 GCA_964494515.1 uncultured Bryobacter sp.
ACTAGAAAGCGAACTTCAGAGCCATCTGCCACTGGCGTGGGACATAAGCAGCGAAGGCGCCAAAGATGCGGCCGGCAGTGCCGGGGCAATCGACGCAAGCGTTGGGATTGGCGAGGTTGGTCTTGTTGAGGAAGTTGAAGCTCTCGGCGCGGAACTGCAGGGTCTTGCCTTCGGTGACGGTAAAGGTCTTGAAGAAGGAAAGATCCATCTGCGCGAATGAGGGTCCGAAGATCTCATTGCGACCGACCGTGCCGAACTTGCCGCGCTGGGGACGCTGCCAGGGGCCGTCGGCCATACCGTTGGCGGTGAGTGGGCCGGAGGTGGTGACGAACCAACCCTGCTGGCCGGGATTGTCGAGCTTGTAATTGCCGATCAGATCGGGCCGGCACCAGCCGGTGTCGCGATCGGCATTGCAATCGCGATAGCTGGGCGTGAAAGGCTGGCCGCTCATCCAGTTGTAAGTTCCATTGAGCTGCCAACCGCCGATGAGGAAGTCGGCGACGCGCGAGCTGTTGGACATGTACTTGCGGTTTTTGCCGACCGGGATCTCATAAAGCGAGCCGAGGAAGAAGACGTTGGGCCGGTTGTTGTTAGAGACGCCGCGGGCAAGGCGGGCATCGCGGGGATAGTATGTGCCGTCGTAGTCGATGTTCTTCGAGAACGTGTAGTGAGACTGGACGGAGAGGCCGCTGTCGAAACGCTTGTCGAAGCGGACCTGGAGGGAGTGGTAGTTATTCGAGGCGTCAGAGCCGTAGTAGCGGAGATTCTGGGCCCAACCGAATTTCTGGAAGAAGGGCTTGCGCTGGTTTGTGGTCAAAGTGCCGAAACCATTGATGTCGGCCTGGTTGGGGTCGTAATCGCCACCGGTACCGGCGAAGACGTGCGTGCCCTTGGTGCCGACGTAGCCGAGCTCTAACGACATGCTCTTGCCGAGCTGGCGCTGGATGGTGAAGTTCCAGGCGTCGACGGTGGGAAAGCGGATGGGGTTGGTAATCATGAAGGCCGTGACGCCATTGGGTAGCATGCGATTGCCAGTGGGCCCGAGCGGTGAACGCTCGAGAATCTGACGGGGATCGAGGGCGTTGGGGCCGCGGCTGAGGTTGAAGACGGCATCGAAGTTGTTGGCGGGCTGATCGGACTGGATGCCAAGCACGGGAAGATTCTGCGTGACATTGTGGCCGAAGATGGAGCCGAAGACGCCGAGGTTGTAACCGCGTCCGTAGCCGGCACGGATGACCGTCTTTGAATTCAGCTGATAGGCGATACCGAGGCGGGGAGCGAAATTGGTAAGCGGCGCGGAGACATTGAGGTTGCGGCCGACGCCGTTCTGCCCAGCGACGAGGATTTCGCCGGTGGTGGAGTTGAGGAAGCCACCCTGACCGTCGCCTGAAACCACCTGAGGACGGTAGATCTCCCAGCGGAGGCCGTAGTTGATCGTGAGCTTCTTGGTGATGCGCCACGAGTCCTGAGCGAAGAAGAACCAGCGATTCTGGGTCTCGCCCGCGTTGAGCGAATTGGAGACATAGCGCTCGAAGCGGGAGACGTCACCGATGAGGAAAGAGGCAAGACCAGAACCGCCCCCAGATGGGCCTTGCGTGCGAGCGGCGTCGAAATTGAGCTCGCCGGAACGGTGGCGATCGCTCGGCACGCGAAGGTTGATGGCGTGGCGGATGTCGGCGCCGAACTTGAAGGTGTGGTTGCCCTGGATCTTGGTCCAGTTGTTGACGAACTGATACTGACTTTCGTTCTGGATCAAGGGGCAGTTGCAGCCGTTGACGCCAAGGGCGTAGCCGAAGCGGAACAGATTGTTGCCGTAGCCATTGATGAAGAAGGCGGGCATGCCGGAGTTGAAGTTGTCATCAACGTTGAGGCCCGGGATGCCAGCGTCTTTAGCCGGGGCAGTGC
>CAZBTA010000566.1:0-1899 GCA_964494515.1 uncultured Bryobacter sp.
AGCCCGCCGGGCTGCAACTCCTGCGCATACACCGTAGATTGATTGACGTACAGCAGCCAGCGGTCCATCAACATTCGCCCATAGGTTGCTCCCATGGCCAGCGTGCTGCTCTTTCCTGTCGCCCGCTCCAGCACCTCGATGCGCCCCCGGTCCGCCCCTTCAAACCCCAGCGACGTATACACGATCCGCTTACTCTCACCTAACACCTGCGGCCACGCCGGCACTCGTCCTTCCCGCGTCAGGTCGAGAATCGTTTCCGGCGCGCCTCCCGTCGCCGGGATCCGCGCCAGTTTCTGCCTTTCAATAGCCGCGACAATGTAGCCGTCATCGCCCCAACTGCCACCCAGCAGATCCGTCGCCTCACACAGCACCGTCGCCGCCCCTCCCCCCGGAAAGACCTTCTTCAGCTTGCCCCCTGCCCAAAACGCCACCGCGTTCCCATCCGGCGAGAAGAACGGCGCTCTGGCGCCCTCCGTTCCCTCGAGCACTGTATCCTCAAACCGATCCAGCCGCTTCAGATGCAACCGCGGCGTTCCATTGGTCTCTATCGCGATAAACGCAATCTTGCTACCGTCCGGCGACAACACAAAATCAGGTCCCGCCTGCGAAGCCACCGTCCCACTCGTTCGCAGTTCCAGATTCAGAAACATCGCCTGCGTCTTGGGCTCGTTCCCCGCGCTCCACTTCAGAGCGATCACCACCAGCGTCACTACCCCCACCACCATCGCCACAATCCAACCCACCGGCCGCGCCGACCTCTTGCCTTCCGGCTCGCTGCGCAGCGAAAACTGCGGCACATACGTCCCGCGCGGCAGCGCGATCACCACGCGATCCGCCTGGCCCTCTCCCGCGTAGTACGCCTCCAATTTCGCCCGCAAGCGCGATGCCTCGGCCCGCACGATCGGGTCTGTGCGCGGATCAAAACTCTCCGGCCGCTCAAAAACCGCCACCCCGATCGTATATTCCTTGATCGGATCCGTCCGGCCCGCCACCGCCTCCTTCACCACAAACTCGAGCATCGCCTTGGCCCGGTGCGCGCCTTCAAACGTGCTCCCGGCCAGAATTTTCGCAAGCTGTTCGAGAACGCTCCCGGTGGGCACTTGCATCGTAAGCCCATGATCCTACAACGCACGTGCCGTACGGAGCCCCTGCGTACTGCCCCAACCTCTCCTCGCCACCGCACAATCAACCGTGATGAATCCCAAATTCCCCTGGCCCATCGCCGCCCTCTCCCTTCTGATCTCTGGCCTGTCCATGACCGCCCCCGGCCATGCTCAGCCAGCCCTCCCACCGGTGATCGACATGCACGTCCATGCCACCAATACCAGCCTCGACCTGATCCGTTCACGATACGCGCAAGGCAATCTGCGCCTGGTCTTCCTCGCTGGCCTCGCCTCGGATATCGAGCTCTGGAACGGCGCCATCGATCCCGCCCGCCTCGTCACCGGCATCACCTTCCCCTGTCCCGCCGCCAAACACATCCACACCGCGCGGCCCTGCTTTCCGGGCACCGGCGATTTTCCTGACCTCACATGGCTGCGGCGCGAAGTAGAGGCCAAGCGCATTCGCGCTCTCGGCGAGATCAGCCTGCAGTACATGGGCTTGTCTCCCAACGACCCCCGCATGGAACCTTACTGGAACCTTGCCGTCGAATTCGATCTTCCCGTCGGCATTCACATGAGCTCCGCCCCACCAGAGATCGCCTTTGAAGCCAAACGCACTGCGCTCACCGCGCCCCGCTATCAAATGACCTTGGGCGATCCCCTTCTGCTTGAAGAGGTCCTGCTACGCCACCGCAACTTGCGCTTGTTTGTCATGCATGCCGGCTGGCCCCATTACGAATCCACCGTGGCGCTCCTCGCCATGTACCCCAACGGTTACATCGATGTCGCCGCGCTA
>CAZBTA010000567.1:0-1893 GCA_964494515.1 uncultured Bryobacter sp.
GTGTTTGCGCGGGAGGGGTATGCGAAGGCGTACTGGAGTTTTCGGGTGGAGGACATGGGCCGGGGGCAGACGAGGGTGATCGTGGAGACGAGGGTGCAGACGTATGGGGAGCCGGCGCGGCGGAAGTTTATGCGGTACTGGCGGCTGGTGCGGCCGGTGGTGGAATGGAGCCGGCGGGCGATGCTGGTGGAGATTGAGCGGCGAGCTCTTCGTTGAGCAGCGCGCCGAGCTGAAGGCCGAGGTCGAGATCGGGCAGGTGGCCGAAGTGCTGCATGCGGAGGCGGCCGGCGGAATCGATGAGAAGGATGGTGGGCGTGCCCTGAAGCTGGTAGGACTGCATGGTGAGCGGGATGCCGGAGGGGGAGGGCTGGTCGATGGCGATGGGGAATTTGAGGCGGTATTCGTGGGCGAAGGCCTCAAGGGCGGTGGGGGTCATGGCGTCGTGGTGCTCGAAGACGGTGTGGAGGCCGAGGACGGCGATGCGGGGGTGGCGGAGCTTGTGGTGGAGATCGCGGAACTGGGGGATGGCGAGCTGGGCGCAGCCGGGGCAGAGCATCTGGAAGGCGAGGGCGACGACGATGCGGCCGCGGTAATCCTCGAGGCGCGTGGTGGCGGGGGCGTTGAGCCAGTGGGTGGTGTGCCAGGTGGGGGCGAAGCGGGTCATTGGATTTGGAACTCCGGGCAGTCGATGCGGAGGTCGGTGGGGGCAAGCGGGGCGTCGACGTAGGTGCAGTAGAGGGGGTCGGGGCGGAAGAATTTGCAGGAGACGCACATGCGGGCGGTGGAGATGTGGCCCTGTTGCTGGAGCGTGAGGATGAGGTGGATGAGCGCGCGGTGGAGGGCTTGCTGGTCGGCGAGGGGGAGAGAGGCGGCGGCGGAAGCGAGGAAATCGGGCCAGAGGGAGGTGCGGGTGGCGACGTCGTGGCCGGAGGGGGTGAGGTGGATGGTGTGAGAGCGGGCGTCGGTGGGGGAGGGCTGTTTGGTGATGAGTTGTTTGGTGGAAAGGGTGGCAACGGCGTCGCTGAGGGTGGCGGGGGTGAGCGAGAGATCGGTGGAGAGGCGGGAGATGGTGAGCGGGCCCATGGTGTGGAGGCGAGCGAGGATGAGGCCCTGGGTGGGGGAGAGGCGCTCGGTGGTGGCGCCCTGCTGCTCGTGCGAGCGGAGGGCGAGGCTGATCTTGCTGAAGCCCTGGGCGATGAGGTGGGGGAGGAATGAATCCATTGATTAGGAGTCCTAAGTATATGGTATGGTGTGTACATGGAAACGTCAATCGGCAAACTGGTTTCGCAGCGGGTGGGGCGGGTGAAGGAGTATGAGAGCGCGGAGGGGACATGGGTGACGGCGACGTATAAGGAGGAGGTGGCGGGGCCGTTGCGATTGGGTGAGATGGGGTTGGAGGGGGATGAGGTGGCCGACAGGGTGAACCATGGCGGGGTGGACAAGGCAGTGCTGGTGTATGGGGCGGCGCATTATGGGGTGTGGGAGATTGAGGGGTTTGGGTATGGGGCGTTGGGGGAGAACTGGGTGGTGGAGGAGTGGACGGAGGAGCGGGTGTGTCTGGGGGACAGGATGCGGGTGGGCGGGGCGGTGGTGGAGGTGTCGCAGCCGCGGCAGCCTTGTTGGAAGCAGGCACGGCGGTGGGGCGTGAGGGATCTGGTGGTGCAGGTGGTGGAGAGCGGGAGGACGGGGTGGTATGTGAGGGTGGTGGAGCCGGGGGTGGTGCGGATGGGAGATGCGATGGAGCTGATCGCGCGACCGCAGCCGGAATGGACGGTGCAGCGGGCGAATGAGATTTTTCACTTTGCGCGGCAAGATAAGGCGGCGATGGCGGCGCTGCGCGATGTGCCGACGCTGGCGGCAAGCTGGAAGGCGACGCTCGCCAAGCGAATCAGT
>CAZBTA010000568.1:0-1885 GCA_964494515.1 uncultured Bryobacter sp.
TTGCCATCCTTATAGAACCAGTACGGCCCATCCTTCTCCGTCCTGCCGCGCCACCCACCCACACCAATCATCTGATTAAACGCCTTCCAGTTCGGAAACGCATTATCCGCCGCGTGATAGATCACCACGCCACCCCCACCCGCCACATACTTCTCAAACGCCGCCTTGATCTCATCCGACCACCGCTCATCCGGCGCGTCATAGTTCAACACCACCGCCTTGTACTTGCTGAACTCCGGCTTGAAATTCGAAAAATCCCCACCCTTCGGCGGCGCCGTCAGCACATCCACCTTGAACAGCCCCGTCTGATCGAGCATCTTCTTGAGCAACGGCGTGGTCTCCTGCCACGCATGGTAAGGGCCACCCTGCTCGCCATCAAGCAACAGGATCGGCACCGGAGAAGCCGCCGGCAACAGGGCGGCACAAAGCAGAAGCAAAGGCAGAATACGCATGGTTTTCTGGCCCTAGTCTATAACCTCTCAGCGCCTCAGCGTGGCCAGGGCGGCCCCTGGTCAAACTTGCTCACCGGCGCGAGCCCCTTGAAGTTGAACTTCTGCACCCGCTGCCCCCGGTACGTCTCGGTCGTATAAATGTTCCCCTTCGAATCCGTCGCAATGCTATGCACCGCATAGAACTGCCCCGGCTGCCGACCCCCATCCCCAAACGTCGTCACCGTCTGCAAAGTCTCGCGGTTCAGAATGTGGATCTTCATATTCGACCCATCCGCCACATACAGGAACTGTTGCTTCGCATCCCGCGAGAACGCAATGTCAAACACCGCCCCGTCCCCCCGCGTGTTCTTCTCGAGGATCACTTCCTTCACAAACGTCCCATCTGTCTTGAACACCTGGATCCGGTTATTCGTCCGGTCACACACATACAGCAGGTTGTCCGTCGCCAGCGCCACGCAATGCACGGGCGTGCGGAATTGCTTCGGCGTCGGGTCGGCCGGATTGTACGCCGGCAACTGCGTATCATCCGGCTTGTTGCCATATGCGCCCCAGTGCCGTTTGTACGCCCCGGTGTCAGCATCAAACACCGCCACCCGCCGGTTGCCGTATCCATCCGCCACATACAGCTCATTCGTCTTCGGATCCACCAGGCTCTTTGCCGGCAGTCTCAGGTTCCGCGTATCATTCGAGCCCGACCCATTGAATGGCTGCCCAATCTGCATCAGCAGCTTCCCCGCCGGTGAAAACTTCAGCAGCATCGAATCATGCACCGACCCCGGATCCGCCATCCGGTCCTCATTGTGCGCAATCGCCGCCGGCTGCGCGCCACGCCCGTTCCCGCCGATCCACACATTCCCCTTCGCATCCACATCAATGCCGTGATTCGACGACGGCCACAGCGCCCCCGCGCCCGCCCCTCCCCACGATCCCACCAACTCGCCCTTCGGATTAAACTCGAGCACCGGTGGCGCCGGCACACAGCACGTCGCCGCCGCTGGCGACCACGTCGCATACTTCTCCTTCTCCTCCAGCGAATTCTGCCGATGCAAGATCCACACATGATCCCGCGCATCCACCGCCACCCCAATCGTCGCCCCAATCACCCAGTGATTCGGCAGCGGCTTCGGCCAGAACGGATCCACCTCAAATCGCGGCGCGAGCGTCGCGCTCGCATCAACGCTGGGAGCAGCACGATAAGCCAGGAAGACACAGGCAAGGCAGACAGAGGCAAGCAATATGCGTTTCACGGTTCCGGTATCGTATCCGAATTTTCCGTGAGCAGCCACTCCGCCTGCGTGCGATTGATAATGCGCGGCGGCAGGATCGGCTTGCCCGGCTGCGCGCTCGCGCTAACGGTCAGCACATGAAAGTCCTGACACGTGTCACACGATGCAACGTGGAACGCCAGATGCGGCTCATTACTGGCCCACTCT
>CAZBTA010000569.1:0-1885 GCA_964494515.1 uncultured Bryobacter sp.
GGGATTACGCATCAGGCGACGCCGCAAATGCTGGTGAGATTCCGGCAGGATGTGATCGGGCTGAAGCCGAAGGTGGTGGTGATCATGGGTGGGACGAATGATTTTGCGGGGTATGCTGGGCCAGCGACGGAGGGGACGATTAAAGAGAATGTGATGACGATGGTGGAGTTGGCGAAGCTGCATGGGATAAAGGTGGTGCTGGCTTCGGTGACGCCGATTTGTGATTGTGTGAAGACGCTGAGCGACCGGCGGCCGCCGGGGAAGATCCTTGGGTATAACGGGTGGCTGAAAGAGTATGCGGCGCAAGTGGGGGCGGTGTATGCGGATGTCTATGGGGTGTTGGGACAGGGGCGTAACTTCAAGCGGGAGTTGACGGAGGATGGGTTGATCCCGAATGCGAAGGGGTATGCGGCGATGGCGCCGGTGATCGAGAAGGCGATTGGCGAGGCGATGGCGAAGTGAGCGGGGTGCAACGGGCGATCGAGAGCGGGGATGTGGAGGGGTTGCGCGCGGCCTTGCGTGGGGAGAGCGCCAATGAGTTGATTGTGTGGGGCAAGGCGGGGGAGCTTAAAACACATCCGCTGCATTATGTTTCGGACTGTTTGTTTGAGCAGAAGATTCCCGTGGGGGTGACGGTGGGGCTGGTGGAAGCGTTGCTCCAGGCGGGGGCGGATGTGAATTATGTGGCGGACAATGGCGAGACGGCGCTGATCGGAGCGGCGAGCCTGGGCGCGGAGGATGTGGGAGTGATGCTGGTGGAGCGGGGGGCGGAGCTGGATCGGGTGGGTGGACTGGGGGAGACGGCGCTGCATTGGGCGGCGTTTAACGGGCTTGAGAAGCTGGTGGGGAAGCTGATGGAGGCCGGAGCGGACCGGACGGTGAAGGACCGGAAGTATGGGGCGGATGCGCTGGGATGGGCCGCGCACAAGGGGCGGACGGCGATAGTCGACATGTTAAGCTGAAGGCATACGAGGGTAAAAACGGGGACCAGTGCTCCCACCGGTGATGGCAACGGCGTCCTTACCCTTCTTGAGTCCGTGTTGCGACCATAGTTGTCCCCATCCCCATCTCTATGGAGTTTGAATGAAAAATTGGTACAGCCTGATGTGTGCCCTGATGTTTGGCGCACTGTCACTGTGTGGAGAGAGTCCCGCTCATGGCGGCGATGCAACAAGCGGCAAAAAGAGTTATACGAAGGCAGGATGCTTTGGCTGCCATGGTTCGGCGGGGCAGGGAGGTCCGGCCGGTCCGAAGCTGGTGGCGACGAAGCTGACGCTGAAGGACTTTCAGACGTATGTAAGGAAGCCCACTAAAGGGATGCCAGCGTTTTCGGCAACGATGGTGAGCGATGCGGCACTGAAAGAGATTTACACGTTTTTGAAGAAGCCCGGGGCATAACCCCGGGCTTCGGCCTTTTCAGGCGGCGGTGAAGGTGGCGCGCATGAGGGTGTGAAACAGGCGCGTGGGCAAGAGGCGGGCGAGGGCGAGCATGAGGTGGGCGTCGGGGCCGACGAGGCGGCGGAAGGGCGGATTGTGGCTCGAGAGCAGGCTGGCAATGGCTTCGGCGACGGCGAGGGGTGGAGAGCCGAAGCGGGTGGCCTGGGCGGCGAGATCGCGAAAGCGGGCGAGGCTTGAGAGATAGCGAGGATTGTCGGTCTGGACGGCGCTGAGGGCGTCGACTGTTTTGGGGATGAAGGGAGTGCGGATTCCGCCGGGGCAGACGACGGAGGCGCGGATGCCTTCGCTCCAGAGCTCGTGGCGGAGGCTCTCGGTGAGGCCGACGACGGCGAACTTGCTCGCGTGATAGAAGGGCTCCCAGGGGATGCCGATGAGGCCGCCGATGGAGGAGATGTTGACGAGGCGCGCGGTTTGGCCGGGGTGGGCG
>CAZBTA010000570.1:0-1298 GCA_964494515.1 uncultured Bryobacter sp.
GCGCTCTTCAAGCTCGGCCCTGAAGATAATGGTCGCTGCGTGCCCAGCGGCAAGACCTTGTTCCTTCGCATGGCGCTCGAATGCCTCTTTCAACTCTCCACCCGCTTGATGGCCAGTGACTCGACCACCGCGTTCGCTCGTCGGCACCGGTCCTTCGAGCCGCTTGGCCAGCTCGCTCAATCGCTTGAGGCGCATCTCGCGTTGGATCAGCAGATTGGCCAAGCTGCTTTCGCTGATCGAGAGATCGGCAGCGTAGCGTTGAAAATCGGCAAACTCGCCCGGACGAAGGTTGCCGCCAATCTGAGCCATCTATGATCCAAACCTGTCACGACGTGCGGCGAACGATCACGATAACAATCGCGACTGATTCGCGCATCGCATAATGCGCCTATTTGTGGCGCCGGACAATTTGGCTTTGCACATCGTTGAAGACCACCAATTCCATCCGACCAGATGGCAGGCCATCAACTGCACTTTATGTGGCTAGGAGCGCCGCTCTCGAAGAGCCCTACTTCCGCCAGGCAATGCACCTTGGAAATTCAGAGCGCGTGTTGCTCGCGCTATGCTGCCTTGCACCGATCCGCAGCCAACTCATTCTGGGACAAGTTTCTGAGATAGGCGTGGAAACTCGCCAATGCCCGCGAGTTGACTGCGATCCATTCAATTTGCCCGCCTAAGGGACGAACAACTACCACCGCTCAGAAACCCATGCGCTCTAGCTGCTCCTCAGTCGGTGGAGTGTCGATATACTCCTGCATTGCGGCGCGCGCTGCTTGCCAGAAATCTTGGTGGAAGCAGGCCAGCGCTGTCACTTCGATTGGCGCAAACGTCAACCAGTAGCGATACCGGATCGGCCCCAAGGTCAGATAGCTCTGAATGCGGGACGGCAGCTCTGTTTTGCGATCCATGATTATGGCCAGCCCGCCATGTGCTGCGTAGGCATGATCCCCCGTCACAGCTGACCAGTCACGATAGTTTGGATCGCCATCAATCCCGAGGAACACGCGGTTGTGATCCAATTCGCCGATTGCGAACGCGCTGGCAGAGACGGGGCGAGGGCCGTGGACGTCTCCCATATGGCAGCAAAGCAGCTTGGCGAAGTAGCGAAACACATTGAGGTAGGACGCTTCGCCCTTCGCATAGCGCGGCTCCTCAAAGACGGTGATGGGGTCTATTCCGGCGGCATGTTGTGCCAACGTCAACTTATGCAGCTGGTCGAACTCCCGGTCCGCTGGCTGCGTTCGCGCTCCGTTGCAATCGGCGCAGAGCCCGGCGGAATGGTGAAGCGCCCTGGACTT
>CAZBTA010000570.1:1308-1867 GCA_964494515.1 uncultured Bryobacter sp.
AAATGGCCAATCACCATCTTGTCGCTGCCGAACATGGCGCGGATGGCCGACGCCTTGACCTTGTGCTCACCGGTCAGCGGTGCGGCGACCCCGCAAAGGCAACAGTGCCCATCCTGATATGGCTCGAATAAGAAACCCATCCACCTGAACCTAGATTGTCGCTCAGTATAGGTAGGAACGCTCCCGTCGCAGGCAAGCACGATAGACAGGGAGCGGTGTGGTCTGTGGCGTGGACTCCGCGTTGGGCAAGCTGCCAAGCCGCCATAACTCAAACTGTAACTTCTAACTGAAACTAATGCCCCGATACGGTGCAGCCGGAGAAAAAGCGGTCAACTAGCGCTTCATGCAGGTGCATCTGGCAGGTAGGACCCACGATTAGCTGGACTGCCAGCCGTGCCAAGATTGTCGGATTGCGAGCTCGGTAGGCCACACGGAAGCTGGGCCAGCCAGACCCCCTGTTTTCCATACTCATTCCATACGGAGCGAGCGGCGCTTGGTTAAGCCATTGAAAAGCTGGCGCACCCGACAGGATTCGAACCTGTGACCTCTGCCTTCGGAG
>CAZBTA010000571.1:0-1866 GCA_964494515.1 uncultured Bryobacter sp.
ATCCAACCCGCCTGCATTGGCAATGGCTACGACGCCGCCGCCCAGCAGGCCGTGATCGCCACAATGGGGCCAGCCATCACCACCGCCACGGGCCTGCCTGTGTCTGAACACAACTACGCCGGCTGGCTCGGCTTCACCTGCCCCGCGATTCCGCCCGCCGTCTGGATGATGCGCGCCCTCGCCGTCAGCAACATCCTCACCCGCCGCGAAGACCGCACGCTCTTCCTCCCCATCAACCCCACCCTCGACCCCAACGGCTCGCTAGCCAGCGCCCTCCTCATCGAAGTCCACCAGCTCGCCCGCCTCCGCGAGTTCCTCTAACGAGCCCCGCCCAGCACCGCCGCGATCACCCGCATATTCCCCAACGAATCCTCAAGCGGCACCGGCACCGGCCCATCCTCCAGGATCGCCTTGCTGAACAAATCCCCCTGGATCGTGTACTGGTCACACACCGGCAACTCTTCCCACCCGCCCGGCTCCACCAGAATCCGCATCGGCCTGTCCGGCAGCGCATTGAACGGGATCTCAATCTCCACCCGCCCCTTCGTCCCAAAGATGATCACGCGCTGATACGGGTTCAACTGCGTCGAACAACTGAACACACATTGCCCCTGCGCATAATCAAGAATCGCGCTCGCCAGCCGGTCGGTGCCAAACACCGGGTCCCGCTCGACACTCGATTGCACGCGCACCGGCTCACCACCAAAGATCATCCGCGACAACGTAATCGGATAACACCCGATATCCATAACGCCGCCCCCGCCCGCGCTCACCTTGTTGCGGATGTTGTTGCCATCGGCGTTGAAGTAGCTGAACACACACGTCATCAGCCGCAGCTCGCCAATATGCCCGCTATCCACCACCTCTTTGGCCCGCAGCCACTGCGGATGCGTCTTCGCCATAAACGCCTCGCCGATCTTGACGCCCGTGCGATCCCGCGCGGCGATCAGTTGCTCGGCCTCAGCCACATCGAGGCCAATCGGCTTTTCGCACAGCACATGCTTGCCGGCCTCGGCCGCGCGGATCGACCACGGCACATGCAGGTCATTCGGCAACGGGTTATAGATCGCGTCCACGTTCGGGTCCGCCAACAGCGCCTCATAGCTGCCATGCAGCGTCGCGATGCCCAGCGCGTCACATACCGGCCGCGCCTTCTCGACATCACGCGAGGCCAGCGCCACCACTTCGCTCAAGGCGCCCTTCTGCATCGCCGGGATCACCTTCTCCCGCCCGATCTTCGCATTCCCCAGGACGCCCCAACGAATCTTCTGCCGCATAGCCTCTACCTCTTAAACTCAAATTGTGGATGTAATCCGCGTCACAGATCAGCTCGATCCGCACGAGGTTCTAGAAGGTTATCGCAAAGGCATCTTCCCCATGGGTTACACTGACGCCCCGGTCTACTCCTGGCACCTGCCAGATCACCGCGGCGTGTTGCCTCTCGATGGCTTTCACGTCTCGCGCAGCTTCGCCCGCACGCTCAAGAAGAAACACTTTGAGGTCACCTTCGATCAGGCCTTCGAGCAGGTGATGCGCGCCTGCGCCACGCGCGAAGACGGCGAAACCTGGATCACCGAGCGCTTCATCGAGGTCTACGGCCAGCTCTTCCGCGAAGGCCACTGCCATTCGGTAGAGGTCTGGGTCGACGGCCAACTCGCCGGCGGCACCTACGGCGTCCATGTCGGCGGCGCGTTCTTTGCCGAGTCCAAGTTCCACACCGTCACCGACATGTCCAAGGTCGCCCTCTACAGTCTGGTCGAGCGCCTCCGCTCCAGCGGCTTCGCCCTGCTCGACGTCCAGTACTGGACAGAACACCTGAGCCAGTTCGGCGTCATCGAGATCGACCGCAACGCCTACTACTGGCGC
>CAZBTA010000572.1:0-1841 GCA_964494515.1 uncultured Bryobacter sp.
TGTTTCGTTAGTGACTCCTGAGATCGAAGAGCAACTGATGGAGTTGACTAGCCAACGTCAGCAAATCCTCCTTGAGGGAGAGGGGGCGTTCCTCGCGCCAGTGGAGCAAGAGCTCTTCGATGCAGCGGAGGCGCTGCTCGGCCTGAGCAGACTCGCAGCATCAGAAGACGAGGGCACGCTCAGACTGCAGAGAGCGCAAGCCTTCTGGGCCGCTACGGAAGCGAAGGCGTTGCGGCTGCACGAAGGAATCGTTGGAGGGTTTCAGAGAGTTGTCCGAGAGATCGATGCGTTGGTCTCCAGGCAATTGCGGGATGTCTTTTCGCATCCGGAGTTCGAGAGCCTGGAGTGCGCGTGGCGGGGACTGGAGTACTTGATGAAGGGGCTGGACCCAGAGCGGGTCATGTTCGAACTCCTGAGCGCAACGGCGAATGAACTGCGTCGTGATCTGCGCGGCTATGAGTTCGACCAAACCGCGGTGTATCGCCGCTTCTTCGACGCAGAAAAGGGGCACTTCAATGCTCAGCGACCTTCACTCATTGTCTACGGGGCAGGCGTCGCCGATCGAGAGGTTGAAGTTTCACTTATCGAAGAGCTGGCGAAGATCGCCGACTTGACTGGTTCAGTACTGGTGGCGGGGGCTGATCCCCAGTTGTTCGGAATGGAAACGTTTCGGGAACTGTGGCGCCCTCGTGACATCAGTCGGATGTTCGATGTCAGCGAATTCGCGCGTTGGCGACAGTTCCGGCTATCGGCGGAAAGTCGGCACGTGGTGTTGAGTCTGCCCAGGATATGCTTGCGTCGTCGATATGCCGCATCGAATCAATGGGGTACTGATTTGCAGTTCAGCGAAGTGGAGGGCGGGGAGAATGACTTCGGCGTTTTGGGTTCCTCTGCTTGGGCCACTGCAAAGTGTCTTGCGCGGTCGTTCGACAGATTCGGATGGCCCTCAGATATCGATGGGCCGGAGGGTGGCGGGTACATCGACGACCTTACTTCTATGCCGACGGTAGACGAGTTTGGGCAGGGATCTTACTGCGCACTCGAGGTTGGGATGTCGCGGCGCTGGCGAAGCCTTGTGGATTTAGGGTTCACGGCGCTCGTGCCAGTAGCGAATACTCAATCGATCGTTATCCCGACGGTCCGGAGCTGCCACAAGGCACCCGAGAGCATGGACGCCCCGATTTTCCGGAATGAACAACTGCGCAACATCCTGGTGACTAGTCAGGTTGCGCGCTTCGTCGCCAATGCACTGCGGGATCAGTTGCCGGAACAACCGCCGGTTTCGCTAATTGAAAGCGTGCTAGCGACGACGATCGGTCGCTATGTCGTGGCGGATGGAACGGCGAGTGACTGCACTGCATCTCAGCCCTTGTATCACGCGCAGTGGGACGTTGTGTGGGAAAGCGGATACCGGCGTTACGCGGTCTCGCTAAAATTCGGCGCTGGGTACCGGTTGGGCGACGGGGAAGAATGTGACGCCACGATCCGAGTAGCTTGGTGACGAAGCGCTGGTTTGTTGTACGAGTATGCGTCGTCAACGGGCGGAACGGACTGAAGCGCAGCGAGCAAGCTGTTAGTAGCGGACGCGTAGCTGAGAGTGCCGGAGAGATTGAGGGAGGAATCTACGGTCAGTGCGCCGTTTGGCGACCCACGTCGAGAGTTCGTCGTTGAAAGGTTCATGGTCCGCGCGGCGAGTTTTTCCGGTGGCAGTGCCGCGCGCGGTGACTTTGCCGAAGATGTTGGCGGCAGGGGTGGCGACAGCGCCGCGCACGGCGCCGGCAGAATTCGTGGACCCCGTCGTGGGAACGTCCGAGGCTGGCGTTGCGTTCCCTACGGAGAAG
>CAZBTA010000573.1:0-1819 GCA_964494515.1 uncultured Bryobacter sp.
ATTTCTGCGGGTCTTTGCCCGCCCAGACCACACCGCCACGTAGCGTGGAGTGTGTCATTCCTTTTTCCCCGGCGAGCTCTTGTGCCGACCTGTATTGCTGATCCGATAATGGTCTTGATTTCCCGTAGGACCCGCCGCGACCTGATCGTCGCAATGATGGTTGGGCCGATCCATTCGGTATTCGGCCCCGCTGTTTCAGCGCGAGCCAGCAATGCTCGACAAGCGACGGGGGCAACGTGTGGGTTCTACGCGATCCCTCGTGACAAGGTCGGCAAAGGCGTCGCAACGAGCACTGACCGCCTATACAAGCTCCGGTCATAGACAGGCTGACCATAGTCATTGCACCAATCTCGGGCGCGGGAGTGGCAATGTCCCGAGCACGGCGGCATCGATCGCCTCTTGCACCCGGTCCGCCAGATTATGGGCGTGCTCGCACGCTAGATGCACCGAGATATCGCCGATGTTCAACGTACCGCCGCAGCAGACAGGCGAGCATGGGCCCGTGCGCCCGCAAGCGACAGTGAGTGAAGTGGCGTGGCCTCGGATCACCAGCGGATGCGCAGGCAAAGCGAAAAGCGGCTGTGGGGTCTCTGGAAAGGCCATTAGAGCAGCCTCCCGAAATCGCGCGGGCTTGGAGGCGGAGGGAGGACTGGAGCGACGGGGTCATGGGTCGGGAGCTTGGCAACCCAGTTATCAATGTCGTTGCGTTTCCAGCGCAATTGCCCGCCCGGGAACTTGCAGGGCTTTGGAAAATATCCAGCAGCTCTCTTGCGCCAGATTGTTACCCTGCTCATGCGCAGGTGCCGGACGAGGTCGTCCGTGGTCATCAAGACGGCTGGTTCATCATGTTCCATCGAATCACCTCCTGTTAAGCGGTGTTCGATGATTGTGGAGTCGCCGGCGGATAGCGATTCCGCGGGCTTTCAGAAAGTTTCAGATTAACCTAGGGCATTGTTTCTAAAGGCAAACGCTCAAGCGCTTCTTCAAATTCGACGTAATTGCCGGACCAGAGTTTCTGGATCATGCTTTGCTTGTGGCCGATACCATGTTCGGCAGCGTCATTGAGAACTGCTGTCAGACTCATTCCCTCAAGTCGTGCTTTGCGCAGCTTAGGCAGAAGTTCCAGGCCATTTGTCAGAGCCAGCCTGCCTTTGTTGAGCCCTTGTGCTTGCTGACTAAGCCATTTTACCCTTGCGCCGAAGACTTCATCGTCTTGTTCCAGCATAAGGCGCATCGAGGTCAGGAGGGACTTCGCTCTGCGTCCGCACAAGCAGACCATGAGCTTACCGCCTGGTAGGGGGCGGCCGCGGACCTTCGGCCACCCGCTGCGATCGCTACTGAGGAGCAGCTGACGCCCGTGGTCTGCTTGGATGGCTCTGTGCTCTTCCTTAGTGATGGGCCGAAGATCTCCGTTGGACGATCGGATGAAGAGTTGGTCGGGCGTTTGAGACAGCCAATCGCGGTATTCTTCGAGAGCCCGAACATAACGTCTTTGGCCAGCGTCAGACGCGCAGCTGGCAAGTTCGCTGTATTTCGCCTCGCCGGGCGTTTGATACCATGTCCACAGCGATCTGACAAAAGGCGAAAGGAGCCAGCTTGCCACCATTGCCAGAGGCAGCGGCGCCATGCTCGCTACCATGCCCGCAGGAAGCAGTGGTGGTGCGCATACAGCTATTGGGAGCAACGATACGCCAGCCATTTCACGAGTTCTAAATGGTTTCTGGATGTTCGAGCGATCGACGCCAGACATGATGAGATCGATCACAGCCTGTCCCAGCAGGTTCAAATGCGTTTCAGTGCGTTCAGCATAGCAGAATGC
>CAZBTA010000574.1:0-1807 GCA_964494515.1 uncultured Bryobacter sp.
CGTGGGGCTTTCTTTTTTCAGCATAGCCAAACGACGGCCGCGCAATCGGTCCGTTTGGCCTAGGCATCGCAAAGAAAGGTCACATGTCTGACTGGATCAAGATGCGTGCGGGTCTGTTGACGCATCCCAAGGTCATTCGGATGGCGCGGTTTCTAGCGTCCGACCAAGTGTTCATTGGCTGGTGGATCGGGCGTGCGCCGAACGGAAGTGTTTCGGAATCGCTGTATGAAACGTGTGACGTCACCGTCGTCACACGTGTGACGGTGGGAACGTTACTCGCCGTATGGTCTGCCGTAAATGTCGCGGCAAATTCAGAAGGGCAGATCAAAGGAATTTCGCTTTTCGAGGTCGATGAAATGGCCGGAGTGCCATCTTTCGGCGAAGCGATGCGGCTCGTTGGATGGTGCGAAGTGACGGATGAGGGGGTCTTGTTCCCGAACTTCCATGAGCACAATGTTGTTGGGAAACAAAGGACTACAGAAGCGAAGTCCGCCGCTCAAAGAACGAGGGAGTGGCGCGAAAGGAGGAAGATTCTCGGCCTTGATGATGTGACGATCGGTGACGTCACCGTGACGTCACCGTACAAAGCAGAGAAGAGTAGAGAAGAGAAGAGTAGAGAAGATATAAAAGACAAAAGCAAAGCTATTGCTCCGAGCCGGGCTGACGCCCGCTCTGAGCCGGCCGAGATCGGCGCAGGCGAAGTGATCGCGATGGTTCCAAGCCTTAAGGGCGACGTGACCGTGCGACAGAGCTTCGCAATGGAGCTGATCGAAGCCTATCCGGACGTGATGGTCGCGCAGGAGATTGACCGCGCAGTGCTCTGGCTACGCGCGAACCCTGCAAAGCGCAAGTCCAACGTCCGTCGATTCCTGACCAACTGGGTGTCTCGGACGCAGGAGCGCGTGCGATGAGCGTATTCACGAGCGGTGGGTACATCCGCTGCGCCAAGTGCAGCAACCGGGACGCCAAAGGCTCGCGCGAGTGCTCCTCCTGCGGAGCGCTGTACCGCGACATGAAGCGCAAGCAGGACGAGCCGCAAGCGATTGAGGGCATTCCGAGCACGTGCAGCTATCCCGGCTGCCGCTTGCCTCCGGCGTGGTCGGACAACACGCGCGGCGGCGGGCCGTGGGTGTGCCGCTGGCACGCGCGCGAGACCGATCCGGTCGTGATGGGCGAGATCGTCGAGCTCTCGCGCGACTTCGTGCCGGACACGCCGACCGACCGAATCCGCGAGGCGCAGCAAGCCGCGAACGTGTGGATGGCTAGCAACGGCCTTCAGAGGCGCTCTGACGAATCGAGCGTGGACTTTGGGCGTAGGTGCTCGGCGCACATCCGATCGCTTCGCCAGATGCGCTCTCCGGGCCTCTGGTGGGCTGTGGACGTGCTCGCGCGACTTGATGCAGGGGAGCCAATTGGGATGGCGATGGAAAAGATGGCGCGCGAAGCCCTGGCGCGTCGCGGCAAGGGCGACGACTTGGACGATGAAGCGAGGGCCGCATGACTGAGCCTACGAAGCGATGCGACAACTGCATTCATTGGCAGCGCACATTTGCGTCTCAGAACCGCAACCCGCCGAAAGACGTTCCTCAATATGGAACGTGTGGTGAGTTAATTCGGACGATCGAATGGTGGTTTAAGGGGGGAAAGGTGGTTACCGCTGGCGGCGATGGGGAAGATTGCGACAAGCATCAGCCCAAGGGGAGGGCCGCATGACCGCCCACCTGACCCGCCTGATCCGCTACGGCGATTGGCTGCGTCTATCGCCTGTTGGGCAGGCAACGTTCCGTCTGCCGCCCGAAGTGCAGTC
>CAZBTA010000575.1:0-1788 GCA_964494515.1 uncultured Bryobacter sp.
CTGCGATACGCCGCCCGGCGCCAGCTTCGAGCAGTGCGCGCTCATCCAGAACGTCACCGCCGAGGACCAGCCCAATGTCGGCTTGTCGGTGATCGTGCTGAAGACTGCCGACAAGCAGGTTCGCCTATTGCGCGTATTGGCGCCGCTTGGGGTGCTGCTGCCCAACGGGCTGGGCCTCAATATCGACGAAACCAACATCGGCCGGGTACCGTTCGTGCGCTGCCTGCCCAATGGCTGCGTGGCCGAAGTGGTGCTCGACGACAAGCTGATCGGCCAGTTGCAGACCGGCAAGAACGCCATCTTCGTGGTGTTCCGCACCCCCGAAGAGGGTGTCGGCATCCCGGTGTCGCTCAACGGCTTTGCCGACGGGTTCAAGCAGCTTCCCTAGGACTTCCATGCCCAGAGCACCCCGCAAGATGCGCTTGACCGAGGCCCATGTGGCCCGGATGGCGCGCCTTGTGGTGCCGGAGGCCGAGCCCCCTGCCCCGCCGCCGCCGTTCGTGGCGGCGAGCGACGAGGATTTCCGCGGGTTCGTCGCCGACATCGTCGCCGGAGCGCCGGACCCGAGCCAGATCTGGGTGTTCGCTTACGGCTCGCTGATCTGGAAGCCCGCCTGCGAGTTCGTCGAGATCCGCACGGGCACGGTGCGCGGCTGGCACCGGGCGTTCTGCCTGGGGTGGAACACGCGGTTTCGCGGCTCGGAGGAGAACCCGGGCCTGATGCTGGCGCTCGACCGGGGCGGGGCCTGCAAGGGCGCGCTCTACCGCCTGCCGCCGGGCCGGGAAGCCGAAAATGTCGAGCTGCTCTGCCGCCGCGAGATGGGCTACAAGCCCTCGCCCTTTCCGCCCCGCTGGGTGACGGTGATGACCGAGCACGGTCCGGTGCGGGCCTTCACCTTCTGCATCGACCGCAATTCGGGCCGCTACATATCCGGGCTGAGCGAGCTGCAGGTGGCCGAGGTGCTGGCCAAGGCGGTGGGTGGGCGCGGCTCGATGGTGGAGTATCTGTTCAACACGGTCGAGCACCTCGAGCGGATGGGCATCCACGATCCACATTTGTGGCGGCTGCAGGAGATGGTGGCGGAGCATCTCGACGCAACCAACTGAAATCACAATAAAAAAGCCGGGCCGGTCATTTCCGAGGAAAGACTTGAGCCCGGCAGTTTATCAGGAAACAAGGCCGGTGGGTGGACCGGCCCGAAGATGGCACAATCGAGGTAGTGCCAGGCGGAGGCTCAACCCTGGAGGTTAGGGGTTGAGCCAGTTCCGGGAGCTCTCGGCGCGCTTCTGGGAGAGGCGGAGGCCGGGGCGCTGCGATGGGGCGTCGAGCGCTTCGAACAGATCCTGGCGGTTGATGCCGAGATCCTCGAGACGGGCGCTGTCGTAGTCGAGGAGCGACTCCAAGGCGACGCGCCGCGCACGATTGGCCCGGATTTTGGCGAACCAGTTCACCAACGCAATCAACGGGTTAGATGATGCGGCAGCCATCGACGGCCGCTCGCTCGAAAGCAAGTGGACCATGGTCCTTCTCCAAGTTCATTCAGTTGTGCCAGGGCGGGGAGGTGCCGAGGCGGGGCAAGAGAACCGCCGTGTGTGGCGCCGTTCTCCGATGCTCTGTGATCTACGGACTTGCCTTCCATTCGTCCAACAAATAGATTTCATCCCGTTCATCAAAATTCGTGATGGAGTTTCGCCGTGACCGCGCCGCTCGACCTCGATCAGTTGCAGAGCTTCTGCGCTATTGCCGATTGCGGCAGCTTCACCGAGGCGGCACGCCGGGTGAACAAGA
>CAZBTA010000576.1:0-1776 GCA_964494515.1 uncultured Bryobacter sp.
GTAGAAAATGTGGCCGATCTTGTGCGATGGGGCGCGTGTTAGCCTTGGGGGCGCTATGCGTTGTGACTTAAACGCCATCTTTGGGGAAATTGCGGGGCGTGTGCCGGAGGATCGGGATATTGGTGATGGCTTTATCTTTCGAGCTGGGATTTTGCCTTCCCTGCCCCGAATGATGGAGACGGATCAAGTTCGGATTGAGAAAGCAGTACACGAATATGACAGCTGCTTTCGGGCAGATCAGCTGCGGGTGTTCCTGACGGGGGCGAAGTGTCGGGAGTTGGGTTTGTTTCTTTTGGCTGCCGGGCTTGGCGAGCGTGAACATGCAGTCGAACTGCGCCTTACGCATCCGGAATCGCAGATCCAGCGATTGAGGATTCGAGAGAATTCTTTGCGAGATGACGAGCTGCCGCAAGGCATTGTCGAAGCAGTCGTTGCACTGAACTATTGGCCGGATGAGACGAGGAAACATCCGTGGCTGGATGACTGCAATGTTCATGGATTGCCGGTGTTTCAGCTGAGCAATGATGATGACTGCGTGGGGCCGCGAGCGGAGGACTGGGAGGCGCGAGACACCATCTGGATGCCGGTGGGATATGGCACGATTCGCTTTGCTGAATTGTTGCTGAATGCTGGCTGCCGGTGGAATCCGGTGCGGGAGTATCAGCTCGAGGGTGATGGGGGATTCCGGGGCGTGGGGGTGCGGAGTGCTGAGATGCGGATCTTTCTGCCGGGTTGGTGGGAAAACGAGATCAAGGAAGAGTTTGCTTGATGTCACCGATGAGGGCGTTGTAGCTGTTTGAGTACTTCCTGGCCATGCTACGGGCGATGGGGTGGGTTGGAGAGCCGAGTGGGGAGAGCATGTTGCGATCGAGAGTAAAGATGGAGTTGATACCTGCGGCGGGAACAAGCCGCAGGGAGGCTGGTTCGGTGTGGACTCCCGCCACGTAGCTCTGGTTAGGGACCAGGCGGTAGCGAAGTTGGGTGGATGGCTGGCGGATGAGGATGCCTTCGAACAGGACTTCACCACCATGCTCCAAGATCAGGGCTTGATTGGCCTTTGGCTTCAGTGGCTGACAAAGGTCTGGGCTTGTTGCGTCGGAAGTGAAGCCCTTCCACTGGATCTTTTCGTCGATTTGAACGAGGTAGCAGGTGAAGATGCGATCGTCGGCGATGCTGGTGAAGTGTCGGGTAACGTGGAAGCGTAACCAACCATAATCGCGGGTAATCTCCTGGACAGACTCCACACCCGTTTCCATAGGAATCAGCAAGCCAAGATCGACGACAGTGCGCGACTGCTGCTTTGCTTCGTTGATGAGACGAGTGAGGGTGGGGCCGAGGTGGGGTCTTGGTATCTGCTCGGGTGGCGATTGGGCGATGCACGCAGCGAGGAGAAAGAATGCCGGGAGGAGGAGTTGGAATAGCGATTTCAACATCGGGATTCTCGTTGTTGATCGAGGATGGAGAAGGAGATAGCGATCTTTTCGGCACTGCCGAGGGCCTCGGCGCGGGTGAGACCGTAGGACATGCCACCTGGAAGATCCAAGGCTTCACCGATCCAGCGACCATCGTCTTCCCGCTCTGATTCGATTCTGACGTGCACGCGACCATCGTAGCGCCGATCGAATCGATGGGCTCAGGGTTGGCGGCGCTTGAGGGCGGCGATGAGTTCAGCGTAGAACTTGTCTTTGCCTTGCCTGGCGAGAGCGCGTATGGCCGGTGTGATCTGGTAGGCGCAGGTGACTGATTGGCCATCGATGAAGTAGATGCCGTAGTGAC
>CAZBTA010000577.1:0-1757 GCA_964494515.1 uncultured Bryobacter sp.
CATCGTCAACGAGAACAATACCTGGCGCGACTGGGGCTCGCGGCTTGCCGCTACGCATAAAGTCACCCTCATTCTCAGCGTCGCCATCCGCACCACCGCCGGCATTCGCAACATCGCCTGGGTCTTCTCTCCCACCGGCGACCTCACGCTCACCTACGACAAGCAATACCTCGCTCCTCCCGAGCGAGTCTCCTATGTCGCCGGCCACACCAACGGCTTCATCCAGCTCGATAATGCCCCCGCCGGGGTCGCCATCTGCAAGGACATGCACTTCGCCCGTCTCGCCCTCAATTACGCCCACGCCAATCCCGCGATTCTCTTCGTCCCCGCCTGGGATTTTCAGCTTGATGCCTGGTATGCCGCTCGCGTCACGCTCACTCGCGGCGTCGAGTCTGGCTACTCCATCGTCCGCTCCTCGCGCGACGGCATGCTCACTGTTACCGATCCCTACGGCCGCGTTCTCGCCGCTTCTCCCTCTGCGCCGCTACCGGGTGCCAGTTTTGTCACCCAGGTGCCAGTCATCCCCCGCCTGAAGACACCATACTCTTACCTCGACGTACACTAGTAGAGTGATAAGCCGTTCTCGGTTGGTGCCCTGGTTGCTGGCGGTCTCCTTTGCCATTGTGGCTCTGGCGCTTTTCCTGATCCCCTTTCTGATCATCCAGCCCTTCAAATCCCAGCAAGCCGATGCCTTGGCTTTCGCCCTTTCCCTCAAGCGCATCGCGCCCTGGCTGGCGGCGGCCTGTGTCATCGCCAGTGTCTTGCTCGCGCGACGCCTCCACCGTTGGCCGGCATATCTCTTCACCCTGCTCACCATCGTCTTTGCCGCCGGAAGCTTCATCAACATCTTTGAGATCATGTTCCGCCCCGTCAGTTCCGCTCATTTTGCGGGCGCCAATGAAGTCACCGATGTCGACAACGACGACATGCTGCTCACCATCAAGATTGGTGGCGAATCCCGCGCCTATCCCGTTCGCCTTCTCGCTTATCATCACCTCATCAACGACACCCATAACGGCGTTGCCGTTGTGGCCACGTATTGAACGCTCTGTCACACCGGTCTGGTGTGGGGCAGAGAAGTCGACGGGCAGGTACTCACCTTCCGCCTCGCCGGCATCAACAATCAGAACTTCCTCATGCGCGATGAAGAAACGGGCAGCTACTGGCAGCAGATCAGTGGCCAGGCCATCTCGGGTCCGCTCAAAGGCAAGCAGCTCACCTTCGTCCATTGGGACGAGCTTTCCTTCGAAGTCTGGCGCGATGAGAACCCCCGCGGCACCATCCTGCGTCCCTTGCCCCAGTACGCCGACAAATACGCCGCCAAGGATTGGGACGTCAAGATGCAAAAGACCCCCACCGTCGTCGACACCAAATCCACCGGCATTGCCCCCCGCGAACTCGTCATCGGCGTCGAACTCAACAATACCGCCCGTGCCTGGCGCTACGACCGCGTGGTCGGCGCCAAGCTCGTGCAGGATCGTATCTCCGGTCAGCCCATCATCCTCGTCACTGCTCTCGATGACAAATCCGTCCGCGCCTTCTTTGCCACGCTGCCCTCCGGCGAGGTGCCCGATTTCTTCCGCAACGAAGAGCTCGGCGGCGGTCTCATGCGCGACAGCCTCTCAGGCGGCGAGTGGAATTTTGCCGGCTGCGCCATCTCCGGTCCCCTCAAGGACACCTGCCTCTCTCCGCTGCGCATCGTCAAGGATTACTGGTTCGACTGGCATCTCTACCACCCCCAAACCACCATCCGCTAG
>CAZBTA010000578.1:0-1750 GCA_964494515.1 uncultured Bryobacter sp.
TCAACGGATGAGTCAGAATCAGGACCGATTTCGAGAAGACTAGCGGGGTGTCTTTATATGGAATCACCTGAACGATGGAAGAGAGTGCAAGAGCTGTTTGACCGGCTCGAAGGATTGCCGGGTGAGCAGTGGCGGGTTGAACTGGAACGCATCGAACAGGGTGCCGAGGTACGGGGAGACGTGATCCGGCTGTTTGATGCGATTCGCGAAGAACAGAAGGCGCAGGCGGAAGCGGGGGCGCATCGCAGAGAGCGGCAAGAAGATCAGACGGTGGAACCAGAGCTTGATTGGGATCTGGGCCAGCCGGGGTTGCGACTGATTTCAATGATTGGAGCGGGGGGAGCGGGCGCGGTATTCAAAGCGGTGCGATGGGTGAATGGTGTGGAGCAAATGGTGGCGGTGAAGGTGTATCACGCGCACCGGGCAACGGAGGAAGACCAGGAACGTTTTTTGCGAGAACAGCGTGTGCTCGCGACGCTGACGGACCCCGGGATTGTGAGGTTTTTTGACGCGGGGTTGACGCCGGATGGAAGGCCGTATCTGGTGATGGAACTGGCCGAGGGGCAACACATCACGCGGCATTGTGATGAGCGGAAGATGGGCATCGAGGCGCGAATCGAGCTGCTGCTGGCGGTATGCAGGGCGGTGGAGTCGGCGCATTCGCGCCTGATTGTGCATCTGGATCTGAAGCCATCGAACCTGCTGGTGACGCCGGAGGGCGATATCAAGCTGCTCGACTTCGGGACGGCGCGCTGGATCGATCATTCGCAAGGCGGCGTGGTAACGCAACAGTTGACGCCGCAGTATGCCAGCCCGGAGCGGCTGCGTGGGGAACCGGCAACGGTGGCGAGCGACATCTATGGGCTGGGGATGATCCTGTTTGAGCTGGTGAGTGGAGGGTCGCCGTTTCCAAAGCAAAGCTCGATCGTTGGCGTGGCGGAAAGAGCTGGGGGACGCACCACGGCAACGGGCCTTGAGGCGGTCGTTACAGCAGAGGCGGCGGCACAGCGGGCAACGACGCTTGAGAAGTTGAGGCGACAACTCAAGGGCGATCTGGCGTCGATCTGCCGCAAGGCGTTAGCGTTCGAGGCGGATCAGCGCTACGGCTCGGTGAATGAGCTGGCGGCCGATCTGCGGCGCTATTTGCGTGGGGAGCCAGTGGAGGCGCACGAAGCGAACTTCAGTTATCGGACCGCGAAGTTTGTAAAGCGCTACTGGGCGCGGCTGGCGCTAGCTGGTGGGATCAGCGTGGCGCTGGTGGGAATGGCGGCTTATTCGTGGATACAGGCGCGGAATACCCGAATTGCGCTGGAGAGAGCGGAAGCGGGACAGATCTTTCTGGCCAATCTGTTGACATGGGGAAGGAACAAAGAGACCGTTACAATGCCGCAGCTGATCGAGTTGGCGCAGAGCCGGGTGGCTGGGCTGAGCTCGCAGGATCTGGTTCTGGCGGCGGATCTTGAGGCATCGCTGGCGATGGCCAGGCAGCATGGAGATGCGATGTATCTGAAGTCGGCTGAGAACGCGCTGCGATTGGCGCGGTCGAGCGGGGATGTTGCACGAGAGGCAGTAGCGCTGGTGGTGATGGGAGACCATCACTACGCCACCAACCAGCCGGAGGCGGCCTGGAAAGAGTTTGTACAGGCGCTGGAATTGTGGAAACAGAACAAGAGCAAATTCTCGCCAGCGCGCGCGGCTCGAGTATTGGGCAATGCGGGAAAGTCTATGGCGTACGTTCGCCCGTACGACC
>CAZBTA010000579.1:0-1743 GCA_964494515.1 uncultured Bryobacter sp.
GATCAATGCCGGCGCGGGTGGGGCGCTCGTCGACGGTGAACTCGAGGGTGGTCTCGGGGCCGGTGAAGCGGACCTTGGAGGTGTGGAGGACCTTTTCGGCATCGCGGGGGCCGGCGAAGATGGCGACGTCGATGGGGTCGTTGATGGGGAGGGGGGATTCCTTGCCCAGACCATCGGCGTGCAGCTTGTTGGTGGCGAGCTTGAGCGAGACGGTGTACTTGCCGTCGGGGCGCTTCTGGGCGGTGGCGGAGACGGCGCGGTTGTCATAGAGGACGATGTCCTCGAACATGTCGTGGATGAGGTAGCTGAGCTCGGGGGGAGTCTCTTTGCGGAGGGCTTCCATGAATTCGAGCGAGTTCGTATAGGGGGGCTTCTGGAAGCGGACGGCCTCGAGCCAGGTGCGGAGGGCGCGGTTGAGGCGCTCTTCGCCGAGGTAATCCTTGAGGGCGTACATGATGAGGGAGCCCTTCTGATACCAGACGTAGCCTTCGCGCTGGACGTAGGCGAGAGGCGGCTCTTTGATGCGCTCGGCGCCGCGGCCGCGGAGGTAGTCGTCGAGCTCGTGGCGCAAGTAACTGCGGAGGCGGGTGGGCTCGTAATCCTTCTCGAGGACCATGAGGGCGGAGTATTGGGCGAGAGATTCGGACATCATGTTGGAGCCCTGGGCGAGGCAGCCGATGGCCTGATGGCCCCACCACTGGTGGGCGAGCTCGTGGGCGGAGACGTAGAAGGTGAGGTCGAGGTCTTCGGGCTTGGAGACGCGCTGGATGAAGCCGATGCCTTCGGAGAACGGGATGGTGTTGGGGAAGCTCTGGGCGAAGGTGCGGTAGCGCGGGAACTCGATGACGCGGTACTGGCGGAACTGGTAGGGGCCGAAGTGTTCGGTGTAGTAGGCGAAGGACTTCTGGATGGACTCGATCATGCGGTCGAGGTTGAACTCGTGGCCGGGCTGATAGTAGATCTCGATGGGGATGTCTTTCCAGTTGGAGCGGCGGACCCGCCAGTTACCGCTGAGGAAGGAGTAGAAGTTATTGATGGTCTGGTCGCCCATCGAGTAGCGGTAGTAATTGCGGCCGTTGGCGGTCCACTGCTTTTCGATGTAGCCGGGGGCGAGGGCGGTCTGGTCGGCGGAGGTGGAGACGGTGGCGCGGAACTTGACCCAATCGGCATCGGGGGTGAAGAGATTGGTCATGCGGGCGGCGGGGTCAGAGGGCAGGGGCAGCTCGACGAGGGGCGGGAGCTTGAACTCGCGGCGGCGCTGCTCTTCGGTGATCTCGAGGCTGAGGTTGTAGCCGAGGCCGGGGAAGAAGCCTGTGTCGAAGAAGGTGCCGTTGTAGGCGAACTCGTTGCGCTCGCCGGCGTTGCGGAAGCCGGGGTTCTCGATGCCGACGGAGAAGGACATGCGCATCTGCTCACCGGGGGCGAGGGGCGGCGAGATGGAGTGGATCTGGAAGACGCGCTCGACGGGCTGGGACTTGAGGGTGGAGGCGCGATCGAACTTGACGGAGCGCAGGGTCTCGTTGGGGTTGCTGATGTAGAGGTCGGAGATGGGCGCGTTGGTGCGGTTGATGAGGATGTAAGTGCCGGTGGCGGAGAAGGCGCGGCGCTCGGGGAAGATATCAACGTTGAGGTCGACGTCGATGATCTTGGGCTGGGGCTTGCCGGCGTACTGGCGGTAGGTCTTTTCGTAGTCGGCCTGCTGGCGGCGGATCCAATCGTCGTCGCGATAGGGGTTGAGGACGT
>CAZBTA010000580.1:0-1741 GCA_964494515.1 uncultured Bryobacter sp.
TTGGTTTGGACAGACGACGGCGGCTCATGGTGCGTTGTCGCGGTGAAGGAGGCGGGCAACGAGAGGGACGCGACCACATGGGACCCGAAAAGCGGGGGGTATTGATGCGAAAGGAAATTATTGGGCGCGCCACGGTTTATTTAGGCGACTGTCAAGAATTGCTGCCAGAAGTCGGCTCAGCGGATGCAATCGTTACGGACCCTCCGTGGAATTGTGGATTTTTCGGTCCAAATGATGACGCGCCGTGGCCCGTCTATGCGGAATGGCTTCATAATGTCGTCCGACTTTCGGAGAGTTTGGCGGAGGGCCAAGTGTGGTTCTTATCCACCAAGTCAATCCCTCATGTTTCGCATATTTTTGACGGCTACAAGCCATTTGCCTCAGTTAAAAACTTTTCGCAGATGACCCCAAAGTCAATTCCGAATTGCTGGGACATCGCTTTTATTCGATCAACAAAATATCGCGGCAACGGGCGGAATTGGTTTCTCTGCAACACAGCGGGGATGCTTCAGGAGCGGACCGAGCACCCCACGCCGCGCACCTTGGACGTTATGAAATACGTTCTAGAAATGCACGATTGGCCCACTGTGATTGATCCGTTTCTTGGTAGCGGCACTACAGGCGTTGCCGCGGTTCAAATGGGGCGTGACTTTATCGGCATCGAACGCGAGCCGAAGTATTTCGACATCGCCTGCAAGCGGATTGAGGATGCGCAACGCCAAGGCGACCTTTTCATTGACACTGCGGCCTAACCCCATGCGGGCGATCAAGGAGGGCAAGTAAATGCTGGACGAATTGCAAAAGGCCAAGCTGGTCGAGTGGGCCGAGTGGGGCGCTGAGCATGGTTTCGCCCCGGACCGGATGCCTGAAGGTATCTTCGAGATACACAGTTGGGTCGATATTTCCATGTGGGCGGCTGAGGCAGGATTTGCGCCGCCGCCGATTCCCACTTTCGATCGGGACGAACCCTACACCTTCGGAGAGGACCATGCTTGACACACTCGACTTAGGGGGGTGGTTTATCCTTCGCATGGCAAGCGCGGATACCCTTGCGGTAGTGAGCGCGCTCAATCGCCGGGGCTTCACTGTCTGGACGCCCACGGTCCACAAGCTGGGCCGAATGCCCCGGACGCGGGTGGAGTTCGACAAGAAGTTCCCGCTCATGCCGACGTTTGCCTTTGTCCGCTACTCCGACTTTGAGGGCGTGGCGAAACTGGCGCACACGTTCACGACCGACATTCCCCGGTTTTCGATTTTCCGGTTCGGCGGCGGGGTGCCCCTTGTTGCGGATAACCAGCTAGAGGCTCTGCGCAGGGAAGAGGCCCGGCAGAATGCGATCTACGAGCGCCAGAAACGGCGCGGCATGAAAGGGCCTAGCTTCGGCAAGGGTGAGGCGGTCAAACTGCCTGAGGGCGGCTTTGCGGGCCTGTCCGGCACCGTGGAAGAGCAACAGGGCGGGTTTGTGCTGGTCAACGTGGAAGGCTTCGCGCAGCCGATCAAGATTGCCTCGATCCTGCTGGAATCGGAACAGATGGTGAAGGCGGCATAAACAAACCGTGAATCTGCGCTTGACAAGGTGGCACGGATAGGATACGCGCGAGGATGTTATTCGTGCGGCTGCCAGGAGCAGCATGACAGGCCCGGCAGGATTATCCCCGCCTGTCACCACCAGCGGGAAGCGCGCTTCTCGTGTAGTGCGGTCGCTTGAACAAAACCCGGCCCGCTTCGGCAGGCCATCCCC
>CAZBTA010000581.1:0-1740 GCA_964494515.1 uncultured Bryobacter sp.
TCGCCGCCCAGGTTCTGACAAACGAACCCTTCTGCCGTTACTTCCTCGACCGTCCAGAAACTCCCGAGCGCGACGAAATCTCCCAGGCCAAATGGGATGAATTCAACGCCTGGGAAGCCAAACAGAAGGCTGCTGCCGCTTAGTCAACCAAACGAACCCAATCCCTCGGGATGCCCGCTCCTTGACAACTGAATACCAACCGGCGGTCGGCGCCATCCCCTATCAAGGGCACGCTCCGTCCCCTATCGAGGCCAGTAGCCACCCACACCACCCTTCCGTCTTGTTGGTGTGTCCCAATTCAAGCCGGGTTGGAACGAAAGGATCCTCACCACATGAAACCAAACCAACGCATCTCTCTGGCGGCAACTGGCGGCCTGATCGCTCTGGCCAATCTCCTCTTGCTGGGCGTTTCCCCTGCCTTTGCCCAGGTCCAGGCCAATGCCTTCTTCGATGATTCTCACGTCCAGGTCATCAATCTCACCATGGATCCCACTGATTGGGCGACCTTCCAGCAGAACTACACCAAAAACACTTACTACCACGCCACCTTCAACTGGAATGGCATTACCGAGCAAATCGGCGTCCGCAGCCACGGCGGCGGCAGTCGCAGCCCCGTCAAGCCCAATCTCGACGTCAACTTCGCCCACTACGACAAGTCCCAGACCTTCCTCGGCCTCCCCTTTGTCCTCCTCAAGGCCAACAACGAAGATCCCTCCAACCTCAAGGAATGGTTGTCCATGAAGCTGTTCCGCAAGATGGGCTTCTCCGCCCCGCGCGAGGCCCCCGCGCAGGTCTTCCTCAATGGCCAGCTCCTTGGCTTCTACTTCATCGTCGAGCACGAGGACGAAACCTTCCTGAATCGCAACTTCGGCGAGAGCGCTGGCTACTTCTACGAATGGCAGCAGAACGGTTCCTACGAGTTTCAGAGCCTCGGCTCCGATCCCAACGCCTATGCCTCGCTCGTCGACCTCAAGACAAATCAGCCCGCGCCAGACCTCCAGAATCTGGCAAACCTGATCGCCGTCATCAATCAGCCCAACACCACCGACGACCAGTTCATCACCGCCCTGTCTGCCTACATCAACCCCGCCCAGTTCATCACTCACATTGCCATCGAATCCGCCCTCGCCGAGGCCGACGGCATCTGCGGCGGCGAAGTCGGCATGAATAACTTCTTTCTCTACCAGTTCAACGGTCAAACGCTCTATCAGTTAGTGCCGTGGGATAAAGACAACACTTTCTCCGACATCAACCGCGACATCATGTACGGCATCACCACCGGCGATCACATCAACCTTCTCGCCCAGCGGCTCGTTGCCATCCCCCAATACCGCGCCCTCTATCTCACCCAGCTCGCCAAAGCCGAAAACATCCTCGGCGGCGAACAGGGTTGGGCCGATCAGGAGATCTCCCGCGAGTACGCCATCATCTACAGCGCCGCCATAAACGATCCCAATAAGCAGTGCGCCGATACCGGTGTCCTCGCCGCTTGTTCCCCCCATGAGTTTGAGACCACCGTCCAGTGGCTGCACACCTTCCTCGCCGGCCGCTACCAGTTGGTCGAGAATGCCCTCGCCGCCGCCCAGACGGGTCCTTCTTCTCCTTCAAACCCAATCAGCATTAGCGCCCTCGGCACAACCACCGCCGCCATCTCCCCCGGTGGCCTCACCACCATCACGGGCTCTGGCCTCGGCGCCACGGCAGAGGCCAGCGGCATTCCCCTTCCGCGCCTGCTCGGCT
>CAZBTA010000582.1:0-1737 GCA_964494515.1 uncultured Bryobacter sp.
CGCGCTGGTGGCGCTCGGCGCGGTGACCTTCGCGCTCGATCTGGCGAGCTGGCACATCGGCATCGCCATGACGCGCATCGGGAACGCAACGCTGTTCGGCAATGCCGGGTCGATCGTGCTGCTGTTCTGGGGCTTCATCGTCCACCGCGTGGTGCCGGGGCGGCTGGAGGCGCTGGCGATTATCTTTGCGCTGGGCGGCGCGGCGATCCTGATGGGGCGCAGCCTCGAAATCAGCCACGAGACGCTGATCGGCGACCTCTTCTCGGTCGCGGCGGGGCTGCTCTATGCGGTCTACCTGCTGACGCTCCAGAATGCGCGCGGGGCGTTCGGGTCGTGGAGCCTTCTCGTCTGGGTGAGCATATTCGGCGCGCCGGTGCTGCTGGTGATCGCCCTCGCGCTGGGCGAGCCTGTGTGGCCGCAGGCGTGGGGGCCGATTGTCGGGCTGTTCGTGCTGAGCCAGCTGATCGGGCAGGGGCTGATGGTGTTCTCGCTCAAATACTTCCCGCCGCTGGTGGTGGGCCTCGCCCTGCTGACGCAGCCGGTGGTGGCCTCGATCTACGGCTGGCTGGCGTTCGGCGAGGTGTTGAGCGGGCTGGACATTGTGGGCATGGTGCTGGTGGGCGCGGCGCTGGCGGTGGCGCGGGCCAAAGCGTAACCTCGTCACCCCAGCGAAAGCTGGGGCCTAGGGCGTCAGTCGAAGAAATCTTCGTCAAAGTCTTTCACGTGCAACGCGTATTTGTCGCGACAGCCAACGTTGTAGCGCACCATCAATCTGCCCAACTGCTTTCCGTCGATTAGCACGATCCGGCCGCCGAGTTGCGCCGCCGTTTCGCGAGCACTCTTGGAAAAACTGGAGGTGGTGACGAAAATACCCTTTTGAGCCTTCTTCAAGCTCAGAGCGCCAAAGAAATCTCGGATTGCAGATGCGCCAACAATGTTGTCGGCACCGTATCGTTTCGCTTGAATATAGATCTGATCAACGCCCAACGGGTCTTGGTCAATTACCCCATCAACACCGTTGTCACCCGACTGTCCAATCGCGCGACCCGCGTCCTTGGAACTCCCGCCATAGCCCATTGAGAGAAGTAGTCCGACGATGGCTTTCTCGAAAAAGGCTGGCGTGCCAACAAGCAAGCGGTCAATCAAATCCGCGATGAAAGCCTCTTCGATTTGCTGGTGTGCAGCAGTCAGAACATCTTCCGGCGATGCATTAGAGGCAACTTCAGCGTTCTCGACAGCGATGGTCGCATCATTGCCTTCAGTTTTCTTACCACGATCGCGGAACGCTCTAAATTCTTCAAATTGTTCTAAAAACGCAATGTCGATCCGCGAAGGGGGATTCCTGAGAACGTCTAGCCCACGCTCGCTGATGCGGAAGTGCGCTCGCTTTGTGGGCTCAAGAAGCCCTGCCTGCTTCAGATATGTCTTTGCCCATTGCGCTCGATTGTAGAGCACACTTTGGCCGCTACTCGGCAGTGTCTGATCACGCTCATCCTGCGAAAGCTGAAAGTCATCAGCAAGCTGAGGAACCAGCTCTGAGATACGAATTTCACCGGTTGCCGCGTGTTTGAGCACTGGCAGCATCAATGTCTGGAAATCTGGAATCACCGCCTCAATCCCCGCTGAACCGCACCTTCCCCAAGTCCCCCATCCCCACGGTCCCGCTCGCCATTTCCAGCATCCGGTCGAGGCTGCGCTTGGCCTTGAGGCGGACGCCTTCCTCGATCTCCACCTGCG
>CAZBTA010000583.1:0-1734 GCA_964494515.1 uncultured Bryobacter sp.
GCCAAAAAGCACTACCGGACGACCACGGTCGGGGATGAGGTCGATCGTTTGGCGACCTTGGTAGAGACCGAAGTCCTCAAGCATGATGGAGCGCAGTATCATGAGGGCTTTCCTTCCTCGCCCACATCAGCGTAGTCGGAGTCCTCGTCATTGTCGGCAGCCATCTGGGCCTGCCGTTCGGCGACAAGCAGATCGAGATCGCGCCACTCAAGATTGAAGACCTCCTCAATCCTTGTATGGACCGCATGGCGGCGCTTGAGGCCATGCGACGCACGCTCGACATCGAGCAAGCGCATAACCAGGTCCGTGGGCACGTCGTGCTCGCCGCAGATCTCCGCGAGCAGCTGACCATCGTCACCGTCGAAAGAAACGGCGTCCTCCTTGACCCAGTCGAGTTCCCTGCCGAGTGTCTCGCGCACTATCCGCGGAACGCTGTCAGGCCAGTCGCCCCGCTCGGTGCGCCACAATCTGCGGATTTCATGGAGCTCTTCGGGTTGGATGAGGGTCGGTGCCTCGCCAATCGGTGCTTCGGCTGCCACTTCCTTCTGTGTTTCGAGAAGGCGCCGTAGCAATTTCCTGCAGAATTCAAGCGTGTAGGGGCCGCGCATGATGCGATCGGTCCCCTTGATGAAGTCGATCCGACCGCCCCGTCGGCGATGGTCACGGAACTCGTGCTTGCGGGAGGGCTCCTGCGTCTCGGAAAGGAGATCGCGGAATTCGAGCAAGGGGGTGAGCCATTCCTCTCCAGAATCGATCATCGCTTCCATCGCGCGATCGCGCTCCACCACCGTGCACACCCAGCAGCCGAAACGCGAATTGCCGCAGGAGGGAGTCGAGGTGTCGATCACGAGAGGGCATTCGCCGGCACTCGCGTTGCGGTACATGGCGACGAGATCGCGGTTGTCATTGCCCCACGGGGACTCGTTCTGAAGCAGATAGCTCCAGACGTCGTCGGTCGAGAAGGCTGCGATCGGTGCGTACACGAAGGCGTTCAGCAACGATGAATGGCGGGAGAGCTTTGACCCCTCGATACGGTGCATCGCCATCACCTGGCTGCGCGTCGCCGACTCCTGCGAGCGCACGCCAAGGACCATTATAACCTCACCGAACTCGGCCACGCGCCGCTTGATGAATTCGTTCGCCGGTTCGATCTTTAGGCGCTCGGTGCACCAGCGGAACCTGCGCGATGGAGCTGGATAGCCTCGGCCGATGAGGTTGACCCAAAAGCTCTTATCGACTTCCGGTACAACCTTATGTGTCTGAAAGGGCATGCCCTGTTCCTTCGCCGCCCCTTCGATGCGCTCGAGCGTCACGTCGATGTAGCGGGAGACCACAGGCGTCTCCACGAGGGTATCTGAACTGATGACGTAGACAGCCTTCTGCCGCTTCTCTTGGGGAAGACGCGCGAGAGCGGCCCAGATGATCTGGAGGGCGGTGGTCGAGTCCTTTCCCCCGGAATATCCCACCACCCATGGCCGATCATCGGAGAGATAGATTTCGCGCACGTCCTCCATGATCCGTTCGATAGGAGAGGTCGTGGACATGCTACTGTCCTGAGTGTCTTTGTTCATGTTTCCCATTGGCTCAAATCCTAACTCCTTTCCTCCCACAAGTCATCGCCGCGCTGGTATTCATCACCGGTCTCAACGAATGTTTCACCTCCCCGGCCAAGCATATCCGCTTGGCGCATCACGTCCTGAGTGCAGGAGGTTTGCTCGCTCGCCGGTTCAGGGT
>CAZBTA010000584.1:0-1732 GCA_964494515.1 uncultured Bryobacter sp.
TTCGAGCACCGGCAGCCCACTCGCCACCTCCACCCGAAACTCCACGCCCTTCCCAGCCGAATGCTTCACCAGGTCCACCACTGTCTGCAAGACGCCCGCCACATTCACCTCGCGCCGCTCCGGGTGCCTGGGCCGGGCAAAGTCGAGCAGGCTGCCCAGCAGCTTGTTCAACCGCGCACATTCCTTGCGGATAATCCCCATCGTCTCCGCGCGCACTTCCTCCGGCCGCTCGGCCGCCTCCATCACCTCGGCCGCTCCATCAATGCTCGACAACGGGTTACGAATCTCATGCGCCAGCCCCGCCGCCAGTTGCCCGATCGCCGACAACCTGTCGGCCCGCTTCACCTGTTCAAACGTGTTCTGCAGCTCGGTATAAACCTGCGACAACTTCTGCGCCGTCGCCTGCAGTTCCGCCCGCCGCCGTCGTTCGCGATCGCTCAGCACACCCGTCAGCGTGCCCACCGCGAGAAACATAAAGATCTCCGCGTATTGCTCAATCGCGTAGTGATGTTCATGCGCCCACGTATGCCAGATATGTGGCAGATACACGAGCCCCGCCACCACGCCGGCCACCAGCCCGCCCACCCAGCCAAACGCGATCGCCGCGATCACCACCGGCAGGTAGTAGAGCCGTTGAAACAGCCCGTGCCACAGCCGCAGCTCGGGCGGCGTCAGATAGTGTCCCGCGGTGGTAAAGGCAATGCCCGCCGCCACGATGGCGATTGTGCGCCACCGTGTCCGGCCTTCCGGTTCCATGCTCCTCATTGTCTCTCTAGCTGCTCTCGCTGTTGGGCTTCGAGCACGCGCGGCACATATTGCCGCGTCTCGGCGGGCAACAGCTTCATCCAGTTGTTCCCACCTCGCGCGACGGCCTCTGCCACCCGCCCCTCACCCGCGTTATAGGCGGCAAACGCAAGCTTCCAGTCCCCAAACCGTTCATAAAGGGCTTTCAGATACCGTGCCGCCGCCTCGGTCGATTTGCGCGGATCCAGTCGTTCATCCACGGCCCCAACCTTCAACCCAAACGCCTGCGCCGTCCCCGGCATAAACTGCCACATCCCCACCGCCTGCTTCGGCGACCGCGCCAGCGGATTAAAGCGCGACTCAACAAAGCTCACCCACTTCAAGCTCGCCGGCAGTCCATGCTGTGCGAGCACCTCCTCGATCATCCCCTCCATGCCGGGCTTGGCAGGGGTCACCACCACCTTCTCAGCCGCTACAACTTCGCGCGGCCGCGCCCGTTCCGCCTCAGCCCGCTCGATCATACCGTCGAGCGTCCGCTGCCATGCCGGATCCACCGCCATCACCATGAGAATTGCCGCAATCACTCCCCCCACACCATGCACCCCACCTGCCAAATCGCCTTTTCAACAACTTACCCCCACCCCACTGCCCCAACGCGCACAGCCACTGCCTGATATCAGTCAACCTGCGTTGCCACCCTCGTTAAGGAATCGCGTGATTAGCTTCAGCTCTCCACGCCCGCCTCTTATCGAGGCACCGCTTCATCCTCGCGCCCGTCGCCGGATCCCATCTCAGGCTCCGCTCAAAGATCAATCGAAACCCCGGCGTCGTCTCATAAGGGTTCAACCTCACCCGCTTCTCTGCATCTTCAAACATGGATCGGTCGCCCTGCGGGTCCTTCACCAATTGCGACGTTCCATCCGTACATGACACCTTCCGATAGTGCACTTCCACAAACTTCAGCCCCAGCTTCTCAAAGTCCGCAAAC
>CAZBTA010000585.1:0-1716 GCA_964494515.1 uncultured Bryobacter sp.
GCCTTGGCCTCGGCCAGGATCTCGGGCTGAAACTGACCGGCGACAGGCGATACAACGCGCACCGGGTTCAGCTCATTCACGTCCATGAAACGCAGAGCCGAGAAGCGATTGAACCAGGTGTAGGCAACGCGCTCGACCACCTGATCCTTGCCGTCCTTGGCGATAGCCGCTTCCAGCTTTCTCATCGCATCAGGATGCTCACGCCGGGCTGCCGAGTTTTCGGCAACCACGGATTCAAGCTTGGCGCTGACCTGCGTGATCAGGGCGCGGCGGGCAAACTGCGCGAACTTCTTGAGTTTCGAGGTATCCATCAGGCAGCTGCCCCTTCATTTGCGGCCGCTGCGGAAACCCGGGTCACGGGCCAGTCGGCGAATGTCTTGTTCCAGATTTCCACGGAAAGCACGACGCAGTCCGCAATGTGTTGGCGGCGCCAAGGTGTGTCCGTCTCGCAGCGAATGTCAGCGAGGAGCCGATCCTTGAAGCCGGTGAGAAGCGCTCGTTGATCTGCTGGATCGAAGGCATCCAGACCGAGCAGGACCACATACTTGAATGGCTTGGCATCGCGTTCCATCAGGTGGAGAAACGTGTAGGAGCTGCGGGCCTTCGGGGTCAGCTCCTGCGTAAGAATCGACCTGTCCGACAACCGCTTGAAATAGCTGGCCCGCTCTGCGTCCGGCACCTTCTTGTTTGACGGATCCTTGATCTCGACCAACAAGATGTCCTCATCCCTTTCAATGACGAGATCCACAAACTTCATCTGAACCGGCAGCTTCACGCCTTGCCGATCCAGTTCGTCACAGGCGAGCTCCTCGGGAAATGAGAATTCCAGGTCGGCGTCTGGTTCTGCTCTATACAGCCTCAAGGCTTCACTCCCCCCAGTGCCCGCGCCACGTCCTCGTCAAATAGCTCGGCGAAGGTGTCTGAAATCGCCGTCTTGGAAATCAGAGAGTAGTTCTCAGAGGCCTCGACGGTGAGCCGGTCAGTTTCAGCGTCGCGGCAAAGGGCGTGAAACCGGATGTGATCTTCCTTGCCCTTGTCCATGAGCAAATCGAACCATTTCAGCAGGACATAATCGTGCGTGGCCAGAATGATCTGCTGGCCGTTGCGCGACAGCTCAAGGAGGACCTGAACCACCTTTCTCATGAGCGCGGGATTCAGGTTTGCCTCGGGCTCATCCCACAAAAGGACGCCGGTGCTTCCCGGGTTGATCGATCTATTGCAGAGCAAACGGTGCAGGACGCCAATCTTCCGGTAGCCTTCGGCCGTCATACCGCTGGAAAATGGTTCCGTACCTCTAGGGACGAACCGGAGAACCGTGGAGTCCTGGTACATTTGCGCAGTTTTGGCGCGCGACCGCCTCGGATCAGCCCTTTCTTCGTAACCCCCGGGTTCAAACTGAAACCCGCCGTCATTCGTCCAGCGGTATCGTCCCCCGACGAGGGCGACCAATTCGCGGACGATGTTCGAGAGCCTCGGGTCTTCTGCCAGGCTGGCGGCCTCATCCTCGAAGCCGGGATTGGCCAAGAGGGCGGCGAGGTCTAGGTATGTGTCGTCGAAGATCATCTCGACGGTTGCTCGGTCATGATTTGCGTCCTGCAGCGCACGGACGAGTGACAGGACTTCCTTCGTCGGGATGAACACGGGGCGGGACTGCGCTTCGGAACGAGCGTCCTTCTCTACTTGAATGCCCCTGGAATTGCTGTTGAATGAAATGGC
>CAZBTA010000586.1:0-1713 GCA_964494515.1 uncultured Bryobacter sp.
CCAGCGCAGGATGCGACTCGACCAACTCTTCGATGACGGGGTGGATTGTTCAAAACTGGCCTTCATTCGCAACAAGGCCGCAGCTACCTCGGCGACGCCTTCGGCTTGGGTTTGGGTTTCATGCTTCATAGCGCGCATCTCAGCGTCCATTTGCTCGATGTCTTTGGCGACGGAGTCAAAACGTTTGGCCACCAACTCGAGATTCTGGCGGGATTGCTCGCCCTGGTGCTGGCTTTGCGCTAACCGTGATCGTGTCTCATTGGCGGCTGTTGCGGTGCGGCTGGCGAGATTGCGAACCTCATCGGCGACTACGGCAAAGCCCAAACCAGCTTCGCCGGCGCGAGCGGCTTCGATTGAAGCATTCAGCGCAAGAATGTTGGTTTGGAAGGCAATGCCATCAATTTCTTCAAGCACCTTTGATACCTCGCGAGCGCTTGCCTGATAGGTGTTCAGAGCATGGATGCTCTGCTGCATCTCGTGGCTACCAGCAGAGGTGCTTTCGCGCACGGCCAACGTGTGGCTCTGCACCTCGACAGCTCTGCCAGCATTGCGTGTGGCAGCATCGGACACCTCACGCAGCCGATCGGTCGTGGCGTGAATTACGCTCGCTTGTTCGTCACAAATACGCAAGACGTCGCTGCTACCTTGCAACATCTGGTGCGCGGATTCACCCAGTTTCGCGCCGGAGTGGACGATTTGCGCCTGCAACTCACGCAAGGTGCGGTGGGTCTCCTGATTCAACCAGAACCAGATCCCACCTCCGATCATAAACACCATCAGGGCGAGCACCGCCATGTTCCACCGTGATTGCCTAATGGTGGATTCAACGCGATCCATCTCTGCTCGCGCCGCCTGGCTGCTTTGCAAACTGACGTCGTGAAGTGTAGCGAGAATATCTTCGCTGACGCGGACACATTCGCTGAACAGAAACTTCTTTGCCGCCGCCTGATCGCCTGCGTTCATGGCCGCATCGATCTTGACCCACACGCCCTTGAAAACTTGCACCTGTTCGCCCAAACGTGCCCAGAGTGCTTGTTGCGGGGTGCCTTTGGTGCGGGTTGTTGCCTCCAAAAGAACTTCCCCAATTACACCCGTGCGCCGCACGATTTCCTCTTTGCTTGAGCGGCGAATCGTCTCATCTTCTGTAAGCAGAAATTGTCGGATCGCGATGCGAGTACCCAGAAAGTGCTCGAGGAAGCGATTGGTACTAATCATTGGAGTTACGCTGAACTCCGCCACTTGTCTTGGGGCCGATTGTACGCCTAACAGGGCGAACTGCGCCAGACCGCCCATAGCGAGGCAGGTGATCACAAGCACTAGGGAGCCCAGGCCGATTTTGGAGCTGAGAGTCCACTGAGTCATCAAGCCGCTTTTCGACGATGTCTTGAGCGCCTTTAACCAGTAGTGAAACTTATTTCAGATTCCACAGGCCTGAGCCATTTCATGACATAAATGTCGTGCTTTACTTGCGGCGAGATTTAGTGAAAGGAGAATCCGTGCGCTCAAACCCGGCAGGAACGGCAAATACAGATTCATCAATCGAACTGGTGGAGAAGTTACTGGTCTCTGAGAAACTCTCCATAAACAAAGCGCCATCTCCCTGATCGGCCGCCTGCGGGGCGGGTGTCGGCGTGGGAGCTGGTTGCTCCTTGGGTGCCTCTTCTTTCTTCTTGCGACCAAAACCACCGAAGCGACCTCCGAGGGCGCCGCCGA
>CAZBTA010000587.1:0-1687 GCA_964494515.1 uncultured Bryobacter sp.
AGGCGGGAGGAATGTTATTAAAGCTGCGGCTGGTGAAGATATTGGGCCAAGCGCCTCCCTCGGACCAGAAATCGCCGAGGCTGCGGCGCCAGGTAGCGCCGAACTTGAATGAATGTTTGCCGCGTGTCCAACTGAGGTTGTCGTTGATGTCGATGTTGGGGAGCTTGCGACCACTCGAAGCACCGGAAAAGTCAGGGTTGGTGAAGGAGGAGGGGACAATGACGGGGCCTTGGGCTCGCGGTATGGCGAAAGTTACGTCATAGGTGCTGAAGCCGGTGCGGAGCTGATTGGTGAGGGTGGGGGTAATGTTCGCGTCCCAGCCGATTGAGAGGCCCCGGGTGGTAACATTCTGACGCCCAGGGTCGACGCCCGGGAATGGGGCATCAACACCGTTAAAGGCATCAATGGAACTGAATGCGCCTTGCGAGTAGCGCAAGAAGAGGCGCTGGTTGCCAGATAGCTGATGGTCGATGCGCGCCATGCCCTGGGGATTGCTGGAGTTGGCGGGGCTATTGAACAGAAAGCCGGCGGTGTTCAAGCCATCGCCGATCAGGCGGTTGTTAGGGGAGGGGATCAGGCCGAACTTGCGGCGCATGTCGGCGGTGAGGCCGAGCCCGCGCGGATCATTGCGGAGGATATCGAAGGATTGCTCGACGCCGGCGGGGGTGCGCCAGCGGAAGAGACCGCCGCGGAGCTCATCCGTCGGTACGGTGCGATTGCGCCGGACCTCCTGGGCGACGATGGGAGCCTGGACATTGGCAAAGAAGAAGGTGCGGTTTTTGCGGATGGGGCCACCGAGAGAGCCGCCAAACAGATTCTGGATGAATTTCTCCCGCGCGACGCCTGCTTGATTGCTGAAGAAGCTGTTGGCATTGAGTGCGGTGTTGCGCAGGTAGTGGAACAGATTGCCGGAGAAACGATTGGTGCCGGCGCGCGAGATGAGTTCAACCTGGGCGCCGCCGTTACGCCCAAACTCGGCGCGGCCACCGGCAGTGATGATGCGGACCTCGGCGATGCTGTCGAGATTGGGGCTTTGCGTGGTGAGATCGAAGCGGGGATAGGCGAAATCGACAACCCCGATGCCGTCTTGCTGGACGTTGGTGCCCCCGTTGCGGGCGCCATTGACGCGGACGCCGCTGAGACCTTGCATGGCGCCAGGCGAGAGGGCGGCCAGTTGCATGGGGTCGCGGTTGATCTGGGGCAGAATCTCGAGTTCTTTGAGTGTGAGTACTCGGGAGATTTGCGAGTCGTTGGTCTGGATGCGGACGCCGGCGGCGGAGGCGGTGGTCTCGATCGTGAAGGTAGTGGGTTCTGGCTCGAGGATGATGACTTTGTCGAACTCTTCGGAGGCGGAAAGGGACAGATCTTTGAGCAGATAGCGGGAGAAGCCTTTGGCTTCGGCGGACAGGGAATAGGTGGCGGGTTGAAGGGCGGTAAAGGAGAAAGAACCGTCGGGGGCGGTCCTGGTTGTGATGCGCAGTCCGGTGGCATCGTTCTGGACAGCAACTTCGGCCAGGGGGAGGACGCCGCCGGTGGAGTCAGAAACCGTGCCCCGTAGGGTTGCCGTACCGATTTGGGCGGTGGCAAACGACGCGGCAAAAGTGAGTAGCAGGATGAATCGAAGAAGTGTCGTGGAAATCCTCGAAGCATGTATAAGGAGATTGCGCAAAATCGGTTCATCCTGCGC
>CAZBTA010000588.1:0-1645 GCA_964494515.1 uncultured Bryobacter sp.
CTGACGGCACAGGACATTGCACCCGTCCGCCGCTCGGATGGCTCAGGCACCACCTTCATTTTCACCAACTACCTGTCGAAAGTTAACGCCGACTGGAAAGCAAAAATCGGCGAAGGCCAGGCCGTGCAGTGGCCGGTCGGCATGGGTGGAAAGGGGAACGAAGGCGTATCCGCGTTCGTGCAGCGCCTGCCCGGCGCCATCGGCTACGTCGAGTACGCCTATGCCAAGCAAAACAAGCTCACGCACACCTTGCTGAGAAATGCCGATGGCGTGTTCGTCAGCCCCGATGACGACACCTTCAAGGCGGCGGCAGCCGGTGCCGATTGGGGCAAAGCCGCGTTTGGTGCCATCCTGACCGAGCAACGCGGCAAGGACAGTTGGCCCATTACGGGCGCAAGCTTCATTCTGCTGCATAAAGTGGCCGCCAAGCCGCAGCAGTCCGCCGACGTCTTGAAGTTCTTTGACTGGTCTTTCAACAACGGCGCTAAAATGGCGGCAGATTTGGACTATGTGCCCCTGCCGGACGCGCTGACCAAGCAGATTCGCAGCGCCTGGGCGGCGCAGGTCAAGGACGGCAGCGGCAAATCGCTGTGGCCGGGCAGGTAAGCGAGGATTGAGAACGCTACAATAGTCATCCGCCGCAACGGCCCGGCAAGTCTGCAACCGGCCCGTTGTTTCCGGCGCACTGCAAATGACACCTAACGACTCCAATGCCGCCATGGCGGCCGAAGGGCGCCCGGGCATGACCACGGAAACCGCTGTACGCAAAGCCCCGTCGAAATGGGGCGACTTTATTTTCGCCAACCTGACGCGTGCCTTCGCGATCCTGGCGCTGGCCTCGCTCGCCGGCATCATCGTCTCGTTATGTTACGGCGCGTGGCCCTCCATCCAAAAGTTTGGCTTTCCCTTTCTCTGGACTTCAGACTGGAACCCGCCGGTCGCAAAATTCGGCGCGCTGATACCGATCTACGGTACGCTGGTGACTTCGATCATTGCGCTGTTGATCGCAGTGCCGGTGTCTTTTGGCATTGCGATATTTCTAACCGAACTGTCGCCGCCGTGGTTGCGCCGGCCGCTCGGGACCGCCATCGAACTGCTGGCGGCCATACCCAGCATTGTTTATGGCATGTGGGGACTGCTGGTTTTTGCGCCGATATTCGCCCAGTATATCCAGCCAGCGCTCAAAGCGACGCTTGGAAACGTTCCCGTCCTGGGCAAGTTGTTCCAGGGCCCCACCATCGGGGTAGGCTTGCTTTCAGCGGGCGTGATTCTGGCGATCATGATTATTCCCTTTATTGCTTCGGTGATGCGCGACGTCTTCGAGATCACGCCGCAGATGATCAAGGAGTCCGCCTATGGCGTCGGGGCCACCACCTGGGAAGTGGTGTGGAACGTGGTGTTACCGTATACCAAAGCGGGCGTGATCGGCGGCATCATCCTCGGACTGGGCCGCGCGCTCGGTGAGACCATGGCGGTCACCTTCGTCATCGGCAACACCAACTTCCTTACCAACGCTTCCCTGTTCTCGCCCGGCAACAGCATCACCTCGGCGCTTGCCAACGAGTTCGCCGAAGCCGAGCAGGGCCTGCACACCGCGGCGCTGATTGAGTTGGGCCTGATCCTGTTTGTAATCACCTTCTTCGTG
>CAZBTA010000589.1:0-1642 GCA_964494515.1 uncultured Bryobacter sp.
TTTGGGTGAAGAGAGATTGGGAGGCTTGGGTGAGGGAGAAGGCGCGCCTCTAAAGATCAAGAGAGCGGACTTGCTGGAGCAGCGGCGCGGCAGCTCGCTGGCGGTCGAAGGACATCGGCACGGCAGTGAGCCAGAGGCGCAGGCGGCGGGGGCCGGTGGAGAGCTCGGCTTCGTGGAAGAGGTTGTTGGTGGCGGCGAGGGATTGCCAGCGGTCGGGGTGGCAGGGGTAGATCAGGCAGAGGATGACTTCGTCCTTATCGGCGAGGTTGCCGTAGGCGAGGATCTGGTGGAGATCATGACGGTGCTCGTCGCGGATGGTGTCGGCAAGGCTGTCCCAACGGTGGTCTTGTAGCTGTTCCCAGTGGCGTTTGTACTTGGCGTCGAGAATGATGGTGCGGGTGGGATAGTCGAGGACAAAGTCGGGCACGAGCGAGCGTTGGCTGCCAAGGAAGGGTGGTCGCCAAGAGATGGGGCGGACGGTGGCGCGAGAGCGCGCTGTCGTAAGCTGTCCGCCGGTTTGTTGGGCGATGAGTTGAGCGAGCGTTTCGACCCAGGCTTCGAAGAAGGCTTCCATCGACATGTGCCAGGGGATACCCTCGAGATCGCTCAAGCCGGCGAGGCCGCGCTCGTCGAGGGTCCAGTTCATACCTTCGAGACCTTCGACAAATGCCGTATTGCGGAAGGGGCGCTGCAGCCAGGAATGCATGGCACCGGGAGCAGGAGCAAGAGCGGGGATGTCACGCAAGGGATCGAGCAGGCTTGTGGCGAGGGCGAGAAGACGGTGGACGAAAGAGCCCGCCGCACGCTGGGTGTCGAGGCTGCGGATCTGCTTCTCAAGGCAAAAGCGAATAGCACCGAGCAGTGCGCGATCGCGGCCGAGATCGGGGTAGCGGCAAGGTACTTCGAGCCAGGCGGCGCGGGGCAGGCTGCGGGTGGCGTAACCCGCCCAATCGACCTGACCCTTGGGAGCACTGTGGATGGCAGTGGTGAATTCAAAGCGCGGGCTGATGGTCTTGAGCAAGGCATCGATGCGGGCGAGGACCATGCAGGAGAGTACCCACGGCGGGACGCGGCGCTCAGAGCGGCGGAGCATCGGTAATCGCAGCGGGGTGGGAGTGACCTTGAGGCCCGTCTCCATGAGCATGGGGCCGATGCCAGACCAGGGGAAACGAGGCTGGATGACGAGGCCGTAATCGGGACGAGCCGAGGTGGGCGAGAGCAGGGGCAGGGCGCCAATCGTGCTTGAGGTGTGGAGCGCGAGAGCGACGTCACGGCCCTGATACTCGCATTCGATGCGGGCGCCGCAGTGGTGGAGCAGCGCGCGATTCTGCCGGGCGAATTGACTGACGAAACGGGCGGCTTGGGCCGCTGGGTCGCGGACCTGAGTGAGGCCGAAGAACTCGGCCGCATCGACGCGCGTGACGCTATGATCAGCTGCCTCGAGACAGATGTTCTCGGCCCAGGGGCGGGCTAGAGCGCTCTTAGCCACTGCAGGTAACTCCGAATCTGTTCGGCAAAGCCGCTGACGTAGCCCTGGGCAAGGTATTCGCCAAGGAGCGGGGCGAGGTTGGTCTTGAGGTGGAGGCGGGCCTGCTGATCGTCAGCGATGAGGAAGTAGGAGTGGCCGGGCATGAGTGCAAAC
>CAZBTA010000590.1:0-1630 GCA_964494515.1 uncultured Bryobacter sp.
GGAGGAACTCGAGCAGGCGCGGCGCATGGTGATGAAGCGGGGGAATGCGCGGTTGCATGTGACGGCTTCGCCCGAGAATGCGGTGGCGATCGAGCCGTTGCTTGAGGAGCTGGTGGCGGGGCTGGCGGATGCGCCGGTGGAGAAGAGCGGCGAGCGGCGGGAGCGAGGTGTGGCGCGGCGGGTGATGGAGAGGTGTGGGCTTACAGAAGAGCCGCAGTTTGTCGGGTTGCTGGCGCCGAGCATGAATGGCGGGGTGCATCTGCACTCGGTGCCTGGCGTGACAGTGAAGGACGTTGATGAGGAGGCGGGATTGCAGTTTCTCGCGTTCCGGCTGTTTACCGGTGGGGGGCCGCACGGGATCTTTATGAAGACGTGGGCGGCGGGACTGGCGTATTCGAATGGATTGCGGGCGAGCGCGTTTGAGGGGCGGAGCCACTACTATGCCGAGCGGACGCCGCTGTTGCCGCAGACGGTGAAGTTTGTGGTGAATGAGCTGAAGACGGCGCCGCGGGACAAGTCGTTGAAGGAGTATGCGCTGGCGCAGGTGTTTGCCGGAACGCGGGCGGGCGGCAGTTTTGAATCGCGGACGAGCGCGCTGGCGGCGGATCTGGCGGATGATTGGGGGCCGGAGGTGGTGAAGGCGTTCCGGCAGAATCTGTTGCGGCTGCGGCAGAGGCCGGAGCTCGATGCGGAGTTGTATGCGAGGATGGACGCGATGTACGGCGCGGTGTTGCCGGGATACTCGGATGGGCTGAAGCGTGGGCCGGCGTCGACGTTTTATGTGATCGGGCCGGACAAGCAGATTGCGGCCTGGGAAGAGTATGTGGGCGAGCCGGTGGTGAGGCTGTATCCGCGAGATTACTGGGTGGTGGTGGAATGATACGCAGAACTTTTCTGGGCGGAGCGATGAGCGCGATGGCGCAGCAGATACTCGAGAAGCCGGCGCCGAAGGCGGACCGGCGGATTGCTTATGGCAAGGATGCGCTGCAGTTTGGCGATCTGCGGATGCCGCAGGGTAAGGGTAAGTGGCCGCTGGTGGTGAATATCCATGGCGGGTTCTGGAAGGCGGCTTATGACCTGGAGCATAACGGGCACCTGTGTGAGGCGCTGCGGGCGAAGGGTGTGGCGACGTGGTCGCTTGAGTACCGGAGGATTGGGAATGAGGGTGGCGGGTGGCCGGGGACGTATGAGGACGTGAAGGCGGGGGCGGAGTATGTGAAGACGCTGGCGCGCGAGTATGCGATTGATTTGAAGCGGGTGATCGTGATGGGGCATTCGGCGGGTGGGCATCTGGCGTTGCTGGCGGGGCAGGATGTGAAGTGGTTGAAGGGCGTGATTTCGTTGAGCGGGGTGGCGGATCTGCGGCGGGCGCATGAGTTGAAGCTGAGCCAGGGGATTGTGGCGAAGTTTTTGGGGGCGACGCCGGAGGAGGCGCCGGAGCGGTATCGGGAGGCGTCACCGATGGAGCGGGTGCCGGTGAGGAAACCGGTGGTGTTGATTCATGGGGAGGAGGATAAGATTGTGCCGATTGAGATTGCGCGGGGGTATGCGGAGGCGGCACGGAAGGCGGGTGGGAAGGTGGAGCTGGATGTGGTGCCGGGGGGGCATTTTGAGGTGATTGATCCGGGGA
>CAZBTA010000591.1:0-1627 GCA_964494515.1 uncultured Bryobacter sp.
CAAAACTTGCAGGTAACCTGATCGTCGGTTTCCGCAACGTTCATGCCGTCAGTGCAGGAGCGGTTGGTGCGACCGCAGAGGGTCCGATACCGCCAGCTATCAGTGTGGCGGTCGTAGCGGTTGTTTTCTTTGTGAAGTTTCATGTTGCTTTCTCCTGCTAAGGCGGGGTCAATCCCCATGACCAAAGCGGTAAATGATTCCTGCCGCACTGTCAAGCGGTATTAGGAATTTTTTTCCGATAAGCCTCCAGCTTCACAATCGCCGCGTCGGCCAGTTTCCTGCCGCTCACCCGGCGCGCGTAATGCTCGATCACCTGATACGTCTGCCCCGTGATTGCCTGCACTTCCGCAACGGTGCATCCGGCCAGCAGCAGCGCGTTGACGGCGTTCTTGCGCAGGCCATGGGGAACGGTCTTAACCCCGTGCGAGGCGGTGAAGTTTTGCAGCAGATCGCGGGCGCGGCGATACTCGATGCCTTCGACAATCCGTAGGCCCTTGCGCGGGGTTCGGGCTAGCTCCCGTTCCAGTTCCGATAGCAGCGGGATGTAGAGGGTCTTCTTGAAGCGCGCGGTCTTTTGCGGCGTGACCGTGATAACCCCGCCTTCAATCTGCCCCCAGCGCAGGGCCAGCGCGTCATTGATCCGCAGCCCGGTAAAGCACAGCAGGTGGACCAGGAGCCGCACGGTGTCGTTTTCCGCTGCCAGCCCCTTCGCCAAAATGTCGTCGGGCCACGGTTCATGCTCGCCGCCCGGTATCCGCTCGATGTCCTTGGTCGGCCAGATCGCGGCTTTGTCAGAGCGCCGCCCCCATGTGTAGATCGCGCCAAGCACCCCCACGACAAGGTTTTGCGTTTGACCTGGCCAGCCCTCGCCATCAAGCCCCTTGCGGACGTAGGCGGGTGTTAGCTGGTTGACGGGGAACTTGCCCCATACCGCGTCTATCTTGAGAATGACCGACAGGTAGCTGCGCTGCGTATTCGCGGCGAGGCGTTCAAAGCGGGGAGAGCGCTGGTAGTCCCGCAACAGGTCCGCGACGGTGTAACCAACCGATGCGCGCTTGTCCCGGTTGCCCTTCAGGGTGCCATAGGACGGCCAGAAGCTAGGCGAGCTATACGGCGGCAGGGGCTTGCGGACAGGCTGCCCGTTGACCTTCTTTCCGGTGTTGAAGTAGCCGTAATACTTGCCGTTGCGCTCGACCCATTTGACGTGCTCGATACTAGGCGGCTTGCGAGCCATAGCGGGCCTCAAATTCCTTCAGGTGGTCCGGCATTTCCTCGCGCCCGACAATCCGGTCCAGCGCCATGTCAAGCGCCAGGCGACACCAATGCTCCCGGCTGCCAAGCATGACAGGCATAGGCAAGCGCCCCGCTGCCACTTCGCGCTCGAACGCGGCTTCCGACATATCGCAGTATTGCGCTGCCGTCCTGCGCTTCATCATGCGGGGGGTCATTTGTAGGCCCTTTGCTCGATTGCGTCGGCAATGGCGTTGGTGGTGTGCTGCATACTGCCAAGAGCCGCCCGCACCGCAGCGTTTCGTTCCTTCCCTAGGTCGTCTTGCATTGCGTTTTCACGCCCCCGCAGCCACGCGACAATCTCCGCGACGGTCTGGGCCTCCTTCTCGGCAAGCTC
>CAZBTA010000592.1:0-1612 GCA_964494515.1 uncultured Bryobacter sp.
CTGGGCAAGACTGATGCACCGCCCAAGGTCTTTGTCTATGACTCTGGTGAGGACAAGCCTTTCACCGCCGGCCGCTACGCCATCCCTACCGCGCTGATCGAGGCAGCGGGCGGCACCAATATTGCCGACGACGTCAACTCGAGCTGGGTCGAGATCGGCTGGGAAGCGGTGATCGAGCGCGATCCGGACGTGGTCGTCATCGTCAACTATGGTGATGTAACCGCCGAACAGAAGATCGCCTTCATGAAACACAGTCCGGCCTTCAAGGACATACCGGCGGTCCAGAACGATCGGTTCGTGGTGCTGGAGTATGTCGAGGCGACTCCTGGGCCACGCAATGTTGAGGCCATCAAGCGTCTTGCCGCGGCCTTCCATCCGGGCACCTGAGGCATGTCTCACAAGCACCTCACGGAGGGATCGCGCCAAGCGCTAATCCACAACCTGCCGCTGGTAGTGGGGAGCCTTGTGTTAGCGCTTGTCTTCGTCCTGATGCTCGCCGTGAGCATCGGAGCGGTTGGTATCCCCCTCGAGCTGGTGTGGAGCGTAGTGCTCAACCACGTGGTCCCCGGCAGCGTCGAGCAGACGTGGTCGGCGGGGTGGGACAGCATCGTGTGGGAGGTCCGCCTCCCGCGCGTCATCCTGGGTGCCATGGTCGGGGCGGCCCTGGCGCTGGTCGGGGCGGCGCTGCAATCGGTGACCCGCAACCCCCTGGCTGATCCCCATCTGCTCGGCATTTCGTCAGGCGCAGCACTCGGGGCGATCATAGTGCTGCTGCATACCGGGATGTTCCTCGGCCCCGTCACCGTGCCGCTCTTTGCCTTTGTTGGGGCGCTGCTGGCCACCGCCATCGTTGTTGGTGTGGCTAACTTCGCCAATGCCACCAATGCCAGCCGGCTGGTTCTGACCGGCGTCGCCGTCTCGTTCGTCATCACCTCGCTCGGCAGCCTCGGCATCTTCCTTGGCGATCAGCGCGCGGCCCACACGGTGATTTTCTGGATGCTCGGTGGACTGGGCCTGGCCGAATGGGCACAGCTTTCGTTTCCACTGCTGGCGCTGGTGGCGTGTGGCGGCTACCTGATGTTCAATGCTCGCAACCTCAATGCAATGATACTTGGGGACGAGAGCGCCACGGCGCTTGGGCTGCCCGCCGCTCGGTTTCGCATCATCGTCTTCGTCGTCTGCGCAGTACTCACCGGGGCAGCCGTTGGGTTCTCCGGCATCATCTCGTTTGTTGGACTGATGATCCCGCATGTGGTTCGGCTAGCAGTCGGTGGCGACTATCGACGGGTGCTGCCGCTCTCTGCCTTGGGCGGGGCTCTATTCCTCGTTCTGGCAGATATGGCCGCTCGGATCATCATCCCGCCGCTAGACGTGCCCATTGGCATCATTACCGGACTCGTCGGGGGCGTCCTTTTCATCGCGTTGATGCGCGGCAACGGTCGGCTGGGCTGATGGACGGGGGGCAGTGGCACCTGCAGCTCCAACGGTGGTGTCGCAGTAAATCGCATCATACTCAATGAGGTACCCGCGCCCGCTTTAGCGGGCGGCTGCGCTCAGAGTGTTGATTTCCGCCGAGAACTGACCCGGGATTTCCACCGAGAAGTGACCCGCC
>CAZBTA010000593.1:0-1610 GCA_964494515.1 uncultured Bryobacter sp.
CACGCTGTCCTATATGTGCGGGGCCAGCGGGCTGAACGGGCTTGCGCTGCGCAACAACGTGACGCGCATGGCGACTATGAAGCACGAGCAGAAGGGGGCGCCGGCGTATGCGTGGTACTTTACCTGGCAATCGCCCATGCTCGAGGACGCGGGGGCCTGGCATACGGCGGAGCTGGCGTTCTGCTTTGACAACACGCGGCGATGTGATCAGGGGACGGGGAACGGGCCGCAGGCGCGGGCGCTGGCGAGGAAGATGGCGACGGCGTGGGCCAACTTTGCGCGCAAGGGTAACCCGAGTCAGCCGGGGCTGAAGTGGGAGGCGTTTGACCCGAAGCGGGCGCAGACGATGGTGTTTGATAACAACTGCCGGATGGTGGATGACCCCGAAGGGGAAGTTCGCAAGATGTTGTTGAGTTAGTGGTTCTCGAGGAGACTTACATTGCGTATCTATACTGCTGTTACTCTTTTGAGCCTGGTTGGCGCGGGCGGGGCGGGCGCGCAGGGATTGCCCGGCGGGATGAGAATGCCGCCCGCGGCCTACTATGAGGACACGAAGAACATCCCGGTTTCGCCGGAAGTGCATGCGGACCGCAAGGTGACGTTCCGGCTGTTTGCGCCGAAGGCGAACGATGTTCTGTTGATGGGTTCGCCGGGCATTCTGGAGGCGATCCAAAAACCGATGCCGCTTGAGAAGGGGGCGAATGGCGTGTGGAGCCTGACGGTGGGGCCGCTTCAGCCGGGGTTCTACACGTATGGGTTTGCGATTGATGGGGGATTACGGATGCCGGATCCGGTGAATCCGAATCTTGAGTTGCGGCGCTGGGGAGCTACGAGTTTGTTTGTGATTCCGGGATTGGAGGCGGCGCCGATTGATGAGCGGAAGGTTCCGCATGGAACGGTGCATGTGAACTTTTATGATTCGCCGAACCTGAATACGCAGCGGATGGTTTATGTTTACACGCCACCCGGCTATGAGACGGGTAAGCAGAAGTTGCCGGTGCTTTATCTGTTGCATGGCAATGGGCAGATCGAGGCTTCGTGGACGTGGACGGGGCGGACGAATGTGATCCTCGATAACCTGCTGGCCGCGGGCAAGATCAAGCCGATGATTGTGGTGATGCCGTATGGGCATGTGGCGCGGGAGATCAAGACGGCGGCGAATCCATCGGCCGCGCCGTCACCGACGGACCAGAGTGTGATCGAGAAGGAACTGATGACGGCGGTGAAGCCGATGGTGGAGAGCAAGTATCGGGTGTTGACGGACCGGAATCACCGGGCGATCGCCGGGTTGTCGATGGGATCGGCGCAATCGCAGATGATTACTTTGCATAACCTGGAGCAGTTTGCGTATCTGGGAGCCTTTAGCGCGTCGGCAAACCACGCGGAGTGGGAGAAGGCGGATGCGGGGGCGTTGAACCAGAAGTTGAAGGTATTGTGGCTGGGGTGTGGGGTGGATGATTTTGCGTATGAGGGGATGAAGAAGTTGCACACGGTGCTGGAGGGGAAGAAGGTGAAGCACGTGTGGAACGAGTCGGAGGCGGGACACAGCTGGCCGAACTGGCAGGTGTATCTGACGAAGTATGTGCAGCTGTTGTTTCGGGATTAGGGCT
>CAZBTA010000594.1:0-1595 GCA_964494515.1 uncultured Bryobacter sp.
TTACACTGGCTTTACACTGTCGCGCAGTCCGGCGCGGTGCGGGTGGGGCCGGGGAGTGACTTCAGCGAAACTGACGACGTTACGCGAAACGCGCTGCATCCTGTCAGCTTGCGCCGGGTTGCGGGCGGATGGAGGCGGGCTGACGAAGCTGACAAAAATGCGGGTGTGACAGGCGGGGTGTCAGCTTCGGGCTACGGACAGGGCAGGTCCGGCCGCGGGGCAATCGACGGGGTCAAAGAGCTGTCGGAATATAACCGGAGCATGAGAACATATCGGGTCCAACATTGCAAGGGGGTACGCTTGGGCCGCTTTGCCCCGTGCCTGACGCCGTTCGCTGCGTCCGTGCTGTTATCCAAAGGCCGATGTGTAGACAGGTAAGCACAAGGACTCGCATCTCCGGCAAGTTGAGATATGCTCTCCCTCGGGGACAGGCATGCTTGAATCAATAAAGATTGCTGGTGAGGCGAGCTATGGCACCGAAGGGGCCATCCTCGAGGGGTTGCGTCGCCTCAACTTCATTTACGGTGCCAATGGCGCTGGCAAGACGACGATTTCTCGTGTCCTCGCCGCACCCGCGAATTATCCGCATTGCTTGCTGACGTGGTCCAATGGGCGTCCGTTGGAGCCGCTGGTTTACAATTGGGATTTTGTTGTTCGAAATCTCATTCCACGCATGCCTGGTATTTTCACACTGGGCGAGGAAGATGCAGCGGTGCTTACGGCAATAGCCGACTGCCGCACTCGGTGCGATCAACTTGAAGCCGAAATCGCGTCTCGCCGTATTCAACTTGAAGGCAGCGATGGTCAGTCAGGCAAGCGTGGTGAACTGGCGGCGCTGCGGCGTGCGCTCGAAGAAGACTCGTGGGCTATCAAGACGCGGTATGATGAGCATTTTCGGGGAGGTTTCACGGGCGTCCGGAATGCGCGCGCTGCCTTCTGCGATAGGCTGCTGCAGGAGTTTCGCGACAACACCGCCTCGTTGAAGGAATTCACCGAACTGAAAGGACGCGCCGAAACTATTTTTGCGAGTCAGCCGGAGACGCTCCCCTTCATTGCTCTCCCAAGCGTGGAAGAACTGTTCGCTCTCGAGCAGGCTCCGATTCTTGCGCGCAAGATTGTGGGTAAAGAGGACATCGATATTGCGGCGCTGATCAGAAAATTGGGTAACAGCGACTGGGTGCGGCAAGGCCTTGAGTACGCTGAAGAAAGCGATGGGGTTTGCCCGTTCTGTCAGCAGTCCATCACTGATGACCTGGCCGCCCACCTCGCATCCTACTTCGACGAGTCATACGAGCAGGCGGTTGCAGAGGTACGAAACCTCGGTCATCAATACGGAGAAATGTCCCAGCGGGTCATTCGCGTGCTTCGCGAAGTTATCTCGAGGGCTCCCGCCCATCTCGACTATGAGACGCTCGCACGGCTAACCGACACCTTCGAGGCGAACGTCGCTCTAAACGTGTCTGTTCTTGCGGAAAAAACGAAGATGCCGAGCCTCGTCGCGATTCTGCATCCCATGCAACGTCCATGGCAGGCCATTTTTGACCACCTCAGGGCGGCAAATGAGAGAGCACGTTCACATAATGAATTGATCGACA
>CAZBTA010000595.1:0-1590 GCA_964494515.1 uncultured Bryobacter sp.
GGCGCAGAACCTGATCGCCGCGAACCTGCCGTTGTTTGCGTTTGGGCAATCGAACGGGGGGCAATTCTCACACCACTCGGCGCCGGAAATGAGGTGGGCGGCGGTATCGGTGTCGGCGGTGCAGGGGTCGCTGGTGGCGGCATCCAGCTATAGCGGGCCGGTGGTGTGGTGGATGCCCGCCAACGACGATCATCCGCAGGTGGGACAGGTGGGTGGGATCCAGACGTCGATCAACCGCTTTGAAGTGGTTGGCAATCGCAACATCCTGGCAAGGCACACGATTAACGCGGCGGTGCCGCTGTTTCCGGAGCGGTTTACCCGTTCGGCGATCCTGACGCTGGCGGACTCGCAGGAAATCTACAACCTGTTTCGCAGCCGGGGCTGGCTCGACGCGAATGACTTTTTGACGATGAACCCGAATACGTTTGACTGGCGGGCGGCATTGCCGGCGCGGTTTACCGAGGCACAACGGCAGTCGATAGGATCGCAGCTTGAGGCGACGTATATGACGCACGAGTTTGCCAACTACACGCCGCACATCACGATTGATGTGTTTCTGCGGGCGATTGGCAAGCGCGGCGTGCTGCGGCCGATCAATGCGGCGAGCTATCAGGGAACGGCCGTGGCCCCGGGTTCGATCGCGACGGTATTTGTGAATGCGCTGGCGCCCGCGCTGACAGTGGCGAGCGCGGGCCCGGTGAATACGCTGGCGGGGATGAGCGCGGTCTTGCGATCAAGCAGCGGGCAGGAGACGGCGGCGCCTTGGTTCTTTGTGTCGCCATCGCAGGGCAGCATCCTTGTGCCGGGGACGCTGAGCCCGGGGGATTACAGTTTGCGGATCCGGTCGGCCGACAGGCGGATGAATATCCCGACGCAGATGGTGGCGGCGGCGCCGGGGATCTTTACAGTGAATGGCGGAGGGACGGGACTGCCAGCGGCGGTGATTCTGCGGATCGCGCCGGATGGAACGAGGACTACGGAGCTGACGACGGGGCCGGTAAGGTTTGGGCAGGACCGGCTGTTCCTTGATCTGTATGCGACAGGGGTACGCGGGGGAGCGCCGGTGCTGGTGGTGGCAGGGCAGGAGCGGATCACGCCGCTTTATGCCGGGGCGCAGCCGCAGTTTGTGGGGCTGGATCAGGTGACGTTTGAGCTGCCGCGGGCGTGGGCGACGCGGGAGCGGGTGGAGTTGTCGATCGTGGCTGGAGGGGCGAGTTCAAATGCAGTGGAGTTGCGATTTGTGGAGTAAGTTACTGGGCAATCGCTGACGAGAAAAGCGAAGAGCGCGGGACAGATTGGTCCCGCGCCACTTTGGGGCATCGCTTTGCAGGATCAAGACCTCATGGAGTGAAGCTGGGAATCGGCGCCTTCGACGATGACGGTGAGTCGACCGAGGATACGTTGCAGCGATTCGGATTGCGAGTTCAGGTCCTGGGAGAGAGCCGAGCTCTGTTCGGCGGTGGCCGCCGAGGTTTGCGTAACCGATTCCATCTGGGAGATCGCCTTTGACACCTGTTCGATCCCGCTGCTCTGTTCCTGGCTGCTGCGCATTATCTCATCAATGAGCATTTTGATTTTGGCGGAGTCTTC
>CAZBTA010000596.1:0-1579 GCA_964494515.1 uncultured Bryobacter sp.
GTGCCGTGTCCCGTACCGGGGAAGTTGTGGGGCACCCAGGCCTGCTCGGTTTGGTCATCGCGCTTGCGCAGGAAACCCCACGGTTTGACGTATTGGGCGCTGTGGAAGAACAGCGTCCAGCAGGGGATGTCTGCCTTGGTGACCAGCTTGCCGTCAACCCAGCGGCGTACATCCTTCTGCGGCAGGATCACGCGGTGGAAGCTGTCGCCGAGCAACCAGTTGAACCAAGCCACCCGGCGCACACCTGAACGGCGGGCGTCCCAGTAGTAGCTGGACAGGACGATGGACGCCGCCCAGGGCCAGGGGTGGTCGTGGAAGCCGCGCGCCGGGTCGCTGCCGACAAAGCGGTGCAGGTAAAAGCGCACGCCGAACAGGGTGCACAGGTAGTAGCGCTCCAGGTAGGGCGTGTCACCGTCGCTGATGATGCGGCAGGGCAGTTTGGCGGTGAGCCAGAAAAGAAACCAGGCCATGATCAGCGCACCAGGCTGGCCCAGTTTTCACTGGGCTTGAGCATGTCGTCGGCCTGCAGACCGTTCATCCAGTCGTAGGCGTCGGTCGCCTCGTCAAGGATGTTATCGGCGGATTCTCCAAAATCGGCCGCCAACTCCTCGATGGTCATTCGCTGGGTCAGCACGTCGATCTGCGCTTCGATGGCCGCGTGGTGATCGTCCTGGAACTTGCTGAAGCGCAGCACGGTGGGCTTCATGGTGGTGAGGGCCGCGATCTCGGCGGCAATCTCTTCGTCGGATTTTCGAACTGCGGTGGTCATACATCAGCTCCTGGCTGTTGGTTAAAGAAGAAAAGGCCCCAGCCCGTGAGGGCCGGGATAAGACCGGGCAAACACGATCAAGGAGACAACTGGTTCAGACATCGAGCGGGCCGATCTGGATGCGGGTGTCGGGCTCGGTCAGCTCGGCCTCTTCATGCGTGAAAAGTCCGAGCGAGATGGCAACGTGTTTGCAGGCGTCGCACAGCAAGGCGAAAAAAGAAACCTCGGCGGTTGAGCAGGCAACGCAGGTAGGCCTGGGCTGGTTCATTGCTTTAACTCCGGGGGGGGGGTAGAGGTAGGTCCTTGGTGACCTTGTCGGGCGGGTCTTTCACGGCTCGGCTCCTGCCTCGGCGCGAGGCTTGACCTTGGTGGTGCACACCAGCTGGTGGCCGTTGCCGAGGTCAAGATTGACGGTGCCTTTCAACCCAGCCAAGCCAAGGGTGTTCTTGAGCGCGATCTCCAGGATGTGGACGATCTGCTCGGCCGATTGGTCCCCGGCATAGCTGTCTGAGGACAAGACGGCCGATGCCAGTTGCTCAAGATTGGCCTCAATGGTGTTGAGTGGGCCGCTCATACACCCGCCACGTCCAGGCTGATGGGCGAGTACTCGCCCGTGGCATCGTCCCGCTTGTAGAAGCGGATGTAGGGCTTGGTGCTGGCCACGCGCATGCTGTCGCCAATGGCTTGCATGGCCTTGAGCCAGCTCTCGTCGGTGATGTCCAGGCGGCGCAGGCCCAGCACGCGGCCGGTGCTGATCTTGCCGGCCTGGTCCACCTGGAAGGCGTCGTTCACCAGCACCTTGATGTTGGC
>CAZBTA010000597.1:0-1577 GCA_964494515.1 uncultured Bryobacter sp.
TCGTTGGGACCGAAGTGTTCTGTCTGGGTTGAGGCAGAGATCAACGCCTGGATTGCCGCTGTGGAGGGATTATAGACTATCAAAATAAGATCGCGAGGTACTTGGAAAGCTAGAAAATCATTCGAAATTCACCCCGGAAGCTCAAACTTCGTAGCCAGATTTCCACCACTTCATGATGGTTGTCTGATGGGATGGCAACGTGTCCATGCGTTGGACCCCAAGCCACGTTGGCCGACGATGTCTTGATCGGCGTGCCTGTGCCGCACTCTCTCCGAGCATTCAGCAGAACCGCCTGGCGTTCTGCTGGGCGTACGTGCGCCACGATTTCAACGAGCGTGGTGATCCGCTCAAAGCTTCCGAGGTGGGGCGGCCTCATCTGCTTCCTCGAAAATGGCCGCATCGATCTCCATAACACCGTCTAGCGCCTCATCCATCTCCTTGCTCTCAGACGCAAAGTGACCTGTTCGAAGGCTCCGCCGAGGGCGGCGACAATTTGGCAGTGATTGTCGCGCTCATCGAAACCTGCAAGCTCATTGGCATCAACCCGAACACCTTGCTGGCCGCGATGCTCATCGGCCTTGGAAACTGCCATCCCTTATCGCGGATAAACGAACTCCTGTCACACGCTCACGCGGGCTCAGAGCACCACCTAGCATAGTCAAGGTGCGGTCGTCGGCGAAAAACCGTTTTGATCGTCGCATTCGGTCGAGGATGTGACCGGGCAATATGCCGCGACTCGCCGCACTTCACCTCAACCTTCTCGCCAACAGTCAGGTCGCCGAACTCCCGCTCGAGCAGGAGCTTGCGGAAGTCGGCCGTTTTGCTGCGAAGCGGTAGCAAAATGTGACAAGCTGCATTTCGCACTCGCACAAGATGGATTTTGGCCCGTAGACAAAATTGGTCAACATAGCGTATCGAAAAGATCGATCCTTTGGGGGAAGGGCTTCATGAACAGCGCTTGGCCTGAATCGCTAGATGCGAAACGTCATTTTTTTGTCGAGAACAAGGTCGTGCCGTCGCTCGAGCGGCGGCGGCTGCGGGCCTATGCGGCGACGCTGGCGGCGGATGGTGCGTTGTTTTACTTCGGCTTCGCGCTGTCCGCGCTGATCTGGGAAGGGGCGTGGGCCCAGACTCGCGCCATGATCACCGCGCAGATAATGCTGCCGGTGTACTTCACGGTCGCGCTCTACAACGGTGCCTATGGCCTTACCGCGCTGTACAGCTGGATGTTCGCCGCGCGCAAAGCGGTGATCGCACTTGTAATTTCTGCGGCGCTGGTCAACTTCGCTGGCTTCTACACCAAGTCCAATGATGAGTTCTCGCGCGGCGTGACGACGCTCGGCCTGCTGCTTGTGGCGGTGCTGCTGGTGATGATGCGCCGGATGGTAGCGATGTTCATCGCGGCGCGCTGGGGCGGGGAGGTGAGTAACCGGCTGGTGATCGACGACAGGGGCCCGAGCTTCGCCTTCGAAGGCGCGGACCGCATCTGTGCAGCCGATTACAACCTTGATCCGGGCAGCCGCGATCCCTTCATGCTCGACCGGCTCGGCAAGCTGCTGCGCAATCAGGATCAGGTG
>CAZBTA010000598.1:0-1567 GCA_964494515.1 uncultured Bryobacter sp.
CACACTCAGACTCTCCGGCAGCATGAAGTACCCAAACACCGCCGCCAGCAGACACAACGTCCCCGCCGCATACGCCGGCACCGGCAATCCATACTGGCTCAGGAATCCGCCAAACGCCGGCCCGATAATGAACCCCAGCCCAAACACCGCCCCGATCAACCCAAACCGCTTCATCCTCTCCTCGGGCGGCGTCACATCGGCAATATAAGCTTGCGCCGTCGAGATGCTTCCCCCCGTCACTCCCTCCATCACGCGCGCCAGCATCAGCAGCCACAGCGTGTTCGACCACCCAAACAGAAAGTACGCAAATGCCGACCCGAGAATGTTGAACAAGATCACCGGCCGCCGCCCCACGCGGTCGCTCAGCGCTCCGAGAAACGGGCTCGATGCAAACTGCGCGATCGAAAACGCTGCGCTCAATAGCCCCACCGTCGTCGCGTCCGCCCGGTATTGCTGCGCATAGTAAGGCAACACCGGGATCAGCACACCCAGTCCCAGCACATCGAGGAAGATGGTCGCGTATACAAGCGCCAGCGCTCGCTGGTTCGCCTTCACCTGTTCAGACACTTGTACTAGAATGCCAGTTCTTTTTTGAGAATCCACAACAGCTCGGCCACGCTCCACGCCTGCGCCGGTGTGCCACCCTCGCGCCGCGGTTCATCCCCGTCATAAACCTCGGCCAATTGCCCCAGACATCCACTCTCGAGCCCCTGCTCGACAAACCGCACCAGCTTCTCCCGCAGCCCCGGCTGCCCACCTCTCACCCGCATGCAAGCCCGCGCATACGGCCCCAACAACCACGGCCACACCGTGCCCTGATGATACGCGTGATCCCGCTGCCTCGGGCCACCTTCATACCGCCCCTGATACATCGGCTCGCCCACGGCCAGCGTGCGCAATCCCACCGGCGTCAGCAACTCGCGCTCCACCACCTGCAACACCGATTCCGCCTTGCTGCGGATCACCATCGGATACGGCAGCGACAACGCAAACAACTGGTTCGGCCTCACCGCATCACTCGTCAACGTATCGCGCAGACACCCGCGCTCCTCATTCCAGAACTTCGCCGTAAACCCGCCAATCGCCCGGTTCGCCCGCGCCCCAAACACCATCTCCGTCTGGAACTCACCCCGCTGCCGCGCCCAATCCGTCATCAGCCGCAGCGCGTTGTACCAGAGCGCGTTGATCTCCACCGCCTTGCCCGCCCGCGGCGTCACCGCAATACCATCCACCCGCGCGTCCATCCACGTCAGTTGCGTTTCCTGCGATCCCGCCGCCAGCAACCCATCCGCCATATCGCAGTAGATGTTGTAAATCGTGCCCCGCGCGATCGTATGCAGCATGTCCCGCAACGGCGCATAGAACCGGTCCTCAAACATCTCCCGGCTGCCCCCACACTCAAGCCACTGGTTCACCGCGATCACCAGCCACAGCGTCGCGTCAATCGAGTTGTATTCCGGTGTCGACCCGTCATCCGTAATCCGGTTCGGGATCAGCCCATCCTTGCGCAGGCTCAGAAAGTTATCAATCGTCCGCGCCGCCTCATCATTCTTGCCCCGCGCGAGAA
>CAZBTA010000599.1:0-1565 GCA_964494515.1 uncultured Bryobacter sp.
CCATCGAACAGGCCCGCGCCAACATGAAGCTCGCCGAGATCAACTTCTCCCGCTCAAGCAAGCTCGTCACCAGCGGCGTCCTCCCGCGCGCCGACCTCGATGAGAAGACCGCCATCTTCGAGGCCCGCAAGGCCGATTTCCGCGCGCAGGAAGCCAATCTTGTCGCCGCCGAAGAAGCCATCCGTGCCCAGACCGCCGAAGTCGGCCGCATCCAGAAGCTCAGCGAGTTCAAGCAGGTCGTCGCCCCCTGGGATGGCGTCATCACCCAGCGCAATTGCGCCATCGGCAACCTCATCACCCCCGCCGCGCTCGCCGCCGGTCGTGACCTCTTCCGCCTCAGCGATTTCTCCCGCCTCCGCGTCTTTGTCAACGTGCCACAAGCCAACATCAAAGACATCCACGTCGGCCAGAAAGCCGTCGTTCGCGCCCCCGAGTTGGGTGAATCTCTCACCGGCGCCGTTGCTCGCACCTCAAACGCGCTCGAGAATCAAACTCGTACGCTGCTCGCCGAGATCAACGTCGTCAACACCGGGCGCCGTCTCTTGCCCGGCATGTACACCCAGGTCGCCATCACCACCTCAAACGCGCGTCGCGCCACCATGGTGCCCGGCGATACTGTCGTTACCCGCGCCGAAGGCACCTTCGTCGCCGTCGTCGACAAAGCCAACCGCATCAACTTTCGCAAGATCGAGCTCGGTCGCGATTACGGCACCGAGATCGAAGTCCTCGCCAACCTCACCGAAGGCGAGCAGGTTGTGGTCAACCCCTCCGACGATGTCAAAAATGGGGTTATTGTAAAAGCCATCGCCCGCAAATGAAAATCCAATCGATCCGCGCCATTCCTCTCTACGGCAAGGCCTATGAGGATTGGCCCGCTCGCTACGGTGAGCTCGAGCAGACGCGCACGCTCGTTGAGGTCACTACCGATTCCGGCCTCGTGAGCCTCGGCAGTGTTTACACATCCGCCCCGCTCGTCGCCGCCGCTCTCGATCTGCTCCGCCCCCTCTACACCGGCGCGAGCGCCATCGACCCCGCTGCCACCAGCGAACTCCTCCACCAGAACACGTTCTGGCAGGGCCGCGGCGGCTCCGTCACTCACACCATCTCCGGGATCGACATGGCCCTTTGGGACATCCTCGGTCAGGTCACCGGCCAGCCCATCTGGCGCCTCCTCGGTGGCAAGTATCGCGACCGTATCCAGCCCTACGCCTCCATGCTGATGGTCGAGCCCGCCCAGATGGCCGATCGTCTTCTCGCCGCCCGTGCTCGCGGCTTCCGCGCCTTCAAGATCGGCTGGGGCCCCTTCGGCCGCCGCACTCCCTCCATCGACGAAGCCATCATCCGCGCCTCGCGCGAAGCCATCGGGCCCGACGATCACCTCATGGTCGACGCCGGCGGCAGCGATGCCTTCTGGCCCCACGGCTACAAGTGGGCCCTCGAGACCGCGCGCATGCTGCGCGATTACAACGTCACCTGGTTTGAAGAACCTCTCCGCCCCGACGATATCGAGGGCTACATCGAGCTCACGCGCCATTCCCCCGTGCCCATCGCCGCCGGCGAAGTCC
>CAZBTA010000600.1:0-1558 GCA_964494515.1 uncultured Bryobacter sp.
CGGCGGCGGCCTTCTCAAAGGCGGCCAGGGTGGAGTTGTTGCACCCCGCCATAAGCAGCGCGGCCAGGCCGATGACGCCGGATATGCCAAGCTTCATGCCTGTATTGTAACGCAAACTTGGCAGGATTCGCTAAATCGCAACGTCAGGTTGCTGGCCTCTGGGTGGGACACGCAAAGGCCGGGGGAAAATTGCACTGACATCGCGGCGAAAGTCGTCGCCAACCCGCATCTCGGTGCGCTCGACGCCTTGGTCATCCATCCGGTCGCGTCCCACGCTATAGACGATGACCCTACCATCGCCAATGAGCAGCTTTACAGGCCCCCCGGCAAAGGGGTCGTGCGGCTCTAGGCCGGCATCCTTTAGCGACTGAGGGAAACGTCCATTGGCCTTCCGATACTTGAGGACGGCTACCAAGCTGCGAAAAAGTTGAAGCCGCACCTCTCGGCGGGCAAAGGCCTCGCCCTGCGGAACCACGTCGTCAAACAGTTCTTGGTTATTCACCATGGTCGGGTCATCGTCTAGGCTGTAGTTATGGATGATGGTGCTCAAGTCAACTGCGGCATCAATGACGCTCTGCTGGCTGCGATCCTGACGAAAATACTCAACCCAAATTTGTAATGCCCGCGCCCGATATGCAGATTCAAGGAGCGGATCCGGTACGCCCGGCTGCATGACACGCATTGCAGTACGAACATTGAGATCATCCTTGTCCGCCCGGCCCTCAGCCTCCATTTCCTTGAGGCTTTGTCGCATGGTTTGCATCCGAACACTGGCGCTGGCAACGAGGCTCCAAACTTCCATGCCGAGGTGGTGATTCCAGTCCAGAGGCGACTCGGCTTGCTCGGCCACGATGTTGTCCAGTGCCGTCCAATATTCCTCGTCTTGAGGCCGAAGCGCCAGAGCCGATTCCATCCCAGAAATGATGCTTCCCTCAATGGCGCCCTGTAACAAACCCGAAAGCAGACTGGGCTCGGACCCCGCAAACTTCGCCAGGGCCATAGCGGCTTGAAAGTCTTGGATGGACCTCGAAGTGTTGCCCTTGTAGGCAAAGTACTGAGCGCGCACGACGAGGCTTCTTGTGACAGCTCTAAGGGCGTCGCGCTCCGGGAACATCATGCCCCAGGGGCGCGTTGACTTCCAGTCTCTTCGAAATCGAATGTCTGGCTTCTTGGAGGCCGTCACGGCCAAGTCCAGGGCGGTGGAGAGCGACTCTACAGCTGATGCGGCTGCCGGCGTGTTCTGTTGGGAAGGGCTGATGATGCCGTACACCACCTTCGCGTTGAGGTTGCTATCTGCTTCGAGCAGTTGACGATGCGCGTTCATCGCCAAGGAAAGGTGATAGTTGGCGTTCTGATCCGGTGGAATGGGCTTAGCAGGTGCAAGGTCCGTCCCGGCGAGCGGAAGACCGAGGCGCTTGGCCTCCGCCTCGGCGGCGGGGAGCTCGGCGGCGGCTCTCTCAAAGGCAGCTAATGTGGGGTTCTTGCAGCCCGCGGCAACAATTGCTGCCGCAATGCCGAGGACGATGCTCGCCGTTAGAGTTCTTTGCATTACGGATAC
>CAZBTA010000601.1:0-1553 GCA_964494515.1 uncultured Bryobacter sp.
TTTGGTCTCTTCGGCTCGCAACGCCGCGCTCAACATCTCCACACGCTTCTGCAGCGCCGGGCTCGAAGACATCCTCAAAATCGGCTTCAAGAACTCCGCGCCAAGGGCATATTGCCGTGCCTGCACGTACGACGCCGATATCGAAGCTAAGGTTTGCATGCGCTGATTGGGGTCGCGCACCTCATTCTGCACCGCCAGAATCGTCGGCCCCGCGCCGTCAATGGCACCACGCGCCAACAAGGTAAACAAGCGGCCCAGACCTTTGTTCGCAAGCTTCTGCGCTGCCTGTTCCATGTCTTCCCATCGATTGGCCAGCATCAGACAAATCGTGTAGTTCTGCTCCACGCCGCTCGTCGCGAGCTTGGGCCCCAAGGCCTCGTAAACGGCGATTGCCTCATCGAGCGCTTTGCGCGACCCATAACGCTCACCGCTCTCGTCATGCTCATAGGTGATCGCAAGGTCGGCACGCACCACAGCCGATTCTTCGAGCTCAAGGGATTTCTTCAAATACTCAATCGTCTTCGCCCGATCCCAGCCACGACCAAAGTGGCGTCCAAACCCATCATGCTGAAACACAAACGCCGCCTCATGCCATGAGCTTGCCGACTTCGGCTCCAGTTCCACTCCTTCCATCACCGCCTTGCGCGCCAGATTGCCAAGCCCCACCTGCAGGTAGGCACGCGCCATGCGGAACCGCTGCATCGCCGCCTTCGGGTCTTCCTTCACGGCCGCGCGCAGCTCATCGAGCGCCTTGCGCGATTCCCCGAGCGCCAGCAGCTCTTCGGATTGGTGCAGAATCTCGACCACAATCGGCTTCTCACCCAGCATGCCGACCACGCCGTCGCGTAACGCAGTTGCCTCGGCCACCGTAAGCTCCGTCTTGGGGATCTCAAAGCGTACCTTAGCCTCGAACACACCGTCCTCACGGTTGCGGAATTGACGAGTGTATTTAGCCGGCCCCCAGGTCTGCGTCCCACCGCGCGGCATCGTCTTCAGCTTGAAGTGCGGCGGCAGCTTCACCTCATACACATACTCAGCCCAATAAGCGCGCGGCAGCACAAACGGCTCTTTGCGATCCTCATTGCGCTTCTGCCATTCGCGCGTTGCCTCATCCGCCTTCTCGTCCTTCTCCGGCTTATCTTGAAACCACTGCGGCAAGTCGGTTACCAGTGGAGAGGGCAGGATCACCACCACACCACCGGCCCGCTCCACCACAAACCGGCCCGCCGCGTCGCTCTTCCAGCGAAACTCATATGGCTTGGAGAAGTCATGCTTCGCCGGCATGGCAACAACTTCCTGCTCCTTGGTAAGCAGTGTCCCCTTCGCGTAGGAAGCGAGAGCATCCTTCGTGCCCTTGGTCACCTCGCCGGCAAACACCGCGCGCAGTTCCGCCTCATTCGCGCCGCCACTTTCAATGACTTCGCTGAAACGCGCCGGCTTGCCATCCTGCATCGTCACCTGGCGCGTGTAGCGCAACCAGTTGTCGTCCATCGCGGCCACCGGGATCTTCAGCAGCTCGGTAGTCCCCGCATCGGCCACCAACGCCAGCCGGC
>CAZBTA010000602.1:0-1548 GCA_964494515.1 uncultured Bryobacter sp.
ATACAACCGTTATCGACAGAATACCCGATTTATCAACAGATTGCGCGGCTGGATTGCCTGCGAAATTCTCGTACTCCCTTCTCGGTTATCCTGGCCTGGTTGGGGCAACCATGAGTATTGAAAAAATCGTCGACCTGATCCACGCCGGCACCCTCGCCGACTGGCGCGAACGCAACGAACAGGCGTTTGAAGACCTGTTCCGCTCTGGCAGCGGTCGCTACCCCGCCAAAGCCCGGCTCGACTTCCAACTCCGCGCCCCCGAGCAAAAGGGCGAAGATGCTGCGCATTATTCCGCCTATATTCACAAAAACAATTCCACCAGCGGCCAATACGGCGGCACTTCCTTTTTCATCGCACCGGTCGAAGGCGTCCCCGCCGTGTTTGGCTTCGTGATCGGCACCGGTGGCCTCGACCCCGACCACACCATCCTCGGCCGCCCCGGCCACGCCCGCAAGTGCGCCGCCATCTGCGACTGGCTCAACCGCACCTTCGGCCAGGGCGCCCGCATCGCCTGGGCCAAGCACGACCCCACCCGCACCGACATCCCACTCCCCTCCGATCTCATCACCGAGCTTTCCACCCACCAGGCCATGGTCGACAAGTACAAGAACGTGATGTACGTCGTCGTCAAGCCAACCGCTGATCGCGCCGTCACCACCGCCGCCGTCGCCGCCCTGCTCGACCTGCTGCTGGAAGAACGCGGCTACCAGCCCCTCAAGGCCCACCAGAACAGCTACAAGCGGGCCCAACAGCAATGGCTCGCCTCGATCACCCCCGCGACTTCACCCACCGATATCGCTGCCCTGCTCACCACACGCCGCTATGTCGTCCTCGAGGGCCCTCCCGGCACGGGCAAAACGCGCCTCGCCGAAGAACTCCTGCGCACCACCTACGCAGGCCACGGCAAGACCATCCAGTTCCACCCCAACACCACCTACGAGACCTTCATCGGCGGCCTCGCTCCCAGTGCAGCCGACGCGGGGCTGCGCTTCCTCCCCGCCCCCGGCCATCTCATGCAGGCAGCCGCTCAAGCTCTGGCCAACCCCACGCAGCCCTACCTCCTGCACATCGACGAGATCAACCGCGCCGACCTCGGCAAAGTCCTCGGCGAGGCGATCCTCCTGCTGGAGCCCGGCGCCACTCGCACCGTTGAGCTGCCCTACGATTTCGGCGCGCCGTTTCATCGTCAGCTCACGCTGCCACCCAATCTCCATATCCTCGGCACGATGAACAGCGCCGACCGCAGCATCGCGATTCTCGATGTCGCCGTCCGCCGCCGCTTCGCCTTCGTACCGGTCTGGCCCTCTGCGGCAGTTGTTGCCGAGCACGGTGGCCGTCTTATGCAAGAAGCCTTCAACAAACTCTTCCTCCACTTTGTCGAACACGCCACCGACGATGCGTTCGCGCTCATGCCCGGCCATTCCTACTTCCTCCTCGCTGACGATGACGCAGCTCGCCTCCACCTCAAGACCAACCTCCCCCCGCTGCTCGGCGAATACATTGCCCAGGGCTACGGCAGCGGCTTTGCCGAACAGATCCGGAGTTACC
>CAZBTA010000603.1:0-1545 GCA_964494515.1 uncultured Bryobacter sp.
AACAATCGTCACAGACGGGTTGCGATCCTACCCAGCAGCAATGCGCGAGCTCGGCAACCTGAACGGACATGAGATGGGCCGGTGGCTCAACAGCCGAGCGGAAAATTCGCACTTGCCGTTCCGGCGAAGGGAGCGCGATGCAGCGTTTTCGGCGAATGAGATCACTGCAGAAATTCGCCTCGGTACATGCCTCCTTCAACAACCATTTCGCCCAAGAGCGCCACCTCATCGATCGCCAGACCTACAAATTCTGCCACTCGGCGGCCCTAGCCGTATGGCGCTCACTCGCAGTCTGTAGATCGGCGCCTGGACCTTTGCTGCGCCAATCTTAGACTGCTTGCGATTAGTCTGACAGTATCATTGGCTCAAACGAGGGGGCGGATCCTTCAGCATCGGCTTGCCTTCACAAGAGCGCAAACAGGTTCGTTGTCCCCATGCAGCCGGGTCAGCCCAGCGGCGTGATCGTAACAGGGTCTGTTGCCGCAGTCCCGATGGCATTATTGCCGAACGAAGTACCCGTCGCTCCACCCAGCAGTTCGATCGCCTTGGTCGAATTGTAGAAGGCATTGCCTTTGATCTGCAGGGTGTTGGCGGAGCCAGTCGCGCTTATCCCGGCGGTGGCGTTAAATGCAAACAGCGAGTTGTTGATCACCGCCTTGCTGCCCAGAGCCGAGGTCTGCCTTACCCCGTAGAGATTGTTGATAAACGTGACATTATCAACGGTCAGACGAGTTGCGATTCCGGCGTTTTCCAGCGAAATTCCACTGCCTGTCGCAGCCTCGCGGAAATTGCGGATCACCGAATTGCGTACAACTACATTGCGGGCTTGAAGCACCTTGATTCCGTTCAGACCTGTCCCAAGGCCTTCGAAATCGATGCCGTCGATAACGACCGTATCCGTGGTCGCCGCATTGATTATGAAACCGTTGGTTCCGCTAACGAGAACGCCAGCCTCAATGCTGTCGGACCGGATCGTGATCGACTTGGTTATGGTAAGCGCGCCGAATCCGCCGGGATCGAGCACATTGATCTCTCCACCTGCCGCAGTCTTGCTGATCGCGCCAGCGAAGGTCTTGCACGGCGCTGTACGAGAGCAAGGATTGGCGTCATCTCCCACCCCCGAAACCCAGGTGCGAGTCGCCTGAGCCGCTGCGGGTGTGGCCACCATGGCAATGGCCACGGTAATCATCGCCAGCAGACTCTTCCAGAAATTGCGCATAAGTTTCCCCTCTGCTTTCAAGTCAGGCCGCATCATTGCGGCCTTGCCCCTAATCGTCTTCCTCAAGACTCGCGCGGCCATAACTTCCGAGCAAGCGAAAGCTAGCACGGTCCAGCCCGGTTGGAAGAGACTAGTTCAGCAATTAGCATTCCGATGCAACGATGGGCACGTGCTGGTCTCGGGGCACTGTCAAAGGTATGGCCGAGTTTGGGGTGCGCTGCTAGCCCGGCCGGATGAGCACCGCGAAGAATCCGTTCCGCCATTTCCACTCTTCGCCGGAGGTGAACCGTCTGGTTGTGATGATGTACATCCGCTTCCCGCTGAGC
>CAZBTA010000604.1:0-1530 GCA_964494515.1 uncultured Bryobacter sp.
CCAGCTACCGCCTCCGCCGGCTCGCAGCAACCCTTGGGCTTAAGGCAATTCCGTCGGACGAACTCACCGTTCTTTCTCCAGCGACTCTGCTGCAACCCCACGGAATCTTCCCGCAAGGACCCATCTATCGTGACCTCAGCATTGAACCTCATCTCTACTGCTTCGAGGCAAAAGTAGCCGTTTCCCCAAGTTCCCATACCGTCCTGCTGTTTCACGCGGCGTCAGTCAACCTCGAAGACATCAACCTCTTATATGGCTGGACGAGAGTCAACTACTTCGGCTGGACCATCTTCCATCGCCCCACTGCCACGATCACTTCCACCGAACTCAAATACATCTTCACCGACCTCCACCGCCTCCGGCTCAACCCTCCGCTCCACTGAGCTTCGGCCACTCGCACAAACACGGTCACGCCCGCCCACACAGTCAACTGAGGCGCCATCGCTTCCACCTATCGCCTCCAGTATTAACTGCGGTGCTAAGCTGCCAGCCATGCCCACCTGCCCCGAGGTCAAGCTCCTCACGCTCGATTGCTTCGGCAATCGCCGCCTCTCCTCGCCCGCCATCTTCGCCCTCGCCGGCCTCACCGAAGGCGCCACCCTCCCCATCGACACCGCTCAGATCCGCTCCACCCTCATGGCCTCCGGCCACTTCGCCTTCGTCGATGTCTTCCTCTGGCGCGGCACGCCCCAACACGATTGCCGCGGCCAGCTCTTCATCGACATCATCGACAAAGGCGAACCCCTCCCCCCTCCCTTCCGCCCCACGCCTGCGGGCCACATCCCGTTGCCAGCAATCTTCGCCACCCTCCGCGCCGCCTACGACGTCGAGTTCGACAACTACACCAGCCTGCCCGACGCCGAGCGCGGCCAGTACAAGATCGACGAGTCTCAGGGCCACTACCGCATCGCCTGGCCGCCCCTCCGCGCCATTGAGGACCAGCTCATCGCCGCGCTCCGAGGCCAAACAGCCCAAACCGATCTCCTCATCTCTTGCCTCACCACTGACGCCGACCCCGCCCAGCGCGCCACCGCCGCCTTCGCCCTCGGCTGGGCAGCTGAGAAAAGCGCCATCGTCCAGCCCCTCGTCGACGCCATGCGCGACGAGGATGCCACCGTCCGCGATTGGGCCGCCCGCGCCTTGAGCCCCATCATCCGCTTCCTCTGGTGCACCGAGCACACCCTCGCCATGGACCCCGACCCCGCCTTCGAACTCTTCCTCCGCCCCAGCGTCCTCGATCGCAACAAAGCCGCCGGCATCCTCGCCGCCCTGGCCATCGATCCCCTCATCGCCCGCCGCCTCCGTCGCGAGCTGAAGGACCGCTTCTTCGCCCTCGCCGCCACCAAACTCTACATCCAGCGCCGCCTCGTCATGTACGGCCTCCGCCACCTCTTCGGCCCCCGCCCCCTCACCTACGCCGAAGCCACCACCTGGCTCACCACCCACCTCCCCGCAGAACTCCCCTGGTGGACCCGCCCCGACATGATCTCCACCTGGCAACGCTACTACTCTGACAACCCTTGCGGCGAT
>CAZBTA010000605.1:0-1524 GCA_964494515.1 uncultured Bryobacter sp.
GATAGGCCTCGATGATGCCCTGGCGACCGTTGATGATGCCGGCAGTCGGGAAGTCCGGGCCAGGGATGAACTGCATCAGCTCATCGATGGTGACTTCCGGGTTGTCGATGAGCGCCAGGCAGCCATCGATGACCTCGCCGAGGTTGTGCGGCGGGATATTGGTCGCCATGCCCACGGCGATACCGCTGGAGCCGTTGACCAGCAGGTTGGGAATACGCGTCGGCATGACCGCCGGGATCTGCTCGGTGCCGTCGTAGTTGGGCACCCAGTCGACGGTTTCCTTGTGCAGGTCGGCCAGCAGCTCGTGCGCCAGCTTGGTCATGCGCACTTCGGTGTATCGCATGGCCGCGGCGTTGTCGCCGTCCACCGAACCGAAGTTGCCCTGGCCGTCGACCAGCAGGTAGCGCAGCGAGAATGGCTGGGCCATACGCACGATTGTGTCGTAGACCGCGGTATCGCCGTGCGGGTGGTACTTACCGATCACGTCACCGACCACACGGGCGGATTTCTTGTACGGCTTGTTCCAGTCGTTGCCCAGTTCGCTCATCGCATAGAGAACGCGGCGATGCACGGGCTTCAAGCCGTCACGCGCATCGGGCAGCGCTCGCCCGACAATCACGCTCATCGCGTAGTCGAGGTAAGACTGTCTCAGTTCGTCTTCGATATTGACCGGGAGGATTTCTTTGGCCAGTTCGCCCATGAGAAGCCTGATTCCTTTTTCTGGTGAAACTTCGCAGCTCCATCAAGGGCCGAACGAAGCTCGCCGCCGCAGCGCATAAGGGTGCGACGACTTACGACAAATCAATGAGTTGTGCCATGGATCTGCGCAATGAAGGCCGCCACTTTGGGCGGTCTTGGAAACTGCCGGATGTTATCACAAAGGCGGGGGCGGTGGGGAGATCTGAACGGCAGTACACGGTCATTGTGGGAGCGGCCTTGTGTCGCGAAAGGGCTGCGCAGCAGCCCCGGCAATTTTTGCTTCTTCGCCGACATCCCGGGGCCGCTTTGCGGCCCTATCGCGACGCAAGGCCGCTCCCACAAAGTACGCGTTCTACCGAGGCATCAGTGCAGACGCTTGCGGCAAATCAACTGGGCCAGTTTGGCGGTATCCGGGCGCTCGACAACACCCCGCTCGGTCACGATAACGTCAATCAGGTCGGCCGGGGTCACGTCGAACACCGGGTTGAATACCTGCACATCCCGTACCGCCGGGGCACCGCCAAAGTCCAGCCACTCGTCGGCGTCACGCTCTTCCAGCGGGATATCCTCGCCGGTGGCCAGGTTCAGGTCGATGCTGGTGCTCGGCGCCACCACCATGAAGCGCACACCATGGTGCATGGCGCTGACCGCCAACTGGTAGGTGCCGATCTTGCTGGCCACGTCGCCATTGGCAGCGATGCAGTCCGCGCCCACCACCACCCAGGTGATGCCCTTGGTCTTCATCAGATGCGCCAGCGCCGAATCGGCGCACAGGGTCACCGGAATTCCCTCGTTGGCCAGCTCCCAGGCCGTCAGGCGCGAGCC
>CAZBTA010000606.1:0-1515 GCA_964494515.1 uncultured Bryobacter sp.
CTGAACTTCACGACAATCATCGATGCACTCCCGATAGAAGCTGGCTTGGCTCCCCGCTCGACTTCATGAGGGGATTTTCGTTACATCGTAGTTGATGCGGCGCTATGTTCTACTTGTGGAAAGCCCAATAAAGTACCGTCTAGGTCAATCCACGACCCCGACGCCACTGCGCTAGGTTGTGCCTCATTGGAAAGCAGTTCTAGAACGACTGGAGCGGAAGGCCGAGCACTTAGCGTCTCGGTCCGAATTCTCATTGACGATTGAAAAGCCTGAAATTGACGGCTTACGCCGCCTTCACCAGAGGGCTGTACCGCTCCGGTTTTTTAGTAGAAGCCCCTCCTTGAGATGGATGGAGCCGTGAAGAAGTCGAACAAGTTCTCATGTGTGGTCCGCGTGCGCGGCTTGGTATGCCTCTAGTTGTCGATCAACTTCAGCTATGGACCATCGGGTTTAGGTGGGCAGGCTGTGATCCGGGTCGCCCAAGGCTGTTGATACCTGTGTCGGTTCGGGACAACTTCAGCACATTGCTAGAGGCAATCTTGAAAGACCAGCTGGTCTGCGAAACACTCGACCACAAAAAGTGGAATGGCGTTGATCCGCAGATTGCCCCCTTTCACATCCGACATTGGCTAGACGACATCAATGCAGCCATACGCGGTGAACGCTTCAGCCGGAAGCTGCTGAACCACTCTGTCATCGAGCGTTTCCAGTTCAAGGACTGGTGCGAGCGATGCTCAATTCCGCTCCCGGAGTTCTGGTTTCCTGCTGGATGGACAGACTACCGCTGGCCCTTCGAGGACGATGACGACGGCCAGGCAGAGACCGGCCGCCAGGCCAAACCCCATCCTCATGTACCTGGTTCCGAGCATCCAGTGGAATCTGTTTCCGCCCCTGACGAAGACGAAGCAGACAGTAGTTCGGCAGCAAGTGAAGCCGAACCGCGCCCCAGCCAGAAAGCTCGCATCGCGTGCCAAGTCATCGCCGCCTCGATCTGGAAGCTGGAGCCTGACAAAACCATTGCGGATATGTGCCGTGACGAGCGAATCCTCAAGCTCGGGGATGCAATGCGGTACGAAGAGCGAACCGTTCGTCGTTGGATTCAAGAGGTAGCTCCCGCTCACGTAAGCGCAAGAAGGGGCCGTCCACCTCGCAAAAACCCCTCGGAAGAATGACGGCCTAGCCGCCACAAGTCGTTGATCCGTAACGACGAGAAATAGTACGCCACGTCGCGTGCCATTTTTCGAAGCCTGCAAGGGCTATTTCGGCGCAGGGCATGTCAAGACCATGCGAACTCCCTCAACCACCACAGGAGTTCGACATGAGACATCACCGCAATGCTTCGCGGAAGCGAGACCAAGCCGCACCGGTTTCCGCCGGACGCGAAGCGGCCGTCGGAAACCGGCGCGGAACAGGTGCGCCGCCCAGTAACACAGCACCTGATAACAGCAATGCCCTCTTCTTTCAGCCCCTGCGCTGGGGCATCGACAGTCTGTACCTGTCTTATCCCGGAGAGCT
>CAZBTA010000607.1:0-1512 GCA_964494515.1 uncultured Bryobacter sp.
TCAAGCGCGAGGGCCGCCCCTCCGAGAAGGAGATCCTCACCTCCCGCCTCTGCGATCGCCCCTGCCGCCCCCTTTTCCCCGAGGGCCTTCTGAATGAGGTCCAGATCATCGGCCAGCTCCTGTCGGCCGACCAGATCAACGAAGCCGATATCCCGATGGTCAATGGCGCCAGCGCCGCCCTCGCGATCTCGAATATCCCGTGGAATGGGCCGATCGGCTGCGTGCGCGTCGCGCAGATCGACGGCCAATTCGTCGCTAATCCCACGATCGAGCAGATGTTCGCCTCGTCGCTCGACCTCATCTACGTCGGCACCAAGAAGGACATGCTGATGATCGAAGGCAGCGCCGACCAGATCGCGGAAGAGGACTTCATCCGCGCGCTGGAGTTCGGCCATCAGGCCATCCAGCCCATCATCGCCGCGATCGAGGAGCTCCAGAAGCTCGCCGGCAAGGCCAAGAGCACCTTCCCGCTCGTCGGCGCCACTGCCGAGGCCCGTGCGATCATCGAGGAGGTCGTACCGACCGAGCGCCTCGTCGCCGCCATCTTCGGCAAGGAGAAGGCTGAGCGCAGCGCCGCCGTGAAGGCTCTCAAGGAAGAAGCCAAGGTCGCCCTCGCCGCCCGCCTCGGCGAAGGCAAGTTCACCGATGTCGATCTCAACGTCGTCTTCGAAGATCTGCAGTACAAAGCCTACCGCAAGAACGTCCTCGAGAAGGGTGTGCGCGCCGACGGTCGCGACTCCAAATCCGTCCGCAAGCTCCATGCCGAGGTCGGCGTGCTGCCCCGCGTGCACGGCTCCGCCACTTTCCAGCGCGGCGACACGCAGAACATCGCGATCACGACGCTTGGGCCGACCAAGGATGCCCAGGACCTCGATGCGCTCACCGGCGGCGTGAAGTCCAAGAGCTTCATCCTCCACTACAACTTCCCTCCCTTCTCGGTCGGTGAGACGGGCCGCTTCGGCTCGCCTGGCCGCCGCGAAATCGGCCACGGCGCCCTCGCCGAGCGCTCGCTCGTGCCGGTGTTGCCCCCGGAGGACGCCTTCCCCTACTCGATCCGCGTCGTCTCCGAGATCATGTCGTCCAACGGCTCGACTTCGATGGCCTCGATCTGCGGCGGCTGTCTGGCCCTCATGGATGCCGGCGTACCGATCATCGCTCCTGTGGCCGGCATCTCTTGCGGCCTCATGACCGAGAGCGCCGCCGATGGCTCGATCTCCAAGTGGGTCACGATCACCGATATCCTCGGTGAGGAAGATCACTTCGGCGATATGGACTTCAAGCTCGCAGGCACCACCAAGGGCATCACGGGCTTCCAACTCGACCTCAAGATCAACGGCCTGCCCTTTGAGATCGCCAAGACCGCGATCTTCCAGGCGCGCGATGCTCGCATCGAGATCCTCAAGGTCATGCTCGGCTCGCTCCCCGCGCCCCGCGCCGACCTCAGCAAGTTCGCCCCTCGCATCCAGACGATCCAGATCGATCCCGAAAAGATCGGCCTGCTCATCGGGCCCG
>CAZBTA010000608.1:0-1501 GCA_964494515.1 uncultured Bryobacter sp.
TGAAGCTGAAGCCCACGGACAACAACAAGGCCGCCCTTCGCCAGATTATGGATCCGAAAGAGGGAGCAAAGGTCTCGGGCTATTCGCGGCTTCTGGAAAACTTCCGCTTCTTTGAAAGCCGGATCAGCGAAGGCAATTTCGACACTGTTCTCAAGGGCCTCTCGAAGCTCATATTCGTTGAAATTGCGCTGGAACGGGGGAAGGACAACCCTCAGCGGATCTTCGAAAGCCTGAATTCGACCGGCTTGGAGCTATCCCAGGCTGACCTCATCCGAAATTATATTCTCATGGGCCTGCCCCGCCGTGAGCAGGAGCAGATTTTCCGGAAGTTCTGGGAACCGATCGAAGCGAACGCCCGCAATCTCGAAGTCAACGATAGCCGCGTCTCGGATTTCATCCGCGACTTCCTGACGCTCAAGCAGAAGGAGATTCCGAACAAGGGCTCGGTCTACGAGAAGTTCAAGGAACGCTTTCCCTTTCCTAGTTCACAAGAGCTTACAGACTCTCTCGAAGAAATTCTGGACCTGTCCTACGTCTACGCAAAGCTTCTGAATCCAAAGATAGAAACCGATGCAATCATCTCGCGTGAACTTGAATACATCAAGACACTTGAGATCAACGTTGCCTACCCTTTTCTGATGCCAGTCTATCGGGATTATTCGAAAAACATCATCACAAGAGACCAGTTCAAAGCGATCTTGCGGCTCGTACAAAGCTATGTCTGGCGAAGATTCATTCTCAGCCTGCCGACCAACGCTCTGAACAAGATTTTCATGAGCTTGTACGAGAGGGTCGATCCCGCGGACTACGTCGCGTCGATCGAGCGATCATTGATGCAGCGCACCGGGACCCAGCGCTTCCCCCGTGATGCCGAAGTCATTGCAATGCTGAGGGAGAAGGACCTTTACAGCACCAAGAGCCGGACCCGGACTTACTTTTTTGAGCGTCTGGAAAACCACAACAACCGTGAACCTGTCGACGTCACGACCCCCGACATCACCATCGAGCATATCTTCCCACAGAACCCCGATCCCGCATGGCAGAGCGGGCTGGAGGCAGACGAATATGCGCTGCTCAGCGAGAAGTACCTCAACACGGCAGGAAACCTCACGCTTTCCGGCAACAACGGGCGCCTCGGGAATAAAACCTTCGCCGAGAAGCGTGACATGAATGATGGGGGTGGGGAGCAGGGCTATCGCTTCAGCCGTCTCTGGTTGAACCGAGACCTTCAGGCGCTCGACCGCTGGGGAGTTGCTGAGGTTGAAGGGCGTGCCGAGCGCATCGCAAAACGGTTCCTCGACGTCTGGCCGGCACCAAATGTAGACACCGCGATGGATGTTGAAGGCGATGAGATCAGCATCTTCGACGCCGAAGAGCCCCGCCACAAGCGCCTCGACTACGCCGTGTTCCTCGGCAGCCGGTTGGAGGTGACGCAGGTCGCCAAGCTCTATGCGCAGGTGTTCGAGCAATTGCTGCTCCTCCAGCCTGAGGCATTCCATGG